>JAUNBH010000049.1 GCA_030527165.1 Clostridia bacterium
ATTGACTTAAGGTACCGCCCTATGCCGGTTATGACACCGCCCGTGCCTACGCCCGCCACGAGCGCGTCGAGCTCACCCTTGGAATCCCGCCAGAGCTCCACCGCCGTTGTGCAAAAGTGCGCGCGGGGATTTGCGGGATTCTCAAACTGGCCCAGCATCACAGCCCCTTCAATTGCGCCGACCAACTCCCTGGCGCGCGCGAGCGCGCCGCGCATGCCATATCGTCCGTCGCAGTACTCCACGCGCCCGCCATATGCGCGAATCAGGGCGACGCGCTCCTTCGATGCGCTATCCGGCATCACGATCACCGCCTCGTAGCCCTTCAGCGCGGCCACAGCGGCAAGCGCCACTCCCGTATTGCCGGAAGTCGGCTCGACTATCACCGAACCGCGCCTGAGCGTTCCGCGCCGCTCCGCATCCTCTATCATCGCCAGTGCCACCCTGTCTTTGGCGGAGCCCCACGGGTTGGCGCCCTCCACCTTTGCCAGCAACCTCGCTCCAAGGCCGTGTGCCCGCATCACGCGCCCCAGTTCTATGAGCGGAGTGCTCCCCACGCACTCGTCGATTGATTTATAAACCCTGCCCACGTCTGTACCTCCCCCCGCCTTGCGCATTGGATACAATATGCTCCTCTGAGCGCATTTGCCAACAGGGCTTGCGGGAAAGAAAAAAGCCCCTTTGGCCTTCGGGGCAATCTCACTCGTTATTGGCGTTTTGCAGGAGCGCGGCATACCGCCCTTCAGCTCGAATGCACGCCCTCCCTTGCCCGCTCCAAGGAGGGGTAGCCGCGCGGGTCGAGCGGGCGCGCACTGTCCAGCTCGGCGAGTATACGCACCGAGCACTCCTCGCACGGACGCTCAAACGTATCGACTACAAGCTCGTAACCCGCTCCGGGAAACAGCCACGCCAGCTGCGCCTCGCCCTGTCCCATGCTGCGATCTCCGCGCTGCGTTTCTCTCCTAAGCAGCTCGCCGGACGGGCATTGCACGCGTACCAGCAGCACGGGTATGCCGTCCAGGTGTTCCATGAGCGCGTTCCAGGCGTTCATGTGAGCCAGTATCACGGCATCAACTACCACGGAAAAGCCCGACTCGCAGATAGTGCGCACCGTGCGAAACATCACGTCAATTCCCCGCTCGATGTTCGTCATGCACATTGACTTTGCGGGGAGCATGTGGCAGAAATCGTCCACGCTGACGCGGAAGAGCAACTCCTCCGACTGTTTTTGCAATTCTCGCGCGAGCGTTGTCTTTCCGCTGCCGGAAACCCCGTTGAGCAGTATCACTTTGCCGCCGCCCACGCCCTTGGCTCCTCTGATTAGCGCAATAGCCGCCTAACGCAGAGCACTCGCGCACAAAATCCGGCACGATTCGCAAGCAAGCCGCCGCCCGCATAATTCACACGTTCCGCGGCAGACTATACTCGAGGTGATTACTTTGAATCCAGGTACAGAACTGCTGCAGTACATTCATAAGACAGCCGAGATTGGCTGCGAGGGCATACTCTCCGTGCTCGATTACGCGCAGGACGACGGGCTGCGGGATGCGTTGACCGCTCAACTGGAGGAATACCGCGCATTTGAGCGGGACGCGGAACACTTGCTGCTCGAGCGAGGCGAACGCTCCGCAGACGTGGGCAGCGTCGCCAAAGCGTCCGCACATGTGATGTCCGCCGCCAAACTCATTCCCGAACGTTCCTCGTCGAGGATAGCGGAGATGACTATCGAGGGCAACAACATGGGGATCAGCAAAACTCTGAAGCATCTTCACAATTATGCCGGCGATGAGCGCGAGATTGTGGACTTGGCGACGCGGCTGCTCGCCGTTCAGCGGGAAAACGTGCGGCAGCTTCAAGCCTATCTTTAAGTCCGGCAGAGGGCAGCCGAAGGCGGGCGGTAGCTATTCTCCTTTAATTCGCTATCGCCCTGTCAAGGCATTCGCCCGGCGGCACAGCGTTTTGGGTAGCGACTGGCTTCGGACGCGCTGCACGCCCATTGGCGTGCGGCAGCTTCGCACGATGGCGGCAAGGTCAAATGACTGCGAGGCAATGAACCGCACAGCCCTTTGGTGCCCATTCAGATCTTTGAGTATGCAAATAGCGCAAGGAATCATGTGGCAGGGTTTGACGCGCAAAGCAAAGCGCCAACCGCCTCATTGAGAGTCGATCAGCGCTATTGAGATTGAACGATGACCGTACCCGCCAAATCGTTGCCACAGAGGGCATTAATCCTCAAAAAGTCCAGTATTTACGGGCGTTTTCTGGCTTCTGAAATCATTCCCACTCCACCGTTCCGGGGGGTTTGGAGGTTATGTCGTACACAACGCGGTTGACGTGATCGACCTCGGCGATTATGCAGTCCGAAATGCGCTTGAGCACGGGGAACGGTATCTCCGCCCAGTCTACGCTCATGGCGTCCGATGATGTGACCGCCCTTACGCCTATCGCATAGTCGTATGTCCTGCGGTCCCCCATGACGCCCACGCTCCTTATTCCGGTGAACACGGTGAAATACTGCCACAGCACGCGCTCCAGACCCGCCGCGCGTACCTCGCGGCGCAGTATATAATCCGTACGGCGCAATATGTCCAGCTTTTCCCGCGTTATATCGCCTATAACCCTTATCGCCAGCCCCGGCCCGGGAAACGGCTGCCTCCACACCAGTTGAGGCGGTATGTCCAGGCTCAGGCCCAGCTCGCGCACCTCGTCCTTGAAGAGCGAACGCAGCGGTTCGATTATCCCGACGAATCCTATGTCTTCGGGCAGCCCGCCAACGTTGTGATGGCTCTTTATCACCGCAGAGCCGCCGCTGCCGCTCTCTATGACATCGGGGTATATGGTCCCCTGCAGCAGGTAATCAAATCCCGTCAGCCGCTCCGCTTGCTCCTCGAACACGCGCACAAACTCCTCGCCGATTATCTTGCGCTTCGCCTCCGGGTCGCTCACGCCCTCGAGCTTGCTCAAGAAGCGCTCCTGCGCGTCCACCTTGATTATGTTGAGACCGAGCGACTCGCCGTAGAACGCCATCACCTCTTCCGCTTCGTTGAGTCGAAGCAAACCGTGATCGACGAATATGCACGTCAGCCTGTCGCCTATCGCCCTGTGCACCAGCACCGCCGCCACAGACGAATCCACGCCGCCGGAAAGCGCCGCCAGCACCTTCCCGTCGCCTACCTGGGCCCTCACTTCCTCTATCATGTCCTCAGCTATGTTCGAGGGGCTCCAGTCGCATGCCAAGCCGCATATGCCGCGCAGGAAGTTTGAGAACACGCGCTTGCCGTCCTCCGTGTGCTCTACCTCGGCGTGAAACTGTATCCCGTAAAGGCGCTTCTCATCATTTGCGAACGCCGCTATCGGACAGTGCGCCGTATACGCTATCGAACGAAAACCATCGCCCATGCGCAGCACGGAGTCGTTGTGATTCATCCAAACTACGCGCTCGTCCATGCCTTCAAACAAAGCATGGTCGGCGTATACGGCGTTCGTCCTGCCGTACTCGCCTATCGCGGCTGAGCCTATCTCGCCCCCGAACACTTTCGCCATGTACTGCATGCCGTAGCATATGCCGAGCACCGGCACTCCGAGTTCGAACACCCAGTCTGGACACGTCATGGCGTTCTCCTCGTACACGCTATCCGGTCCCCCGGAGAGTATTACGCCGGAGAGCTCGTCCCCCAGTATGCGCTCACGCGAGGCGCTTCTCGGCAGCAACTCGCTGTATACACCCGCCTCGCGCACGCGGCGCGCTATGAGCTGATTGTACTGCCCGCCGAAGTCCAATACTACTACTCTGCCGCCCATCAGTGCGCCCCATCCTCTCTAAAGCGAACCTTACCGTCCTCTATGCCGTCGATGATGGCAAGCGACTGCACATTGTAGCCGACGGCGCGGAGCTTGTCCCCTCCGCCCTGAAAGCCCTTTTCGATGGCTATACCTATTCCGGCTATCTCCGCCCCGGCAGCCCTGACTATCTCCGTCAATCCGCGCAGCGCCTCGCCGTTTGCGAGGAAATCGTCCACTATGAGCACCCTGTCCGCGTCGGATATCCACTGCGACGACATTATGAGTGTGACTTTCTTTTTGTATGTATACGAGAATATCTCGCTCTGAAGCAGGCCGCCCTCGATATTGTCGGACTTCGCCTTCTTGGCGAACAGCATTGGAACGCCGAACTCCTGCGCGCATATGGCGCCAAGCGCTATCCCGGACGCCTCGACGGTCACTATCTTCGTTATGCGCTCGTCTGAAAAGCGTCTTCGGAACTCTCTCGCCAACTCTTTCATAAGTTCGACATCCACCAGGTGATTGAGAAAGCCGTCTACCTTGACGATGTCGCCCGAAAGCACCTTGCCTTCCCGCAGTATCCTCTCCTTAAGCAGTTCCATTACTTCCCTCCGCGCTATCGTATTTGCACCCGCCTGTCAGGTATATAACGACTACTACTATATACATATTTCGGCGAAATAGCAATACCGCGTCGAGTCTTTAGGACGCGAAACGCGAAATCCTCCGTCGGCGCCGATCAGCCTCTAAACGCCCGCATCACGCGCCGCACGCGCGTTTATGCATTCCAGCAGCATGCGGTTCCACAAAACGTCGTCAACGCAATCGGAGCTTTCCAAACCGCAGCGCCAGCGCAGCTCTTTTACAGCGGCGCGGGTCTGAGCGTCGTACACGCCCGTCAACGCTACGCGACCGAACCCCAGCGCGAGCAGGCAGTCCTGCAGCGCCAGCACTGGACAGCCGGCAGCTCCCGGATACAGCGACGGCAGGCGCGCGTCCGCGCCATACACGATCGAGCACTCCACCCAGGCGGGCGCGACGCACTCAATTGCGACGTGTGCAAATAACCCGCTGCTCAGGCACAGCGCCCGCAGGCGCTCCCTCCGTTCGCGCTCCAATAACTCTCCGAGTATCACCGTATACCCGAAATACCGCCCTCCAACGCGGCCATGAATCCCTTCGCACGGCCTGCAGAATGCAAGACGCGCGCCCATGTTCCCGCCAAACTCGCGCCGTATCGCCGCACACGCGCTCAACAGACGGCTGTCCGTCCAGGCCACGCCGTGCTTGCGCACATCCATGGGAAGCGAATCGCACTGCGATACACCCCCGCCCTCATTGTCATAAAGCAGGCAAATCATGTTGTACGATATGTGTGTGCGCCGCCTTTGGTGACGGTGCTCCAAACTCGCGCCTCAGCGGTTGCAATGGCGCAAAAAGCGGGCAAGCGCCCGCTCGCCCGCACCCGCTTCAGGCCGAAGCTCTATTAGAACAGCAGTGTGTAGAGGATGACCAGTATCACGCCCGCCACGCCGAGTATTCCCACCACGAGCGACGATATGATGGTTATCGGTACGGTAAGGCCTATCAGACTCCCGACCAGGTTTAGGACGATAAGTATCACCGCGCCTATTACCGCGTTTATCAGCAGCTTGAAGAACAGCTTTAGCGACCATCCGAACAGCTTGAACAGCACGAACAGCACAAGCATCACTATCGCCAGAGTTATGATTACAGTTAACACATTCTTTCCCTCCAATGATTTTTTATGTCAGCCGCACGAGCACGCCCTGGCGCAGCTCCGCGGAAACACTCGCAATGGCAACCAAATCGTCAAACGGCAACACTTCGCCGCCCGCCGAGCTGCCCATGTAGAATGCCAAGCCGCCCGCGCTCAACTCCAGAGCAGACCAGCTCTCGCCCTCAAAGCACAGCGACCTGCAGACGTCGTCCGCCATGCTCACGCTCGCGGTAAGGCTTACCACGCCATCCGTCACCACGGTGAATTCCAATTCTCCGCCGCGCACGCTCCCCGTGAGTACCGCGCCCGTGTCCGAATACGCGAAACTAAACTCCGCACCGCCATCTTCACCGACCGTGCACTCGCCGCTGCCGACGGCCGCGCCCACCACGCTGCCGCTGAACGCGCCCGTGGAGCTGCCGGGCAGCATCCCTGCGCTGAGCCGCGGCATGCCCACGGCGTGCACATGCGCGATTATGCTGAGGTGAATGTCGAGCACCTCCGGCTGAGGCGCCGAAGCAGCGCTTGCTATCGCATCGTAACGCGCATAGAAGTCCGCCATGTACTCAAATACCGGATTCCGCTCCGGCTCCGCCGTCGGTTCCACGACAGGCGGTAGAGTCTGCGCGGCGCTCGCGGTGGGCTGCTGCTCGGGCTCACAGCCCGCCGCCCCCGCGAGAAACGCCAACAGCGCTAACGCGCAGAGCGCGCGCCGCATCAAAAGCTGCCCTCTAAGTACGCCCTCTGCTCGTCCGTGAGCTCGTCGAGGCCCAAACCCATCGCCCTGAGCTTAATACAGGCGACGTCCCTGTCTATCTCCTCGGGTATCGGATACAGCCCCGCCGCCATGTCAGCGCCATTGTCAAGTATGTGCTTTGCGCCCAAAAACTGTATCGCGAACGACAGATCCATTATCTCGGCGGGATGGCCGTTGCCCGCCACAATATTGACGAGCCGCCCGTCGGACAGGAGGTTTATCACTCTGCCGTCTTCCAATGTGTAGCCGTCCACAAACGGCTTGCGCTCCTCTACGCTCACCGCGAGCGCCCTGAGTTCGCGCTTGTTTATCTCAACGTCAAAGTGTCCGGCATTGGCGAGCATAGCATTGTGCTTCATGCGCGCAAAGTGCCGCCCGACTATGACGTCTTTGCAGCCGGTCGCAGTTATGAATATGTCCCCCAGCTCCGCGGCATCGTCCATGGTCATCACCCTGTTGCCGTCCATTGCCGCCTCCAGCGCCTTGAAGGGATCAACTTCCGTCACTATCACATTCGCGCCCAGCCCCCTCGCACGCAGAGCTATGCCGCTCGAACAGTATCCGTAACCCGCGATAACCACCGTCTTGCCCGCGACAATGTTGTTTGTGGAGTACATAATGCCGTCCCACACCGATTGCCCCGTGCCATGCCGGTTGTCAAACAGGCGCTTGCAGTTGGCGTCGTTGACCGCCATCATCGGCACGCGCAGGGTGCCCGCCTCAGCGCGTGCATGCAGCCGCGCTATGCCGGTCGTGGTCTCCTCGCAGCCGCCTATAAGTTCGCTCGCGTACTCAGGATAGCTGTCGAGCAGCGAAATGAAGTCCGCGCCGTCGTCAATTATTATGTGCGGCCTGAATTCGAGCGTTTTGCGCTGATGCTCCCTGTACTCCTGCGCAGTTGCGCCGTGCCAGGCATTCACCTCCATGCCGAGATAGGCGAGCGCAGCGCATATGTCGTCCTTTGTGGACAGCGGGTTTGAACCCGTAACCGCGACCTGTGCACCCGCATCGCGCAACAGCAGCGACAGGTACGCGGTCTTTGCCTCCAAATGCACCGCCACCGATACCCTCACGCCCTGAAACGGCTTTGTTTGAGCGTAGCGACGGCGCAACTCCTCCAGACATGGCATGAAGTCTCTTACCCATTCTATCCGCTTTAGCCCGAGCGGCGCGAGTGCGATGTCCCTTATTGCCGACATGCGATCCTCTCCCTCCGTTTTACTACATGCTATTCTACAACGCTTTGTGCCCGATAGCAAGGCGCGCGCCCGGCAACTTTTGCTTGCATTATACTCCGAAAAGCTGTATGCTTATTCCGTCGTGCTAAGCGGGGAGTTAGCGGTGCCCTGTACCTGCAATCCGCTACAGCAGGGTCTAATCCCCATCACGAGGCGCATGTTTGCGAGGCAGGCGCCGGTAAGGAACGTCGAGGGCCGGGTCCTGTGCAATCGGCATCTGCGAACCATGTCAGGCCTTGACGGGAGCAGCATTAAGCAGAGCCGCCGGTGTGCCGCGGGTTCGCCTGGCCGGAGTCACCTGCCGGAGTTCCGCTCGGGGGCACTGCGTCGAATGATGGGTGCACGACACTTGATACCCCAATACCTTGTACCCGTAGCTCAGCCGGATAGAGCGTTGGACTCCGACTCCAAAGGTCAGAGGTTCGAATCCTCCCGGGTACGCCACGTCGCCGCGGACTTCGCTTAGTTCGCGGCGATTTTCTTTTGCTTCGCAACGAAAACGCCTCTCTTCCGCTCCGTCGCGGCTCCTCTGCCGCGAGTGGTCACGCTCGGCTCGCCTGTTCGCTTGCAAGCGCGCTCACGACGCCGCGCGCTTCGCTACCAACCACTCGCGGGGACGCCGCCTGCGGGCGGCGGGAAGACGGGGCGCACGCACTCCGCGGACTTCGCTTAGTTCGCGGCACGTCGGAGCAAAGTCCGCTTTGCTCCGACGCTTTTTTTGCCTTTGGGCAAACAAAAGCGCCGTCCGCCCGCTCCCTTGCTCCTCCTTTTCCGCAAAAAGTCACGTTTGCCTCCGCTACGCCCTTGTAAACGCGGGCACCACGCT
>JAUNBH010000050.1 GCA_030527165.1 Clostridia bacterium
CATGTCGTAGAGCTGTGACGGAGGAAATGAGGTTATAGGCTCCAAAGAGAGGGGCGCACTTGCTGAAAGCGTCCTGTGCTAAGGCCTCTGTCGTTCCCTCCCGAGCTGTGGCGGTGAAGTGCAAATGTGTAGTCGCCACCGGGTAAGCCCGATACAGCGGAAAAGGTCCTGTGATTGCAGGGCGAATTTGGGTGGTACCACGAGCAGAGCGCACTCGTCCCTTGGGATGTGCGCTTATTCTTTGTATACGGAGGTATGAGAATGCTTAGGAGACTTGAAACAGCTGCCAATGCCGCGATTGAACGCATCAAGTCCGCCGACGCCGTCGAGAAGCTCGATGAGATATATGTAGCCGTTCTCGGGCGAAACGGCGAGCTGACGACGATGCTTAGGGCAATGGCGCAGATGGACAAGGCGGAGAGAGCTGAGTTCGGCAAGCGAGCAAACGTGCTCAAGCAGCGAATTGAAGCTGACCTCAACGCGCGCAGAGCGGCACTTGCGCTGGAACTGCGAAACAAACGATTTGAAGCGGAGACCGTAGATGTGACCTGCCCGGGAACACAGAAGCGGCCTGTAGGTCGTTTGCACCCGCTTACAATCGTCTACCGCGAGATACGCGACGCGCTTTTAGGCATGGGCTTTACGACGTTCAACGGACCGGAAGTTGAGTACGAGAAGTACAACTTCACCATGCTCAACCTGCCGGCGGATCATCCGGCGCGCGATATGCAGGATACTTTCTATGTAAACGATGATGTTCTGCTACGCACCCATACATCGCCGGTCGAAGTGCGCGCGCTGACGGCGCTCAAGCCGCCCTTCAGGGTTATGATACCCGGGAAGGTATTCCGGGTCGATGAGGTTGACGCGACGCACAGTCCCGTGTTTATGCAGATAGAGGCTATGGTCGTCGACAGGCGCCTTACGATGGGGGATCTTAAGGGGACGATAGACACGTTTACAAAGGCTGTGTTTGGAGAGAATGTGCGCTCCAGAATGCGTCCAAGCTATTTCCCCTTCACAGAGCCGTCGGCGGAGGTGGACATATCATGTACCATTTGCGGCGGTACGGGCTGCAGGGTGTGCAAGGGCACCGGGTGGATAGAGATAATGGGATGCGGCATGTCCAATCCGCATGAGCTTGAGAACTGCGGGTACGACCCGAGAGAATGGTCGGCGTTTGCGCTGGGAGTAGGCGTAGACAGGGTTGCGAGCCTAAAGTACGGTATAAGCGACATAAGGCTGCAATACGAGTGTGACGCTCGGTTCCTAAAACAGTTTTGGAGGTAATTCGCTATGAAACTACCGCTTAGATGGTTGAGTGAATACGTCAATCTCGACGTGACGGTTGACGAATTGGTAGAGAAACTCATGTGGCGCGGTTTTGAGGTGGCGGACGTAACAGACGAGATGCCGGGTATAAGCAATGTGGTCGTCTGCACGGTAGTCAGCGTCGAACCACATCCCGACGCCAAAAAACTGCGTGTCTGCAGAGTAGACGCGGGCGCCGAAGAGCTGGTGCAAATCGTCACTAATTCTACGCGGGTCGACGTGGGCGCACAGGTCCCGGTGGCACTCTGCGGCGCTACTCTCGCGGACGGTTTTAAGATAGAGCGCGTCAATCTGCGCGGAGTGGACAGTTATGGGATGTTCTGCGGCGGCAAGGAGCTCGGTTTGTGCGATGCGGATTATGAAGGCGCGAGCGCAGATGAGGTGCTGCTGTTCCACGAACCGCATCCCAACGGACAAAGCGTCCAGGAAGCTTTCGAATTGGATTCCGTTGTGTTGGACATAGAGCTGACGCCCAACAGAGCGGACTGTCAGAGCATCATAGGCATGTGCAGGGAGGTCGCCGCCGCGCTTGGACAGACGTTCGTCGAGCCTGCAATTCGGGAAGTGACCGGCGTTGGCAACGCCTGTGACTATGCGCGCGTATCGATTGAGAATACGGAGCTGTGCTCGCGGTACTGCGCCAGGGTCGTAACAGACCTCAAGATAGAGCCGTCGCCAAAGTGGATGCAAAAGAAGCTTAGGAGCGTAGGCATGCGCCCCATAAACAACATTGTGGACATAACCAACCTGGTGCTCGTTGAGTACGGCCATCCCATGCACGCCTTTGACCTCGCGTGCGTTGCCGAAGGCAATATAATCGTCCGAAACGCCCGCGAGGGCGAAACGGTTGTCACGCTCGACTCCAAAGAACGGTCTCTGTCCAGCGACATGCTCGTCATAGCAGACCCTGAGAAGGCGGTAGGCATAGCCGGCGTGATGGGCGGAGAGAACTCCGAGATAACCGAGCAGACGCGTGCGACACTCTTTGAGTCGGCGGTGTTTAAGGGGAGCAATATTCGCGCGACTACAAAGAAGCTAAGGCACACTACCGATTCAGCCGCGCGCTTCATTAAGGGCGTCGAACCCGTCAACGCGCTTCTGGCGCTAAACCGCGCTATCGAATTGGTCGACGAGCTGGGCGCAGGACGCATCGTGGGCGGCGTCATTGACGTATGCCACGCGAACATCGAGCAGCGTACGGTCACTGTGGATGCAGAGCACATCGCCGCTATAATAGGAGAGCCGATTTCGCCGGAGGAGATGGTGGAGCTGTTGGCGCATATAAACATAGACGCGCAGCAGGATGGCGGCTCGCTGAAGGTGACTGTGCCATATTATCGCACGGACATAGAGGTCGGCATCGAGGCAGACTGGGACATAGCCGAGGAAGTCGCACGCCTGTACGGTTACTATCGGATCAGGCCCACACTTATGCGCGGCGACGTATTTGAGGGCAGAATCAGCGAGGAGTTTGCTTTTGACGACTCGATAAAGGACGCCATGGTCACTCTCGGCGCGTATGAGATATACGGATACAACTTCATGTCGCCGTCCGATATAAGCGCATTGCGCCTTACCGAGGGCGACGACAGGCTCAAAGCCGTGAAGCTCGTCAACCCGTTTGGCGCGGACCAGAGCCTGCTGCGCACGACGCTCATGCCGACGCTGCTCAAAAACCTGGCCCTTAATTATAACCGAAAGACGGGGCACGGCAGGTTCTTCGAGGTTGGCAACGTGCACATCGACGAGGGGGAACTGCCGCAAGAGCGCAAGAAGCTGGGCATCGCATGCATGCTTGGCGGCGAGGACTTCTTCACGCTAAAAGGGCTGGTAGAGCAGTTGTTGTGCACACTGCGCGTAGACGGCGTGAAGTATGCGGCGGGTGGCGGCGAATACTTCCAACCCGGCCAAAGGGCACAGATATGGCATGATGGAGAGGTTATTGGCGAGCTGGGAAAGATTCACCCGGACTTGGCGGATTACTACGCCATAGGCGCGGACGCGTATGTCGCGGAGCTGGACGTTGACTGCTTGCTAAGGCACCGCTCTGGATACGCCAAGTACAAGCCGCTGCCGCGCTTTCCGGTCGTGAGGAGGGATATTGCCGTTCTCGTAAACGAGGATACCGCTTGCGGCGATATAGTCGACTGCATGGCGTCCGCCGATTTGGGCGCAGTGCAAATCGAGGACGTGGCGCTGTTCGACATATACCGGGGAATAGGCGTTGCACCGGGCAAAAAGAGCATGGCGTTCTCCTTCGCTTTGCGCGCGGAAGACCACACCCTGTCGGACGAGGAGATACATAGCGCCGTCAAGCAAGTGCTCGACATGCTCGCTGACCGCTTTGGCGCGAAGTTGCGGTAGCGCATCATAGGCTTATGCGCACAGCATAGTTGCGACCTCCTCCGGTATTGCGGCATCGGAGGAGGTTTTTGCGCGCTTTATTGCGGTTTTTACACAAATACATAATTTGCCAAGTCAGCGCCGTCACATAATACCAATTGCATACCGATTTTGCGCTGTGAAAACACTATCAGCATGGATGCACTGACGCTAACTGTTACATGCATGTTTTTGCTCATAGGTTTTACAACCGCTGATTTCGCACTCAAGCGACTGTCGTTGACGCGCTTTGAGGCATTATACGCGGTTGCGTGCGTAACGGTGCTGCACACTTTCGACGTTTCACCAATTCAGGAGTTAAAGTTAGACCTGGGCGCTTTGGCGCTGATTGCGGTGCTCTGCTTTACGAAGCGGGACACGCGCGCCTCGTTTGCACCTGTGTTTTCGGTGGCGGTCGCTTCGTTGACTCTTGCGGGGATACTAAGGCTGTTGCCCATGGAAACTCTATTGATAGTGGGTTCGTTGATGACAGGCGCTACGTCGGCGGCGGTGGGCAGTGACGCCAAAGGTAAGCTGTTGATAGCGTCGGTCATTCCTCCGCTCAGCTTAGCGCTGTGCGAGCTATTATGCCTCGTCACGAACGGTTATTGCGAATTTGATATGAGCGCAAATCCGGTGCTCGCAATGCAACTGCTTTCAATGTGCGCTTGTTGCGCCGTGGACGCTGCCGTGTGCGCGGCCGCTCAAGTGTCACGCTCGCTAAGGGCGCGTCGTTCCACATAGTCTATTACATGTGACAATCACATATAGTCTATCATGGAGGTAGGGATGAAACCTGATAGACTGCAAGCGATAGCCGGCGTTCTTCCACCGCAGCTTAAGGGAGTTGTTGCAGTTGAGGGCTTTGCGCGCGTTGAGGAGATAAGGCTGCGTGTGGGGAAACCCGTTCAATTGATAATGAGCGATGGCGAAAAGATGTTGGAAGACTTCATACCGAGGCAGGCTGACTGTCAAAAAATCGTTCAGTCCCTCTGCGAAAACTCCCTGTACGCCTATGAGAACGAACTCAGACAGGGTTATGTCACATACGCCGGCTGCAGAGTGGGTATAGTCGGCAAGGCGGTGTGTGAGAACTCGTTGCTTCGCCGCGTAAGCGAGGTCAACGCGCTGAACATACGCGCCGCCGAAGAGTGGCGAGACGCCGCAGAGCGGGTGTTCCCGCACATGATAGGTCGCGGCGGCAGGGCGATTTCTACGCTGATAGTATCCCGGCCCGGAGCGGGCAAAACCACTCTTTTGCGAGATATTGCGAGACGTTTCTCAAATGGCATGGGCACGGCGCCCAGAAAAGTATGTGTGATAGACGAGCGGCAAGAGCTCTGCGCATGCAAGGCGGGGGTGCCGGAGTTCGACGTGGGCGTTAGGACGGACGTGCTTTACGGATGTCCAAAAGCGCAGGGAATGTCGCTTGCAGTGCGTACTATGTCGCCTGATGTGATTATTACCGATGAAATAGGTTGTATGGAGGACGCAGCAGCAATTAGAGACGCGCTGACATACGGAGCGGCCGTTATAGCGAGCGCGCATGGCGTGGACGCAGAGGAACTCAAGCATCGGTCGGGGATAGGCGATATAGTCAAGGCGGAGTTGTTTGAAAAACTCATAGTCATAGACCGTGACGAGAAGGGTACGTACATCAAGGGCATTAGTGGTCCCGGCATACGAGGAGGGTATAATGCATAGTCTAATCGCCGCCATCCTCATATTCGCAGCATGCGCGCTGGCGGGAAACTCCGCAGCCAAATCTATAATCGGGCGCGCAGACGCGCTTGACGCCGTCAAAACTGATATGGCTGCCATAAAGCTGCAGCTAAAGTACAGCGCCGCGCCCGCGCCGCAAATGCTTTCGGAGCTGCGCGAGTTGCAACACAAACAGCTGTGGGATGCAGTGGCGGCGAATATTGCGGTCAAAAGCGGCGACGAGCTCTGGGAAGCGGTCGTGGGCGAAGGCGTCACAGGACGGCTAAAGCAATTGTCGCCGGAGCAGTTGGAGCCGTTGCGGGCATTTGTGTGCGGCATGGGGACGAGCGACATAGCGACTCAGGAAAAGCATATGGAACTGTGCATATTGCGTGCAGAGCAACAGGCGAGCGCAAATCGCAAGGGCAGCGCGGAACGAGCAAAGGTCGCGAGAAGCTTAGGTATGCTTGCGGGCATCGCGGGCGCGATCCTGTTCGTATAGGGGACGATATGGGAATTGAAGTGATACTAAAAGTGGCGGGCATAGGGATACTGGTGGCGATAGCCTGTCAGCTGCTCAAGCAAAGCGGCAGGGATGATATTGCCATGATAACCGCCATATCCGGACTCGTGTTGGCGCTCATGATGATAATCAGCTACATTGGCTCGCTGTTCAACACTGTTATAGAGATATTTGGACTATGAGCATACTCAAGATTGCGGGGATAGCGCTAATTGCCACGACACTGGCGCTGGTGGTCAAGCGATACAGGCCGGAAGCGGCCCTGCAGGTCAGCATAGCCGCGGGAGTGCTTTTGCTGCTGATAGCGGTTGGCTCGATTTCAGGGCTTATAGATGGAGTTATTGAAACTGCTGAGGCGTACGGCATAGACCCGGAATATTTCTCGGTGTTGGTCAAGACGATAGGAGTGGCTTACGTCGCACAGCTCGCGTCCGTGATATGCTCCGATGCGGGAGAAAACGCCATCGCTTCCAAGGTAGACCTCTGCGGCAGGTTGGCGATACTCGTCATGGTCGCGCCCACTGTATTCAAGATAATAGACATGGTTAAAGAGCTGTTAGGTGCTGCCGCATGAATGGACGACATATGTGCATCGCCCTTCTGGTATTGATTTCGTCTGTGCCTGGCGTTGTAGCGGCCGTAGGTACAGGGGAGGGCGTCGAGAGCAAACCCGAGGATGAGCAGGCGGCTGCCATAATTGGCGAGCTGCAGGAGGAAATAGACAGGCTCGTGGACGAATCTGATTTCTCACAGTGGCAGGCAGCACTCGACAGGGATGGTCTGGAGCTGGCGGAGATATGTGACGGGAGCACGGTGAAGGATCTCGTGCAAGCGCTGGCGTACGGGGAAGCCAACGTAGATATAGAGGCGGTATTCGGTGCTTTTGGCGGTTCGCTGAGGGATGCGCTGCTCGAAAACATGGGTATCGTGCTCGCTCTGTTAGGTGTGGGGTTGCTCTCCGGCTTGGCGGATGTGCTCATATCCGGCGGGAAGGATTCGCCGCTGAGCGAAGTGGCCGGATTCCTGTGCCTCAGCGCGGCGATAGGCGTCGTGGTATTCGCGCTGTCGAGAATGACTTCTATAGCCAGGAATGGAATCGTGGGGATGGTCGACTTTATCGAGCTGGCAAACCCGACACTGGCGGCGATGCTGACTGCTTCCGGCAGCGCGATGGCGAGCGGCGCCATAAGCCCGCTCATGGCGTTTCTTGCGTCTGCCGTCGCGAAGCTGATAGAGACAATAGTGCTGCCGCTGGCTCTTACCAGCGGTGTGTTGTCTGTGATGAACAATCTATCCTCCAAATCGCAGATAGGCGAGCTGCAGCGCTTGTCGGCAGATGCGTGCAAATGGTCGGTAGGGCTGGTGTTTACGCTCTACGTAGGCGTGGCGGCGATAACCGGATTAGCCATATCGTCCACCAACGGGTTGTCGCTGCGCACGGCGAAATTCGCGGTGGAGCGATTTGTGCCTATTATAGGCGGCGCGGCGTCGGGTACGATAGACACCGTGTTGTTCTGCGCCCACACGGTTAAAAACGCCGCGGGCGTAGCGTCGATCATTATAACTATTGCCTGCGCTGCGGCTCCGCTGTTGAAGTTGCTGGGCGTTGCGATAGCTTTGAAAGTATCTTCGGCGCTGTGCGAGCCAATAGCTGACAGGAGGATAGTGCTGATGCTTCGTGAGGTGGGCGACACGTCGAAATACTTGATTGCGGCCGTATTCGGAGTGCTCCTGATGTTTGTGATAACAGCGGGTATTATTGTGGGCACGGGCAACATATATATGGCGTAAGAAGGTGACGTCAGTGGAGTGGCTATACGGCTATGTGACCCGTATATGCGCGATGTCCGCGCTCATAATGCTCATGAAGATGGCGTTGCCTGAAGGGCGAATTAAGAGCAGCGCGGAGAAGGTGATGGCCGTAGCGTTGCTGGCGTGCATTGCGGAGCCGTTGCTTCTGCTGATGCGAGGAGGTTGAAATGGGCGGCGCTTTCGGGAAACTCGCTGAGAAGATCAGGCGCAACAGGAAGCTCGAGATAGCGGTATATGCGGCGATAGCGCTATGCGCGGTGCTCATATACCTGTCCGGGAACTCGTGCTCGGCCGGTATTGACGGCGAAGCCACATCGGACGAAGCGCGGCTCGGAAGCGCAGAGATGGCGTTGGAAGCGCGCTTGGAAGAGGTGCTCGCCGTAATCGAGGGGGTAGAGGCGGTTGACGTGATGGTGACTTGCTCGGAATTGCGTGATGATTCCGTGGAAGTAGGCGTTTTCGAGACGAATGCGCCTGCGCAGTGGCTGGACTATAGAGTGAACGGCGTTATTGTAGTTGCCAGAGGCGCTTC
>JAUNBH010000007.1:0-8965 GCA_030527165.1 Clostridia bacterium
GCAGCCCTCGCAGGGCACGCAGCCCTCGCAGGGCGAGGCGTTCTACTCGCCGCAGAGCGCTTCAGGCGCGTCCGGCGGCAGCGGCGGGTATGGCGCTCAGGCGTTCGACAGCATATACGAGGGCGTGCTCAACGCGCTGGCGCTGGAGGAGTCCGACTACGCGGGCATGGACGAGGAGGAGCTGTTCGCGCTGTTTTCGGGCATGCTCAGACCGGCCTTTGACAGGGCGATAGCGGACAGGCTGCTTCAGGGCAACGCCGAGCAGGGCGAGCTCGCGGCGGACGCGAATGCGCGCGGCATGGCGAACTCATCGCACGCCGCAGAGGCGAGCGAGGACGCGGCGGAGGCGGTAACGGATGACATTGCGCTGCTCGAGGAGAGCTACGCGACGCGAATCGCCGAGCGCATGTACGCGGCGCTCCGGGCGCAGCGCGCTGCGGCGAGCGCACAGAGCGGGCATGGCGCATCCGATGCGGCGGCAGCTCCCTCAAGCGACGGTTTCCAGGCTGCTGCGGAGTATATGAACAGCCTGCCCGCAAGGCTGCGTCACGCGCTCTTGTACAGCGGCGAGGAGCGGTGGCGCGAGATGCGCGAGCAGCTCATAGCGGCGTATGGCAGGGACGTGTATGACAGACTCGTGCGGCATTTCGGCAACGGGCGTCCCGGCGCGAGTCCGCACTACGAGCAGCTGCTCAACTGAGGCGCGTATGGGCAGCTTTACGACGTGGCTAAAGGGGGCGTTTGCCGCCGCGGGAGCGGTGGCGGGCTTTCTCCTGGGGCCGATAGACGCGCTGTTCTTCGCGCTTGCGGGCGCGATGTGCGTGGACTACGCAACCGGCGTGATTTGCGCGGGCATGAGGGGCGAGCTCAGCAGCAAGGCGGGGTTTAAGGGCCTGCTGCGCAAGGTGATGATACTCGCCCTCGTGATAGTGGCGAATCTCGCGGATAAAGTGGTGCCGATGGCGAACTGCGCGTTTAGGAACATGACAATAATGTTTT
The DNA here is from genome assembly GCA_030527165.1 of Clostridia bacterium. GTDB lineage: Bacteria > Bacillota > Clostridia > Christensenellales > CAG-138 > RGIG1693. The sequence goes on from JAUNBH010000007.1 coordinate 1,000, forward strand.
ACATAGCGAACGAGTGCCTGAGCATATTCGAGAACGCCGTAGCGATGGGGCTTCGCGTGCCGGAAAAGCTCAAACAACTGCTCGTGCGGGCGCGCGACGATGCGTTTGACGACGCTGCAACCGGTGCGGACGGCGGCGCAGGCGGGGAGTGAATGAAATGGAGCGGCGGCCGCGGCGTTCTGTCCGGCCGCCCATTGCGGAGGCGGTCATCGTGACTGTGCGAGTTCGGATTCGGCCCTGCGCTGCCGGCGGTCTTCGCGCACGCTGCCGGATACCGTGAGCAGCGCCGCGCCGAGCACCAGCGCGTAGCCCACGCCCTTTTGCAGGCCAAAGGCCTCTCCGAACACGATTATGCCGGATACGGACGCCATCACGGGTTCAAGTGTGTTGAGCATAGACGCCGTGCCGGAGCCGAGCGTTCGGATGCCGTAGAGCATCAGCCTCAGCGCGATGAGGTAGCCTATAAGCCCGTCCAGCGCGAGCAGTGCCCAAACCGTGGCGGAGGCGGGGAGCTCAAGCGTCCCCAACACTGCGGCGGCGGCAAATCCGAGCAGCGACGCCGTGCCCGTGACATACACCGTTGATACGGAGGAGTCTACGGAGGCGTAGGCGCTGTAACGGCCGCCGAGTATATATGTGGCGTATGTGACGGCGGAGAGCAGGGCGAATATGGGGCCGAGGGCGTTCGTCGCGCCGCCGAAATTGGACACGAAGTACACTCCGGCTATGGCGAGCGCCGCCGCAACGCCCTTTAGCCAGGTCAGGCGCTCTTTGAATATCAGCGCGGCGGCGATGCACGATATGGCGGGGTATGTGAAGTGAAGCACTATCGTCGCGCCCTTGTCCATGTAGCGGTAGGCGTAGGTGAGCAGCAGGCAGGTGGCGAAGAACGCCGCGCCCCCGAGGGCGCTCGCGCTGAAGAACACGCCCCTGTCTACGCGGAGCGTGTTGAGCTTACGCTTGGCGGCGAGGGAGAGCAGCGATATAAGGCAGCCGAAGCCCATGGCAAAAGCGACGACGCTCTCGTTTGGCAGCGCTGTTTCGGCGCTGGCGGCGAGCGCCGCCGGATAATCCTGTCCGAACACGCGTATGAGAAACTCGACCGGCAATCCTCCGTCGAGCGCCCCGTTTGTGAGCACCGGAGTGATGCCGTAGCACACGGACGAGAGTATTACCGCGAGCACGCCGAGCAGCGTCTTGTTTTTCATATTCACATAGCCTCCGTGGTTTATCACCACTGGCGTACATTATACAACAAAAGGCTGAAACATACAAAGCGAATGGAGGAGAGCATGAACGATAAATACCAGAGATACGCGAGCGCGGGAGAAGCCGTAACCGTGGGCGAAGCGCTTGCCGCGGAGCGCAGGCGGCTGATAGTCATCGCGCCCAAGGACGGTTCCCTCAGCCCGTGGGAGGGTGGCATAAACGGACACTTTTTCAGGATAAAGCGCTGCGAGCCCGTGGAGGTGCCGGAGAGCGTCGCGGCGCTGATAGAGCAGAACGAGCGAGTGGAGGAGCTGCGCGCCCTGACGCTTGACGAGTACCGGCTCGCGTCCGGCAAGAAGTTGGGAGGCGCGCTATGACGCTGTCGGAGATAATCAAATCCGCGCTGTCACAGTTGGGCATGCCCACGGACGCGGCGGCAGTGGCGCTCCACGGGGACAGATTGAAGGGTTACGCAAACGATGCGGTGCAGGACATAGCCGCCGCCGTTAAGCCGTCGCGCTGCGAGTATGCGGCGGCGAGCGAAGGGCGCATAGACCTGTCGGGCTTGGAGCGCGCCTGCGTCAAGCTGACGAGCGTGCGGCAGGACGGACGGGAGTTGGAGTTTTGCGCGGGCGGGGACGACAGCGTGCTGGTGGCTGCGTCCGGCGAGTGCGAGCTGCGCTATGTATACGCGCCGGCAGAGCTGAAGGCGGACGGCGATGCGCCCGAGCTGCCGGAGCACACGCACTGGCTGATACCCCTGTACGTTGTGGCGCGCGAGCGAATGGCGGCGGACACCGCGAATCAGCAGGGGGCGGAACCGTATATGAACGTGTACCTGCTTGCAAAGCGCTCCCTGCGCCCGAACAGGGGCGAGAGCGATTCGTACAGGATAGTGAACAGGTGGTAGTATGTCGCAGAAGCTATACAAGATAAACGAGTTCATAGGGCTCAATCAGTACCATGACGAGAACGAGCTCAGCGCGGCGTATTCGCCGGACTGCGCGAATATGGATACGAGCGGCGGCAAGCTGAGCGTAGCAAAGGGCTTTACGCGCTTTGCATCTGTGCAGATACCCGGAAGCGAGGAGTTTGTGGCGCTCTACATGGGGCCGTCACTCGCCAATATGAGCACGCTGGCGTTCACGCGCAGGCTGGTGTACAAGCTGAGCGGAGCGGTCGCCCACTGGGCGGTGCTGCACACCTTTGAGACCCCGCTGACCTCGGGCCGCATAGATTTTGCGCGGGCGCACATAGACGACGTCGACTGCCTCGTGATAGCCACCGGCGAGACGCAGCTCATGAAGTACGACGGGGAGACGATAAGCGCCTTCGGGTCGAGCGAGCTCGGTTCCGACGCGGCGGTAAACTACGTCACCATGTACGCGGGAAGGCTGTTCGCCGCCGGCGACGCGCTGCATCCGTCGCGGCTCTACTACTCGCAGCTCTCCGGAGGCGGGCGGAGCGTCGAGGACTGGCGCGAGTCAGAGGTGTCGCCGGAGCTATCCGGCGGCTATGTAGACGTCGGCGGGGCGGATCACGACGCCATAACCTGCATTGCGAGTCTCAAAAACCAACTGCTCATATTCATGGAGAGCAGCATATACCGGCTGATAGGCGACCGGCCGTCCAACTTCATTGTGGAGCGGCTGTGCGACGCGCCGGAGAGCATCCGCCATACCGCGTTTGTCAACATGGGCGACGGCGGCTACTTCATGACGCAGAAGGGCCTGTACGCCTATAACGGCGTGGCGGTGTACCGCACGCGGAACGCCGATTTCATATGCCGCGTGCTCGAGAGCGCGCGCCTGACTAATTGCATATCCGCCAAGACGCACTTCAAGCTGCTGTTTAAGCTCGATTTGAGCCATGACCGCGATTGCATAGTCGAATACGACTTGCGCACCGGCGGATACATGCTGAGGACAGGCTTTACCGTGGACGCGCTCTGGGCGTTTGCCGGCAACGTCTACATGCTCAACTCCAACCGCTACCTCTACCTGCTGGACTCCGGCACGACCTATGACGGCGAGCCGATAGCCGCGCACTGGCGGACGCCCACCACGGATTTATCAAACAAAGGCGAGATAAAGGCGCTGCGCGCTCTGTATGCGCGCGGCGAGGGCGCGGCGCAGGACGCGGTGCGCCTGGAGACGCGAGTGGATTCCCGCGCGCACGGGTACGACTTGAGCCTGATGCGCGGCGCAGACGAGGTCGCGGAGGTGCCGCTGAAAGACCGCGGGAGGACGTTTTCGCTGAAGTTTGCGAACAACGAGGGACACTGGTTTTCGCTTCATGCGGGGGTGGAGCTGTTGCTTGCGTGCGAGAGGAGGGTGGAGTAATGGCGATGAAGACCATGTACTACGTTTCCCTGGACGCGAACGCGGACGAGGGAGACGAGCGCGTGCGGGAGCTGACGCGCAAGGCTAACGAGAATATGTTGAATCAGAATTTCGCCGTAGTCGCGCTCTACATAGAGCAGCTCGAGGCGAGAATAGCCCTGCTCGAGCGAAATGGCGGCGCGTTGAGCCGGCAGCCACTTGCGCCGGGAGCGCAATGCGTTTATACTCTACTGTATGGATAATGAGAGATATGACGTGGCGCTTGCGCCCTGTGAGGACTATTCGCCCGAGCGCGTGCGTGCGGCCATGTCGGAGGCGCTTGACGCCGTGGGCGGGTTGGATTGGGTTAAGCCCGGGATGCGCATCGCGGTAAAACCCAATCTTGTGACGTTTAAGAAGCCCGACGCTGCGGCGACTACCCATCCGGCGCTGCTGGCGGAGCTGTGCGAGCGTTTGACCGAGAGGGGCGCTTCCGTGGTGATAGGCGACAGTCCCGGCGGCACATATTCGCAACCGCTGCTGTCCGCCGTGTATTCGCATACGGGCATGAACGCCCTGGAGCGCGAGGGCGTGCAGATAAACCGGGACTTCTCCGTCGCCGAGGCGGAGTGCGCCGGGGGCGCGGTGCTGAAGCGCTTCCAGTACACCGCCTACCTCGACGGCGCTGACGCGGTCATATGCTTCGCCAAGCTCAAGACGCACGGCATGATGGGCATGAGCGGCGCCGTAAAGAACCTGTTCGGAGTGATCCCCGGCACTCAGAAGCCGGAGTACCACTACCGCTTTCCCAATGTGAGCGATTTTGCCAATATGCTCATAGACCTCAACGAGCACTTCAAGCCGTCGCTCTGCCTGATGGACGCGGTGTGGGGCATGGAGGGGAACGGCCCGACTGCCGGCACGCCGCGCCGCATAGGCGCGCTTATGGCGGCGCGCTCGCCATACGCCTTGGATTTGGCGGCGGCGGAGCTCATAGGCATTGACGCAGACGAGCTCGTCACGCTCCGCCTGGCGTTTGAGAGAGGGCTTGCCCCCAGGAGTGTGCGCGAGTTGCGCGTGAGCGGCGACTTGGAGGCGCTCAAGGCGGAGGGCTTCCGGGTGATACCGCCTCAGAATCTGGATTTCTCGGACAAATTCCTCATACTCAACGGCTTTATACGCAGCTGTCTCAGCCCCAACCCGGTTCTGGAGCCGGAGGAGTGCGTGCGATGCGGTGAGTGCGGGCGCATCTGCCCTGCAAACGCCATAAAGCCGCGCGAGGGGCTTCCGGTCATAGATAGGCGTGCGTGCATACATTGCTTCTGCTGTCAGGAGTTCTGCCCCAAGGGCGCTATCAAAGTCAAGCGGCCGGTAATAGCCCGCATACTAACGAAATAGGAGGACGTACCATGCTCGAGATCATCGTGATACTGCTGATACTTTCAGCTGATCAGCTGACCAAGGCCATTGCGGAGAATTTCCTCATGGGAGGGGAAGTCGTCAGCGTAATAGAGGGCGTATTCCAGTTTGAATACGTACAGAACACGGGCGCGGCGTTCGGCATGCTCAAGGATGGAACGATGGCGCTGGCGATAGTCAGCGCGGCAGCATCGCTGCTCATAGGCGCGCTGCTCATAACGCAGCGCAGGCGCAAGCCCGTGCCCATGTCGGCGCTGATGCGGGTGGCAGCCAGCCTGTTGCTCGCGGGGGCGCTGGGCAATCTGATAGACAGGGCGTTCCTGGGCTATGTGAGGGATATGCTGAGCTTCGTGCTCATAAACTTCCCGGTGTTCAACATTGCAGACAGCGCCGTCTGCGTGGGCGTGGCGCTGCTGCTCATTGCGGCGTTCTTCACGAAGGGCGGCAAGGCGTACATAGAGTCGATAGATGCGCAGGACAGGGCGCGCGCCGAGCGCAAGCGCGCACAAAAGGCGGCGCTCGCCGCGGAGTCCGAAGGCCTGCAGCCGGCCGAGCCGGAGGAGCCAGCGCCCGCAGGCGGCGAGGCCAACGCGCCGGAGCGCGAGCCCGCGCCCGGAGATGCCGAAGCGCAGGCGGCGGGCGGCGAAGCCGCCGGCGAGGAGACCGGCGCGTAATGGAAGGCGAGCGCGGCGACGTCAGGCTGTTTACGGCGGATGCGGACAAGGAGCGCTTGGACGTCTTTCTGGCGCGCAGCGGCGGCGGCACGCGCTCATACATGGGCCGGCTCATAGCGGACGGAGCAGTGTCGGTCAACGGAAGCGTCGCCAGGGCGGGCATGAAGCTCACGCGCGGGGATTCCGTCGAGGTGCGCTTTCCCGCGCCGCGCGCAGTTGAGCTGCGGGCCCAGGACATACCGCTCGACGTGGTGTACGAGGACGGCGACGTGATAGTGGTTGACAAGCCGCAGGGGATGGTGGTGCATCCAGCCGCCGGGAATCCCGACGGCACGCTCGTAAACGCCGTCATGCACAGGGTGAGCGATTTGTCCGGCATTGGCGGGGAGCTGCGGCCGGGCATAGTCCATCGCATAGATAAGCAGACGTCCGGTTTGATAGCTGTGGCAAAGAACGACGCCGCGCACAATTCGCTCGCGGCGCAGTTCAAGGAACACAGCGCGTTTCGGGTGTACGTCGCGCTGGTCAACGGAAACCTGCGCGCGGACGAGGGGACGGTGGACGCTCCCATTGCGCGCGCAAAGGGCGACAGGAAGAAAATGGCCGTCGTCGACGGCGGACGGCGCGCCGTGACGCATTGGCGCGTACTGCGGCGCTACGGCGAGTATACGCTGCTGCTGTTGCAGCTGGAGACGGGGCGGACGCACCAGATAAGGGTACACATGGCGCACATCAAGCACCCGGTCACGGGTGATTGCGTCTACTCCGGCGGGAAGAACCCGCTCAAGCTCAATGGTCAGGCGCTGCACGCGGCGCTGCTCGAGCTGACACAGCCTTCGACGGGCGAGCGGCTGCGCTTGTGCGCGCCGCTGCCCGCGTGGTTCCGCTCGGCCTTGACGCTGTTGGGCGAGCGCGACGCCGACGGTATAGACGCTCAGGTATGGCCGTTTGTCCATTGAGCGAGGAGCTGCGCCGGGATTTGGCGCACATACTTGAAGGGACGAGGTGGCGAAGTGAGAATCGGTCTGGCGGCGTATGAGTTCATAAACAACGACATGGCATTCAACGTGGCTCAAATGGAGCGCGCGCTGAAGTCCGCGCGGGGCAGTGTGGAGTTGCTCTGCTTCGGCGAGGCGTTCTTGCAGGGTTTTGATTCGCTCTCCTGGAGTCATGAACAGGACGCCCGCGTCGCAATAGCAGTCGATTCGCCCGTGATGCAGCGCATTTGCGATATGAGCGCGCGATTTGAAACCGACTTGGCGTTCGGGTACATCGAAAAGTGCAAGTCCGCCCTCTACTCGTCCTATGCGTTGATCGAGAACGGCGCCGTGGCGCACAATTACAGGCGCATTTCACGGGGCTGGAAGGAGTACTGCGCGCCTGATGAGTACTACAAGGAGGGCGACGCCGCCGCGGAGTTTACATATCGCGGGCAGCGCATGGCCGTCGCGCTGTGCGGAGATCTGTGGGATTTTCCCGACAGGTTCAGGACGGACGGCATTCTGCTGTGGCCCATATACGTCAATTATACGCTTGAGGAGTGGCGGGAGTGCGAGGCGGAGTACGCGGCGCAGGCGCTTCTCGCCGCAGAGCGCGCGCTGATGGTCAACTCCATAACCAAGGCCCCCGGCCCGATAGCGCACGGAGGCGCGTTCTGCTTCGCCGCCGGCAAAACGGCGAGCAAGCTTCCATACGATGCGAAGTCCATTCTGGTAGTGGAGGTATAGCGGAAACAAGCCGGGCTTTCGCGCGCAGAACGGGCGCGAAGGAGCAATAGATTCCATATATTTGGGAAAACGAACACTTTTGGATGCCAAATCGGCATGTATGCGCTTGCCAATGTTTGCAATATATCGTATAATTAGTGTGGTTGTAATACTATGCGCTGCGAGGGGTTTTACATATGGATAAAAAGAGGATCACGGTTTACCTTGGCACGGGCGAGTACAGAATGCTCGTGACGGACGATGAAGCGCATGTCAATGCGCTGGCGGACGATGTGAACGCGCATATCAAAGCGGTGCACGATTCGTATCCTACGCTGAGCGACTACGACTGCGCCATGCTCGCCATGTTGAATATGTCACAGGAGCTCTCCGACATAAACGCCAGGTATTCGGAGCTGGAGTCGCGCATCGAGACGCTGCGGGATATTCCGGTGATGCCCGTCAAGCGGCCGCTCGAGAAGAAGCGCACGCCGGCGCGCACCGCCGCTGAGGAAGGTGTGCCCGTAGGAACGAAATAGCGCGCCGCTGCATAGCGTGGCTTTGAGCGACGGGTCATGCCCGGCGCTTTTTTTGCGCCCCGTTTCGTAATAGACCTCTAATGCCCGAATTACCCGCT
>JAUNBH010000007.1:8975-43214 GCA_030527165.1 Clostridia bacterium
GTTTGGAAACAAACTGGGGGGGGGGGGGGGGGCCGGCCACAAAATCGGGGCGCGGGCAGCGGAGGAAGTGAGGCCTCGCGGCAGACAGCGCGGCGCGGCCACGGCGGGATAATTATCGAGGCAAGTGCCATACGCTCATCCGGCGGAGCTTTCCCCTGTGCGCAGGCAGCGGCGGCGCGGCGCCAAATTCGCGGTTGTTAAACGCGCGTGCCGGTGTTAGAATAGAGACCGACTCGCAAAGGGGGAACTGTCAATGTTGATGGACACAAGGGCGATAATGCGTCGCATGGAGGATGAACTCAAGACGGATTATCAGATTTCATTATACGAAGCTACACCGCAGCAGCTGCACAAGGCCCTGTCGGACGCGGCTATGTTCGCCATATCGGACGATTGGCGCAGGAGCCGCCGCGAACACGAGCACGTTCGCAGAGCATACTACTTCTCGGCGGAGTACCTCATAGGGCGGTTGGTCTACAACAACTACTACTGCATGGGCATACTGGACGAGGTGAGCGGCTATCTGCGCATGAAGGGCGCAGACCTGCGCACGCTTGAGGAGGTGGCGGATCCCGCCCTCGGCAACGGCGGGCTCGGGCGGCTGGCGGCGTGCTTTTTAGACTCTGCGGCGACGCACAACCTGCCGCTGGACGGCTATGGCCTGCGCTATAAGTTCGGGTTGTTCAGGCAGAGCTTCGCAAATGGCTTCCAGTGCGAGAAAGCGGACGACTGGCAGCGCTATGGCGACCCGTGGAGCAGGCGGCGCGATGACAAGACCGTCACGGTGCGTTTTGCCGACCAGGAAGTGCTCGCGGTGCCGTACGACATGCCCATAATAGGTTACGGGACGAGCAACATAGGCACGCTGAGGCTGTGGCAGAGCGAGCCTGTGGAGGAGTTTGACTTTAACCTCTTTAATGACCAGAAGTACGACCTCTCCGTCAAGGAGAAGAATGAGGTGGAGGACATAACGCGCGTGCTCTACCCAAACGACAGTACTTACGCGGGCAAGCAGCTCCGGCTGAAGCAGCAGTATTTCCTGTCCTCCGCGTCGCTGCAGGACATAGTCCGCAGATATAGGCGCGTCAGGGGCAATGACTTCTCCGGGTTTGCGGCGCACGCCGCCATACAGCTTAACGACACGCATCCGGCGGTATCCGTGCCGGAGCTCATAAGGCTGCTCATGGAGAACGGGTTGGACTTCGTGACGGCGTTTGAGACTGCAAGGGCTACATTCTCATATACGAACCACACGATTATGAGCGAGGCGCTTGAGAAGTGGGATACGAGGCTATTTAGCGGCGTGATACCCCAGATATACGAATTGATAGAGCAGATAGACGAGCGCCTTATGACCGAGCTCGCCGCGCGCGGCGTGGACGCGCAGCGGCGCGAGCGGATGCGCATAATATCGGATAACTGCATTCACATGGCGCGGCTGCTGACATATGTTTCGACATACGTCAACGGCGTGGCGCGAATACACACTGAGATACTCAAACGCGACGTGCTGCGCGACTGGTACGAGGTGTTTCCGGAGAAGTTCCAGAACAAGACGAACGGCATAACGCAGCGCCGTTGGCTGGGACTGTGCAATCCGGAGCTGTCCGCGCTGGTGGCGGATAAGATAGGCTGGGGCTTTGTGAAGAATCTCGATGAGATATCCGCGCTCAAGGAGCACATCGACGCGGACTTCGTAAAGCGCTTCCGGGAGGTCAAGTTCAAGAAAAAGCAGCAGCTCTGCCGCGCCATAGCGGATCGCGAGGGGGTAGTGCTCAACCCGACGTTCATGTTCGACATACAGGTCAAGCGCATGCACGAGTACAAGCGTCAGCTCATGAACGCGTTCAGCATCGTGTACATATACAACAAGCTCAAGCGCGGCGAACTGCCAGAGTTCACGCCCACCGCGTTCATATTCGGCGCAAAGGCTGCGCCGGGCTATTACAGGGCAAAGGGCGTCATTAAGTACATAAACGAAGTTGCGCGCATGGTCAATGGCGATGAGTCGGTAAGGGATAAGCTCCAAGTGGTATTCGTGCAGAACTACAATTGCTCGTACGCGGAGGAAATAATACCTGCCGCCGACGTGAGCGAGCAGATCTCGCCCGCGGGTACGGAGGCGTCCGGGACGGGCAACATGAAGTTCATGCTCAACGGCGCGGTGACGCTCGGCACTTATGACGGCGCAAACGTCGAGATAGTTGAGGCCGCCGGCGAGGAGAACAACTACATATTCGGCGCGCGCGTGGAGGAGCTGGAGGGCCTCGATTACGACCCCATGCGCATATACAGCTCCAACGACGACATAAGGCGCGTGCTCGACACGCTCGTTGACGGCACGTTCTCCGATAACGGCACCGGGGTATTTAGAGACCTCTACGAGTCGATACTTCACGGCGCGAGCTGGCACAAGCCGGATCACTACTACATACTGCTGGACTTCATGCCATACATCGACGCAAAGCTCCGCGCCAACCGCGATTACAGGGACGCGGAGGCGTTTGCGCGCAAGTGCGTGATGAACACCTGCTGCGCCGGCCGCTTCTCGTCGGACAGGACGGTGCGCGAATACGCGAGCGAGCTCTGGCGGATAGCGCCCATAGAGCAGGGCGATTGATTCCGGGCGCGCACGCGGTTGGGGCATTGCGCGCGCGGCGATTTTTGGCGCATACGCGCCACCCCACCCACCCGCCCAAAAGGTAGCTTCCCGCTATCGCGGTAAGCGCGGCGGGTCACGGCGACACAAGAGGGACGGCGCCAGGGCGCCGCCCCTTTTGTAATGCAGGCGGGCGTTTAGCAAAAGTTTACAGCGGAGCCTTCACCACCCATACGCCGTCGCTGTCCACCATCGTGGTGTACACGCAGCCCCTGCCCGTGAAGTACTGGGGCATATAGCTTTGCTGCGTGTCCGACTCATAGTCGCACGCGAAACAGGCGTAGGATTTAAGCTCTCCGTCAAGCCCGTATTTGAACACTATCACGCCCGAGGCGTCGTCGCCGTTGTCGCCCGAATACCCCACTTGCTCAAATACGGAACCCGAGTACCAGGACTGAAGATAGAGGTTGTCCTCGGAATCCACGAATACAGTCGCCGGCATTGCGTCATATGACATCAGCCGCTGCAGGATGTCCTCCGGCACGGGCAGGGACAGTTCGGCATAGGTTTCTTCTGCGTTGTATATCGCCAGCAGCGTCAAGTAGTCCCGCATGACCCACAGGCGCTCGTCGTTCATGTATGAGAACCGCGCTTGGAGTGCGTATGTGCCGTCCTCGAGCTGTACGTACACCTCATTAGCGTAGTTCTTGAGCTCGAACTCCTCTATGGGGTACTCCGCCTTCAGCTCTGCCATTATCGCCGACAGCTCCTCATCATCGCCGGCTTCGTGCTGCAGACTGCGCGTAAATACACCATCGACGTATATGTTGTAGTACACGGTGCCCGTCTCGACGCTGTTGTACGGCGAGACGTACGGCTCTTGCCTGACTATGCACACAGAGTCGTCGGCGCTGACGTACACTACGACGGGTCTGCTTCCCGGCGGGACCCATTCTGAACCGTGCTCGGAGGCTTCCGCCTGCGCGGCGCTCATCAAGGCTATTGGGTCGCCGAGTTCGCCCGCGCCAGTTCCGATTTTTATCAAACAGACTTTTTCGAGCTCCACCGCGCCGAACTCAGCGTACTGCTCGCACGCCTCCAGAACTCTGGGCTCTGCGGGCGCGCAGCCAAATGCCAAGAGCGCGAAGAGCATCGCCAGTATCATCGCCGCAAGTTTGCGCGGCGCGTTTCGTACGAGTTTCATGTGACCTCCTTTGTGTTCCGCGGAACCGCAATTCCACAGTATAAAGCAACTTGAATGTCTTACTATCGCCATACCCTGCCTGCCAATCTCAGGCTCAATATAATATACCGATATTGTTTGCATGCCGTCAGGCGCAGAGAAGCATTGTTTACAAAACCGTAACAAAATGCGCATAAGTCCGCGCGGCGCGGCGTTTTTTGGCGCATGCGCGCCACCCCACCCACCCGCCCGCAAGGTAGCTTCCCGCTATCGCGGGAAGCGCTGCGCGCGAAAAAGGAGCGGACGCAAGTCCGCTCCCTCTGTGTGTCGGTTGTGTTATTCGATGATTCCGGTTACTACGCCGGCGCCAACGGTGCGGCCGCCCTCGCGGATAGCGAAGCGCAGGCCTTCCTCTATGGCTATGGGGGTAATCAGCGTTATCTCCATGCGGATGTTGTCGCCGGGCATGACCATCTCAACGCCCGCGGGGAGCGCGATTACGCCGGTGACGTCCGTCGTCCTGAAGTAAAACTGCGGACGATAGCCGGGGAAGAACGGGGTATGCCTGCCGCCCTCTTCCTTCTTCAGCACGTACACCTCGCTGTTGAAGTGCGTGTGAGGATGGATGCTGCCGGGCTTCGCGAGCACCTGGCCGCGCTCGATGTCGGTGCGCTGCACGCCGCGCAGGAGCAGACCGATGTTGTCGCCCGCGATGGCCTGGTCGAGGAGCTTGCGGAACATTTCCACGCCCGTGACCACTACGCTGCGCGTTTCCTCGGTGAGGCCGACGATCTCAACGGTTTCCTGAACCTTGATGGTGCCGCGCTCGACCCTACCGGTGGCGACTGTGCCGCGGCCGGTGATGGAGAACACGTCCTCAACGGGCATCAGGAAGGGCTTGTCGGATGCGCGCTCGGGGGTCGGGATGTACGCGTCTACGGCGTCCATCAGGTCGAACAGGCACTTGCACTCGGGGCTGTCCTTGGCGATGGCGCCGTTCTGGAGGGACTCGAGCGCCAACAGCGCGGAACCCATGACGATCGGTATATCGTCGCCCGGGAAATCGTAGCTGGAGAGCAGCTCGCGGACTTCCATCTCGACGAGCTCGAGCAGCTCGGGGTCGTCAACCTGGTCAGTCTTGTTCATGAACACGACGATGTAGGGCACGCCAACCTGCCTGGCGAGCAGTATGTGCTCGCGAGTCTGCGGCATGGGGCCGTCAGCGGCGGAAACTACCAGAATAGCACCGTCCATCTGCGCAGCGCCCGTTATCATGTTCTTGACATAGTCGGCGTGGCCGGGGCAGTCGACGTGGGCATAGTGCCTCGCGTCGGTCTCATACTCAACGTGCGCGGTGTTGATGGTTATTCCTCTCGCCTTCTCTTCCGGCGCCTTGTCGATTTCGTCGTAGCGCATCGCCGCCGCCTGTCCCTGCTGGGACAACGCCATGGTGATAGCCGCAGTCAGCGTCGTCTTGCCATGGTCGACGTGGCCGATAGTGCCGATGTTTACATGCGGCTTGGTTCTTACGAATGTCTGCTTTGCCATTCTTGGTTGTCTCCTTTTGCTGAAGTTGTAATTCGCCGTTTGACCGCATGAAGGGTCAATATGGAGCGGGTGATGGGAATCGAACCCACGTGACCGGCTTGGGAAGCCGGAGCTCTGCCATTGAGCTACACCCGCATTACACGGGGCGGCTTTCACCACATGCACCCAAATTACGGCTTATCCATTTTAATGCAGCGTAAATCGTTTGTCAACAACTATTATGCGCGATATAGGGCATATTTTTCTCGTGATTACTGGATTTTTTCCAGGATGGCGACCAACTCCGCGGAGCTTGAGGCGGCGTTTATGCGCACGCGCGCCGCCGCGCTGCCGTCTATGCCCCGGGTATACCACGAGAGGTGCTTGCGCAGTTCCGCAAAGCTGCCCTCGCCCTTGAGCTGAACGTGGCGCCGTATGTGAGCCAGCGCGACCTCCCGGCGGCGCTCCCACGACGGTGGCGAATACGCCTCGCCGCGCAGGGCAGCTCTTATTTCCGCGAATATGAACGGGTTCCCCTGCGCACCCCTCGCTACCATGATACCCGCGCATCCGGTGGAGCGCATCCTCAGGGCGCTTTCGCCGTCGAACACGTCGCCGTTGCCTATCACGGGTATGTCGAGCGCGGCGGCTATTCGCGCTATGGCGTCGTAGTCGGCGCGTCCGGAGTACATCTGCGCGCGTGTGCGCGCGTGAACGGTGACCGCGGCGGCGCCGGCGTCCCTGCACACCCGTGCAAACTCAAGCCCGTTCACATGGGAGCTGTCGAAGCCCAGGCGGTGCTTCACCGTGACCGGAACGGACGCGGCGGCGGCGACGGCGCCAACTATCCGCGCGGCGAGGCCCGGGTCGAGCATCAGCGCGCAGCCCTCGCCGTTGCGCGTTATCTTCGGCGCGGGGCAGCCCATGTTGATGTCTATGAGGCGCAGCGAATCGCCCATGTCGTCGCAGAGAGCGCGCGCGATGTCCGCCATTATTTCGGGCTCGGAGCCAAAGAGCTGTATCGCGCATGGCTTCTCAACGTCTGATATGCGCAGGAGCGCGCGGGAGTTCCGGTTGTTGTAGTGCAGTCCCTTCGCGCTGACCATTTCCGTGTAGGTCATGTCCGCGCCGAAGGCGACGCAAAGCTCCCTGAACGCGACGTCAGTGACGCCCGCCATGGGAGCCAGGAGTATGGGATATTGCGCGCCGAAGGGGTACGGCATACGCGCTGCGGCCTCAGCTGTCCCCGTCGGGGAGCAGGCTCATGTCGGGGGTGGCGTAGGGCTCTTCCGCGGGGTTCGCCTCCAGCACCTCTATTGACGCTATGTACCAGCGCCCCGCGTCGCGGAGCATGTGCACGCGATAGAGCGCATCCGTCCACGCCGGCGGATCCGGCTCCAGTCCCGTTTCGTCGGCCGTGCCGTTCAGCACGGGCACGCGTTCCAGCAAGTCTATCGTCGCTTCGGTCGACCAAGGGAGCACAAACAGGCCCTCCACGCTCAGCCGGTAGTCGAAGTACGTCACGGTGTAGCCCCTGTATGGCTGGGAATTGAGCAGCTCGTCCTCCTCCAGCCAGTTGAGCAAAAAGTACTCCTCGAGGTCATCCGTGGGTTCGTTGTTCAATATGCAGTTCGCGCGCAGGGTTATGCCCTCGGTCGCGATTATGTATATGCTCCCGGCGTGAGCGGCGGCGAGCGTAACGCCCACAATGATGACGCCCGTGACCGCTACTATAAGAGCGGTGCGGAGCAGGTACCATATGGAGCGCCTCGCTACCGAGTATTTATTGCGCCTGGTGAGGGCGGCGTGAGTATCGCTTGCCAAAGCGCACCTCCACGGTTTTTTGTGATTATACCACACGCGGGTTTTTTTGCATAGCTCGCGCGGTGGCGCTTGAAAAGCGCGCGCCGAAGTGATAAAATGCCGTCGAGCCTCGAAAAACCGCTGGGGGTGCGCGCAAGCGCTGAGATGTGCCGCAAGGTGCAATCCCTTGGAACCTGAAGGTTAAGACCTGCGTAGGAAATGCGGATGAGAAGAATGGCGTTACGTCGGCCTCTCGTCCACTGCGGACAGGGGCTACACTTTTTCTCAGAGGAGGCGACAAATATGATGTTCTTTTCCCTGTTGTGCGACACGGGCGTGCGCTTCACGCTGCTCGAAGAGCTGTCCGAGCTGGACGGCATAGAGCTTGTGACGCTGATCATCGCCGCTGTGCTCGCGGCCGCGCTGATAGTGGCCGTGGCGCTCTACATCAGGAGCGGGCGCGCCGGCGGCGAGCGCATAGACGAGCCCAAGCGCGGGCGCAGCGCCACGCAGACGCTGGTAATAGCCGCCATGATGGTGAGCGTATCCTTCGTACTGAGCTATCTCAAGCTGTTCTCAATGCCGTTTGGCGGGTCGCTTACGCTGCTGTCAATGCTCCCGCTCACGCTGTTTGCGGCGTGGTACGGCCCTGCGTACGGCTTCGCGGCGGCATTCTCGTACAGCATGCTTCAGATGATACAGGGCGTGTGGGTGGTGCATCCGGTGCAGTTCGCGCTGGACTACCTGCTCGCGTATACCTGCCTGGGGCTCGCGTCGCTCTTTCCCAAGAAGGCGCCGTTGGGCGTGGCAGTGGCGTGCTTTGCGCGGCTGATAGTCTCGACGGTGTCGGGAGCGGTGTTCTTTGCAGAGTATGCCGCAGATTACGGCTTCTCGAACTCGTGGGCGTATTCATTCTGCTATAACGCCTGCTACATAGGCGTGGAGGGCGTGCTCTGCACAATAGTAGCGGCGCTGCCGGTCGTAAAGCGGCTCCGAGCGCAGCTCGTGAAGTGATTTTGCGCATAATGTGGGCGCTTCGGTATTGTGAAGCGCCTTTTGCTATAATATAATGTTGACGAGAATTATGCGAATGGAGTTGCTTATATGATTTCCACGGCAAAACAGAGACTGGACTGCTGGCTGGCGGCGCTGCCGGAGGGCGAGCTGCGCGCGCAGCTGCTCGCGGCGGACGATGCGGAATTAGAGGATCGCTTTTACAGCGAGCTGGAGTTCGGCACGGCGGGCTTAAGGGGTGTGCTCGGCGCGGGCACGAACCGCATGAACGAGTATGTCGTGCGCAGGGCGACACAGGGCGTTGCCGACGTAATAATCGCGCAGGGAGGCGGGAGCAAGGGAGTCTGCATAGCCTACGATTCGCGCAACATGTCGGCGGAGTTCGCGAGCGCCGCGGCAGACGTGCTGTCGTCCAGGGGCGTGCGGGTATACCTGTTCAATTCGCTCAGGAGCGTGCCGCAGCTGTCATTTACGCTGAGGCGGCTCGGCTGTATGGGCGGCATAATGATAACCGCGAGCCACAACCCGCCGCAGTACAACGGCTATAAGGTCTACGGCGAGGACGGAGGACAGCTCGGGCCGGCGCAGGCGGCGGCCGTAATGGAGCGCATAGCGGCGCACGAGTACTTCGGTGAGCGCGTGGAGCGCGACGACGCACTCGTATCCATGCTCAGCGAGGCGGACGACGAGCCCTACTACGAGGCCACTTCGGGGCTGCTCACATACAGGGAGCTGTTGCGGCGCAGGGGCAGCGAGCTGGCGATGGTCTACACGCCGCTGCACGGTTCTGGCTACATACCGGTCACGACCATACTGTGCCGGGCGGGGATAACGAACCTCCACGTCGTGAAGGAGCAGGCGGAACCGGATGGCGATTTCCCGACCGTCAGCGTGCCGAACCCGGAGGACGCGCGCGCGTATGCGCTCGCCATGGAGCTTGCGGACAGGACGGGCGCGAACTGCATACTCGCCACTGACCCGGATTCCGACAGGCTGGGCGTGGCGGTGAGAAAGCCCACGGGCGAGTTTACGCTGCTCACCGGGAACCAGATCGCCGTCATATTAATCAAACACATACTGACCACGCGGGAGTCGCTCGGGACGTTGCCCGACGATGGCGTAGTGGTGAAATCCATAGTGAGCACTTCGCTGGCGGACGCTATATGCCGCAAGTACGGCGTCGAGTGCCTCAGCGTGCCCACGGGCTTCAGGTTCATATCGGAAGTCATAGAGCGGTGCTCCTGGGCAAACGGCAAGGAGTTCCTGTTCGGCTTCGAGGAAAGCTACGGCTTCCTCAGCGGGGGCTTTTCGCGGGATAAGGATGCGATACTCGCCGCGATGCTCGTCGCGGAGGTCTGCGTCTGCTGCATGGAGCGCGGCATGACGCTCTACGATTACCTAAACGGCATTTACGAGGAATACGGCTATTACAGGGAGGACACGCGGTCGTACTCGTTCGACGGCAAGGCGGGTATGGAGCACATAGACGCCATAATGCAGTCGCTGCGGTGCGCGCCGCCCGAATGCCTCGCATCGCGGCGCGTGATAGCGGTGGAGGACTACATGGCGGGCAAGGGCGTGGGCGACGGCGGCGAATACGAGCTGGATTTCCCGCGGCTTAACATGATACGGCTGCTGTGCGAGGGCGACATGTGGGTCTGTGCGCGCCCTTCGGGCACTGAACCGAAGATAAAGTTCTACGTCGCGCTGCGCGCCGGCAGCGAGGAGGAAGCGCGGACGCTGGCGGACGAGGCGCACTCCGCGTTGAGCGCGCGAATTTAGCGGCGCTCGCTTAAGACCGGACGGGGCTCCTGTGCACGGGGGCCCCGTCCGGTCTTTGCGCCCGGCTTCCCGCCCCGGCGGGAAGCGTTCCTTAGAGGGCGGGAGGGCGGGGCGCGCGGGTCCGCGCGCAAAAAAAAGCGGCTCCGCCTGCGGAGCCGGGCGCGAGGTCTGTGCGCCTATGACGGCCGCCGCCTTCCGTACAGCTCGGTGAGCTCTGCAATGCGGCCGACGAGCTCGTCGGAGAAGTCGTCCGGCGCCATGCGCCACACCCAGTTGCCTTCGGAAGTTGCGGGCGCGTTCATGCGCGCCTCCTCGCCGAGCATGAGGTAATCCTGCATCTGTGCCACAAACAGCTCCGCGACGGACGCCATGCCGGCGCGCAGCAGCTTGCCGGGTATCTCGGACGGCTGGCAGTCGAGGTACGCCGCGGCAAATGAGAGCGCGTCCTGTGCGGCGTGCGCGGGGAAGGCGCGCACGGGGACGTTGTCGTGAGTGCCGGTGTAGCACACGCAGTTGGAGTCGTACATGTGCGGGAGGTATGCGTTGTCCGCCCCGCTGCCGGAGCCGTCGAACGCGAACTGCAGCACCTTCATGCCCGGGAAACCGGAGTAATCCAACAGCTCGCGCACGGAGTCCGTGAGGTAGCCCAAGTCCTCGGCGATTATCCGCATATGTGGCAGCGCGCGCCGTATGGCGTCCACGAAGCCCTTGCCGGGGCCAGTCACCCATTCGCCGCCGCGCGCGGTGGTCTCGCCGTACGGCACCGACCAATAGGAGTCCAGCCCGCGGAAGTGGTCGAAACGGGTCACGTCGTAGCGTTCCGCGCAGGCGCGGAGCCTGTCTAACCACCAGGAATAGCCGTCGCGCTCCATGACGTCATATCTGTACAGCGGGTTTCCCCAGAGCTGGCCGTCGGCTGTGAAATAGTCGGGGGGAACGCCGGCCACGCGCGTGGGCGTGCCGTCGCGGTCGAGCTGAAACAGTTCCCTGTGCGCCCACACGTCTGACGAGTCGAGCGAGACGTATATGGGCAGGTCGCCCACTATGAGTATGCCGCGCGAGTTGACGTAGCGCTTAAGCGCCGCCCACTGCTCGAAGAACAGGTACTGCACGAAGCAGTGGAATGCCGTCTCGTCCGCAAACGCCTCGCGGCAGCGCTCGACGGCGCCGTGGCGCCGCAGCTTTATATCCTCGTCTGCCCATTCGTTCCAAGGCCGCATGCCCGAAGCGGATTTCACCGCCATGTACAGCGCGTAATCGGGAAGCCAGCCCGCGTTGGCGCGGGTGAACGCCGCCACGGCATCCAACAGTCGGGCGTCGGCGCGCGAGTGCGCGGTGCGGAGCAGCTGGAGCCGGTTCTGGTACAACAGCCCGTAGTCGACGCGGCGGGGGTCGTCGCCCCAACCGAGTGCCGCCGCCTCGGATTCGCGCAGGAGTCCGCGCTCTATGAGCGCGTCAAGCGATATGAAATACGGATTGCCGGCGTAAGCGGAAAACGCCTGATACGGCGAGTCGGCGTACCCCGTGGGGCCGAGCGGCAGTATCTGCCACACGCCCTGCCCTGCGGCGGCGAGCTTGTCGGCGAACTCGTACGCGCACCTGTCAAACGCACCGATGCCCCACCTCGAGGGCAGGGCGGATATGGGCAGCAGTATCCCGCTGAGTCGCATGACGTCACCTCTGTGCTGAGAATTACTTATAGGATTGCAGCCTCTGCGTCTCAATATACTCGGATAGAGCTTGCAAAAACTCACTTGTGTCCGCTATACCCTCCGCGGGGAAGTCGGACAGAGTGAACCTGCTTACTGCCTGATTAAGGCCCTCTCTGCTGCCGGGTTCGCCGGAGTACATCAGCAGCGTCAGCGTGTAGGCATGCACGTCCACGCCGCGCGCATCGAGCGCTGCGTCAACTGTTATCAGCGCCTTCGCCACCGATTCATCGCCGAGGCCGTCCGATACGATCAGCAGCTCCAGCGCAAGCGGCTGCGGGAGCGCGGTCGCGTCCAATTCCATGCCGGGCGTGAAGGCGTTTGCGTCGTACGAATCGTCGTCCCCGAGCTTCGCCGTGACGCTCGACACATCCAAAACCGTGGACTCCGTGAGCGATTGCAGAACATACGCCTCGAGCTCGGACTGCAGGCGCGTGCGCGTGCTGCCCCTGCGCTCTATGGCGTCCGCGTAGTCGTCCGACACCTTGCCATCGGCAGTGCAGCGCAATGTAAAGTGCGCGTCCACGCCGGAGGGCGAGCGCGCCTGCAGCGTATAAAGGCCGCTGTCTGCATCGTAGCTTGCGCCGGAGTACTCAAAGCTGCTGTCTGCATAGCGGCTTTGGGCGTACTCTATCATGCTGCCGCGGGCCATGGAGATTCGCAGCGGGCTCCACGCCGGTATCAGGAGCAGGCAGAGCGCCGCTATTGCGACAGCGCCCACGCCCGCAAGCGCCCAAGTGCGCGCCTGTTTGCTGATGCTTTTCTTCATATTAGTAATATGTCCTCCGTTGCGGTCGTTCTATATGAGCTGCTGCTCGTTTATAATCAGCCTGAATTCCAGTCCGAGCTTTGCGGCGGCCTTCCGGCAGAGTATCATGCGGTTCATGAATATCTCAAAGTAGTCCATGACCGAGCTGAAGCGCGTATCGACGGACAGCTTGAGCTTCAGCAGCGAATGGCTGCGGTTTATGCGCACGAGCGACTTCTCGACGGAGTAATTTACCCTGTCGTGCATGTCGAACGCGGTAATGTCCGGGTTGCGCACGCGCGTGCGGCGCACGTCGGTCTTGTCGGCGATTATCAGCGCTGCGGCGACGGGATTGACGGGTACGCCCGTGCCCTCGTCGTGATTGCCTATGGCCGTCACGACAGTGGCAACGTCGTCGGCGTCCATGCCGAGCTCCGTGAGTATCCTAAACGCCATCACCGCGCCGCTCTGCGAGTGATCCACGCGATTGACGAGGTTCCCTATATCGTGCAGATAGCCCGCTATCTTGACGAGCTCCACGTCGTGCGGGTCGTGCTCCAGCGTCTCGAGTATGTATCCTGCGACCTCGGCGACGCGGGTGACGTGTGCAAAGCTGTGCTCCGTGTAACCGAGCGCGCAGAGCGATTCGTCCGCCTTGCGTATGTATGTGCATACGGCGTCGTTGCGCCTGAGCTGTTCGAGTGTAACCATATTTCCTCCATGTCGCGGTGTGTAACAAGGATAACACAAACGCCTCCGGTTTCAAATAGCAAACGCTCACATTTTGCTTTTGCTGCCGACGCTCGCGGCGGCGGTTGAAAAAAAGAGGAGATTGTGCTACCGTATCTCTTGGGAGAGCCCGCGCCCTTGCGTGGCGCGGGTGAGAATGACATGAATGTGAAACTGATAGACAGGCTCTTTGCGCCGCGATATCTCGTCAGAAGCGATATGCTGTGCGGAGAGCTGCCGTCCGCCAGGGAGGCGTACGGCACTGCGCTGAGGCTCGCGTGGCCGTCTGCGATAGAGTCCGTGCTCATCGCGCTCATAGCGTCTATCGACACCATGATGGTGGGGCAGATAGGCACGTCTGCGATTTCGGCGGTGGGCATTACCACGCAGCCGAAATTCATATTGCTCGCGCTCGTAATAACGCTCAACATTGGCGTTACGGCTATCGTTGCGCGCCGCCGCGGAGAGGGCGATATAGAGGGCGCCAATCGCTGCCTTAAGCAGGCGCTGGTGCTCTCCGCCTCGCTGGGTGTGGCGATGACCGCCATAGCGCTGCTGTTTGCGGAGGAGCTGGTGCTGTTTGCCGGCGCAAAGGCGGATTACTATCAGGATGCGACGGCGTACTTCAAGCTGATGATGTCTACTACGGCGTTTAACACCTGCGCCATGACGCTTAACGCGGCGCAGCGCGGCTTCGGCAACACGCGCACGTCCATGATAACGAACGTCACGGCGAATCTGTGCAACGTATTGCTCAACTGGCTGCTGATAAACGGTATATGGTTCTTCCCGCGGCTCGGCGTGCGCGGGGCAGCGATAGCTACCGCCGCATCATCCGTGGTGGCGTTCGCCATAGCGCTGCGCTCCGTGCTGACGCATGCGCCGGGGAGGCTTTCCCTCATACAGGAGAGGAGTTGGCGCTTCGACAGGCGGACGGTGTCCGGCATGGTCAAGGTGGGCAGCTCCGCGCTTGTAGAGCAGGTTTTCCTGCGGGTGGGCTTCTTCATATACGCCCTGCTGGCGGCCAACCTCGGCACGGTGGAGTTTGCGACGCATCAGGTCTGCATGAGCCTGATACACATATCCTTTGCATTTGGAGACGGGTTCGCCGTGGCGTCGACGTCGCTCGTGGGCCGCGGCCTGGGCGAGAAGCGGCCGGACAAGTCGATGATGTACGGAAAGGTGGGGCAGCGCTGCGCCCTGATAATGGGATTGCTGCTTGCGCTTGTGTTCGTGCTGCTGCGCTACCAGCTCCTGGGACTCTTCACGGACGAGAGCGCGGTGCTGGAGCTGGGCGGGAACATAGTTTTTATAATCGCCGCTACCTGCATAGTGCAGACTTCTCAGGTGGTAATCTCGGGCTGCCTGCGCGGCGCGGGGGACTCGAAATTCGTGGCGGTTTCTTCCTTTATATGTGTGGGCGTCATCCGCACGGCGCTGTCGTGGTTCCTGTGCTATCCCTGCGCCCTGGGGCTCGTGGGCATGTGGCTCGGGCTGTTCAGCGACCAGCTGCTGCGGTTGGTGCTCAACTTCGTGCGCTTCAGGAGCGCAAAGTGGACGAAGGTGGAGCTGTAAGGGCAAAATATATTGATTTTTCGCCCCTTTTGCCGCAAAAAGCGCTTGCAATGCTTGCGCTTTTCTTGTATGATACTTAGGCTGCGCGCGGTGCGGCCGCAAATATTCTGATGCGGTCGTGTGGCGTGCGGGCTCGATGAGAGGTTACCGGTCAAGCCATACGGATAGTTCACATCGAGGTAATGCCCATGTAAATCGGGCGACGGGCGAAAGCCCGCCTGAAAATTTCCGTAGGAAACGCAAGGCGGCGTGTACGCCCCAATCTACAAGGAGGAAATAAAATGGCAAGCCAGAAGATCAGGATCAAGCTGAAGGCGTACGAGCACAATCTTATCGACCAGAGCGCCGAGAAGATAGTCGAGACCGCCAAGAGGACGGGGGCAAGGGTGTCGGGGCCGATACCGCTTCCCACGGAGAAAGAGATAGTTACGATACTTCGCAGCCCGTTCAAGCACAAGGATTCGAGAGAACAGTTTGAGATGCGCACGCACAAGCGGCTGATAGACATACTCCAGCCCTCGGCAAAGACTGTGGACGCGCTCATGAAGCTCGACCTCCCCGCAGGCGTTGACATCGAACTGAAGCTGCTTAAATAGGAGGAAGGACATGAAGAAGGCAATATTGGGTAAGAAATTGGGCATGTCCCAGATGTTCGCCGCGGACGGCACTATGCTCCCCGTAACGGTCATACAGGCGGGCCCGTGCCCCGTCATTCAGAAGAAGACGGTTGAGCACGACGGTTACGAGGCGGTACAGGTGGGCTTTGCGCCCATAAGGGAAAAGCTGACGACGAAGCCGGTACTGGGTCACTATAAGAAGGCCAATCTCGCTCCGCACCGCTATGCGCGCGAGCTGAAGCTGGACGACGCGGCGGCGATGGAAGTCGGACAAGTCATAACCGCGGCGATGTTCGAGGTTGGCGACAAGGTCGATGTAAGCGCCAAGAGCAAGGGTAAGGGCTTCCAGGGCGTCATCAAGCGCCACAACCAGGCGAGGGGCGGCATGACGCACGGCTCGCGCTACCACCGCAGAGTCGGTTCAATGGGCGCCTGCTCCTACCCGGGAGAGGTGTTCAAGCACAAGAACCTGCCGGGACACATGGGCAGCGTCAATGTTACGGTGCAGAATCTCGAGGTAGTCAGGGTTGACGCGGAGCGCAATCTGCTCGTGGTCAAGGGTGCTATACCGGGAGCCAAGGGCACTCTCTGCACGGTAAAGAGCACCGTAAAGTAAGGAGGAAGCAACAATGCTGAAGGTCGAACTTAAGAACACCGCCGGTCAGGTGATAGGCGAGGTGGAGCTCAACGAGAGCATATTTGGCATAGAGCCCAACATGAGCGCGGTGCACAGCTATGTTAAGGCGTACCTGGCAAACCAGCGCCAGGGCACGCAGAGCGCGCTGACCAGGGCGCAGGTGCGCGGCGGCGGCATCAAGCCGTGGAGGC
Source organism: Clostridia bacterium (assembly GCA_030527165.1). Lineage (GTDB taxonomy): Bacteria > Bacillota > Clostridia > Christensenellales > CAG-138 > RGIG1693. Next base: position 25,090 of record JAUNBH010000007.1, read on the forward strand.
AGAAGGGCACAGGTAATGCGCGTCACGGTTCGACGCGTTCCCCGCAGTGGAGGCATGGCGGCGTGGTATTCGCTCCCAAGCCCCGGGATTACCGCATGAGCGTCAACAAGAAGGTCAAGCGCCTGGCGCTCAAGAGCGTGCTCTCCGACAAGGCTGCCAACGGCGAGATAATCGTATTGGACGGCATTGAGCTGGAGGCGGCGAAGACGCGGGAGATGGTCGCCATACTGAGGAATCTGGGCACGGCGAACGCGCTCATCGTGCTCCCCGAGAAGGACGAGTCGGTGAAGCGCGCGGCCGCGAACATTCAGAAGGTCAACACCACGCTGGTCGGCACGCTTAATCCCTATGAGATTCTCAAGCACACGACGCTGATCCTCACGAAGGCGGCGCTCGAAAAGGTCGAGGAGGTATACGAAGGATGAACGCGTACGACATCATAATTAAGCCCGTATTGACCGAGAAGTCATTCGACGGCATTCCCGACAGATGTTATACATTTATAGTCGCGAAGAAGGCTACCAAGACGCAGGTCAAGGAAGCGGTCGAGCAGATATTCGGCGTAGACGTGGCAAAGGTCAACATAGTCAACACGCTCGGCAAGATAAAGAGGATGGGCGCGCATCAGGGTCGCCGTCCCAGTCTCAAGAAGGCATATGTCACGCTGAAGGAAGACTCCAAGGGTATCGAGTTCTTCGACAGCATGGGACAGTAAGGAGGACGACAATGGCTATTAGGAAGATAAAGCCCACAACTCCGGGCCAGCGCTTCATGACGGTCTCGCAGCACGACGAGATAACCTGCACGACGCCCGAGAGGTCGTTGCTGGAGGATTTGAGGAAGAAGGGCGGGCGCAACAACTCCGGCCGCATAACGGTCAGGCACCGCGGCGGCGGAGCGAGGCGCAAGTACCGCGTAATAGACTTCAAGCGCAACAAGGACGGCATCCCCGCGAAGGTTGCGACGATTGAGTACGATCCGAACCGTTCCGCGAACATCGCCCTGCTGCACTACGCAGACGGCGAGAAGCGCTACATTATCGCACCGCTCGGCCTCAAGGTCGGAGACCAGGTGATAAGCGGCGAGGGCGCCGACATCAAGGTCGGCAACGCGCTCGAGATAAAGCACATACCCGTGGGCAGCATGATCCACTGCATAGAGCTCAAGCCCGGCAAGGGCGCGCAGCTCGTGAGGAGCGCCGGCAACGCCGCGCAGCTCATGGCGAAAGAGGGCAAGTACGCCCAGGTCAGGCTCCCCAGCGGCGAGGTCCGCTACATACCCATGAACGCCAAGGCGACGATAGGGCAGGTCGGCAACGCGGACCACGAGCTGGTCATGTACGGCAAGGCGGGCAGAGTGCGCCACATGGGCTTCCGCCCGACGGTGCGCGGCTCCGTAATGAACCCGGTGGATCACCCGCACGGCGGCGGCGAGGGCAAGAGCCCGATAGGACGCCCCGGCCCGGTGACGCCGTGGGGCAAGCCCGCGCTCGGCCACAAGACGAGAAAGACCAAGAATGTCAACGATAAGTTCATCGTGCGCCGCAGGGACGGCAAGTGATTGACGAAAGGAGATTTGTCTAAATGAGTAGGTCAGTAAAAAAGGGCCCGTTTGTGGAAGAGCGCCTGATGAAGCGCATTGAAGCGATGAACGCGGGCGGCAAAAAGACGGTCGTTAAGACCTGGTCGCGTGCTTCAACCATCTTCCCGGATTTCGTTGGTCACACAATCGCCGTTCACGACGGCAGAAAGCACGTTCCCGTATACATCACAGAGGAAATGGTCGGGCACAAGCTCGGAGAGTTCGCACCGACGCGCACTTTCCGCGGCCACAGGGGCTCTGAGAAGTCCTCTGGCGGCAGATAAGGAGGAATCAGCATGGCAACCAGAATGAAGGAGAAGGCGGCGTACCGCCGGGAGAATGCGGACAGAAGGCCACGCGCCATAGCCCGGTACGTGAGGATATCCTCCCGCAAGGTCAAGATAGTGATTGACCTCATAAGGGGCAAGAGCTGCAAGGAGGCGGAAGCGATACTGCAGTTTACGCCCAAGGCCGCGTCGGAGCCCGTGCTCAAGCTGCTGCGCTCCGCAGAAGCGAATGCGGAGAACAATCTCAACATGAATCCCGACGAGCTGTACGTAGCCGAGGTGTACGCCAATCAGGGCCCGACGCTTCGCAGGTACATGCCCCGCGCAAGGGGCAGGGCGACGCGGATACGCAAGCGCACCAGCCACATTACACTGATTCTCGACCGCAAGGACGAGGCTAATAACTGAGGAGGGACACTATGGGACAGAAAGTTAATCCGAATGGCTTCCGAGTAGGCGTTATCAAGGATTGGAACACCCGTTGGTATGCCTCCAAGAAGGACTTCGCAGACTACCTCGTTGAGGATAGGATCATAAGGGACTACCTCAAGAAGACGTACTACGCTTCCGGCGTGGCGGCGATAACCATCGAGCGCACAGTGGGCAAGATAATCGTCAGCATCCACACCGCGCGCCCCGGCATGCTGATAGGCAAGGGCGGCGTAGGCATTGAGGAGATCAAGAAGGGCGTTTCGGAGCTCACGGGCAAGCCCGTCAGCGTCAACATAATCGAGGTCAAGAACGCCGACGCCAACGCGCAGCTCGCCGCAGAGAGCATCGCGGCGCAGATAGAGAAGCGCATATCTCACCGCCGCGCCATGAAGCAGCAGCTCACGCGCGCCATGAAGGCGGGCGCAAAGGGCATAAAGGTAATGTGCTCCGGGCGCCTGGGCGGCAGGGAGATCGCCGGCAACGAAGGTTATCACGAGGGTTCGATACCGCTGCAGACGATGCGCGCCAACATCGAGTACGGCTTTGCCGAGGCGCACACGACTTACGGCCGGATCGGCGTAAAGGTTTGGATCTACAAGGGCGAAGTCCTTGGCGGTCGCAGGTAAAGGAGGACTAACACCATGTTGATGCCAAAGAGAGTTAAGCGCAGGAGAGTTCACCGTGGCCGCATGAAGGGCACGGCGCACAGGGGCAACAGCATCACTTACGGCGATATCGGCCTCGTGGCGCTGGAGCCGGCGTGGGTGACGAGCAATCAGATAGAGGCCGCCCGTATCGCTATGACGCGTTACATCAAGCGCGGCGGACAGGTCTGGATAAAGATATTCCCGGATAAGCCCGTTACCGAGAAGCCCGCGGAGACGCGAATGGGCTCGGGCAAGGGATCTCCCGAGTACTGGGTGGCGGTAGTAAAGCCGGGCCGCGTGATGTTTGAGATAGGCGGCGTCGATGAAGCGGTAGGCCGCGAGGCGATGAGGCTGGCTATGCACAAGCTCCCCCTCAAGTGCAAGGTAATCACGAGGGAAACCGAAAAGGGTGGTGAAAACGATGAAGGCTGAAGAGATTAAGAAGCTGAGAGAGATGTCCGCGGAGGACCTCGCGAAGAAGGAACAGGAGCTCAAGGAAGAGCTGTTCAACCTTCGTTTCCAGCAGGCGACCGGCCAGCTGAGGAACCCGCTGCGCATTAGGGAATGCAAGAGGGATATCGCCCGGGTCAAGACCATCGCATGCGAGCGCAGGCTCAACGCTTAGCAGAAGGAGGATATAAGAAATGGATAGAGGTCATCGCAAGACGCGCAGCGGCGTTGTAGTCAGCGATAAGATGGATAAGACGGTAGTAGTTGCCATCAAGACAAAGGTAAGGCATCCTCTCTACGGCAAGATGGTCAACCGCACGCACAGGTTCAAGGCACACGACGAGAACAACGAGTGCGGAATAGGCGACACTGTCCGTATCATGGAGACCCGCCCCCTTTCCAAGGATAAGCGTTGGCGCGTCGTAGAGATACTCGAGAGAGCCAAGTAAGCCAAAGGAGGAACGACAATGATACAGCCTCAGACCAGGTTGAAGGTTGCGGACAACAGCGGCGCGAAGGAGATAATGTGCATCCGCGTGCTGGGTGGTTCGCGTATGAAGAGCGCAAACGTCGGCGACGTTATAGTCGCGGCAGTCAAATCTGCCTCCCCCGACGGCGCGGTGAAGAAGAAGGACGTTGTCAAGGCGGTCGTCGTGCGCACGGTATCCGGCGTACATCGTCCGGACGGGAGCTTTATAAGGTTCGACGACAACGCAGCAGTAATAATCAACGATCAGAAGCAGCCGCGCGGCACGCGTATATTCGGGCCGGTGGCAAGGGAGCTCCGTGAGAAGGATTACATCAAGATAGTATCCCTCGCTCCCGAAGTGCTCTAAGGAGGGTAAGCATGAACAATCTGAAAGTTAAGACCGGCGATACGGTCATGGTCATTGCCGGCGACAAGGACGACGTCGGCAAGAAGGGCAAGATAATGTCCGTCGATCGCGACAGCATGCGCGTACTGGTTCAGGGAAGGAACATGGTTACCCGTCACACCCGTCCACGCAGGCAGGGCGATGCGGGCGGGCGCATTGAGAAGGAGAGCAGCATTCATGTTTCAAACGTGATGCTGGTATGTCCCAAGTGCAACAAGCCCACGAGGGTCGGCTACACGTTCGTCGAAGGCAAGAACGGCAAAGCCAAGAAGGTCCGCACGTGCAAGAAGTGCGACAAGGCCATAGACTGAGGCAGGAGGTAATAAAACGTGGCAAAGAAGAATGAAGCTTCCCAGGCTCCCGCGAAGAAGAAGAGTCAGGCTCAGGCTAAGGCTTTCAGCGGCCCCGCCCGCCTCAGGGTCAAGTACCGCGAGGAAGTAGTACCGGCGCTGATGGAGCAGTTCCACTACGCGAACATAATGCAGGTTCCCAAGCTGGAGAAGATAGTCATCAACATGGGCCTGGGCGCCGAGAAGGACAATCCCAAGGGCATGGACAGCGCGCTTGAAGAGCTGTCGATAATCTCCGGTCAGAAGGCGATCATCACCAGGGCGAAGAAGTCCGTAGCGAACTTTAAGGTTCGCCAGGGCATGAACGTCGGCGCGAAGGTGACGCTGCGCGGCGACAGGATGTATCATTTTGCCGACAAGCTGATGAACATCGTGCTGCCCCGCGTGCGCGACTTCCGCGGCGTATCGGCGTCCAGTTTCGACGGGCGCGGCAACTACGCCATGGGCGTCCGCGAACAGCTGATATTCCCGGAGATCAACTATGACGACGTGGATAAGGTTCGCGGCATGGACATCGCGTTCGTGACCACCGCAGAGACAGACGAAGAGGCGAAGGCGCTGCTCAAGCTGTTGGGCATGCCCTTTGCAGAGTAAATAGGGAGGCAAGCTATGGCAAAGACAAGTATGAAGATAAAGCAGCAGCGCCCCGCGAAGTTCAGCACACGCGCATACACGCGCTGCCGCATCTGCGGGCGTCCGCACTCCGTACTGAGGAAGTACGGCATATGCCGTATCTGCTTCCGCGAGGAGGCCTACAAGGGCAATATCCCCGGGCTGCGCAAGGCAAGCTGGTAAGCGAAAGGAGACAAACATGCTGATTACTGATACAATCGCCGATATGCTGACTCGAATCCGCAATGCGCTCGTCGCAAAGCACGAAACGGTCAACATCCCCGCTTCCACGATAAAGCTTGAGATAGCGCGCATACTCAAGGAAGAGGGCTACATCAACGGCTACAACGTCGTGGAAAATGGCGTCGAGCGGACGCTTGTGGTTACGCTCAAGTATGGGCCGAACCGCGAGAAGGTGATCACCGGTCTCAAGCGCATAAGCCGCCCGGGACTGAGGATCTACGCCCGCAAGGACAATCTGCCCCGCGTGCTCAACGGAATGGGCATAGCCATCATATCCACCTCGCGCGGAATGATGACTGACCGCGAGTGCAGGAAGCTCGGCATAGGCGGCGAAGTGCTCGCCTACGTCTGGTAAGAGTACGGTATTGCGGCAGGGGCTCATGCCTCTCACCGCAAATTGCATACAAAACTGGAGGTGTACATAATGTCACGAATCGGAAAACTTCCGATCACTATTCCCGCCGGAGTGACAATCACGGTCGCTGACGATCACACCGTAGTCGTAAAAGGGCCCAAAGGGGAGCTCAGCGAGAAGATTTCGCCCAAGATGGGATTGAGCATCGACGATGGCGTACTGCACGTCACACGTCCCAACGACGCCAAGGAGAACAGGGCGCTGCACGGCCTTTCGCGCTCCCTCATTCACAACATGGTAGTGGGCGTAACCGAGGGCTACCAGAAGACGCTCGAGATAGTCGGCACGGGTTACAGGGCGCAGAAGAACGGCAAGACGCTCGTGGTCAACGTAGGCTACTCTCATCCCGTAGAGTTCGTGGAGCCGGATGGCATCGAGTACGAAGTGCCAGCGCCGAACCGCATCGTGGTAAAGGGCATAAGCAAGCAGCGGGTGGGACAGCTCGCCGCGGATATCCGAGCAACGCGCGAGCCTGAGCCCTACAAGGGCAAGGGCATAAGGTACAGCAACGAAGTCGTCCGCCGCAAGGAAGGCAAGACAGGTAAGTAGGCCTAAGAGAGGAGTAGGATTATGATTACGAGATTGAACAAGAACTCCGTGCGCAAGGCTCGCCATCATCGTATGCGCAGGTACCTCAGCGGTACCGAGGCGAGGCCGAGGCTTAATGTCTACCGCAGCTTGCAGCACATTTATGCCCAGGTGATCAACGACGTGACCGGCACGACCATCTGCTCGGCGAGCACGCTGGATGCAGAGGTCAAGGCGCAGCTGGAGGGCAAAAACAAGCGGGAAGCCGCGCGGATAGTCGGCGAAGTAATCGGCCGGCGCGCCAAGGACAAGGGCGTCGAGCAGGTCGTATTCGACCGCGGCGGTTACATCTACACCGGACGCGTAGCGGCGCTTGCAGACGGCGCGCGTGCAGCCGGGCTGGATTTCTAAGGGAGGTATATGATGCAGAGACGTTTCGAGCAGGTTGAACCTGAATTCAAAGATAGACTGGTTAGCATCAATCGCGTATCCAAGACCGTAAAGGGCGGACGCAACATGAGGTTTTCGGCGCTCGTAGTAGTGGGCGACGAGAAGGGACGCGTCGGCATAGGCGTAGGCAAGGCGGTCGAGGTTCCCGAGGCAGTCCGCAAGGCTACCGTAGATGCGAAGCGCCACATAGTGACGATACCCATTGTGGGAACTACTATCCCTCACGCCGTTGAGGGCAGGTTCTCGAAGGGACATGTGAGAATGCTCCCCGCCCCCGAGGGCACGGGCGTTATCGCCGGCGGCCCCGTCCGCGCAGTGCTGGAGATGGCGGGCATAAGGGACATACGCACTAAGAGCTACGGCTCGAACAATCCCACAAACTGCGTCAAGGCGACGCTGGACGGGCTCATGCAGCTGCGCACGGCGGAGCAGATAGCAAGGCTTCGCGGCAAGACCGTCGAAGAGATAATGGGATAACGGAGGGCAGATAGATGGCAAACCTAAAGATAACGCTCGTAAAGAGCACCATTGGCGCCCTCAAGGATCAGCAGGCGACCGTTGCGGCGCTGGGACTGCGCAAGCTCAACCAGACTGTGGTCAAGCCCGACAACGCTTGCACGCGCGGCATGATCTTCAAGGTAAAGCACCTTGTCAAGGTCGAAGAAGAGTAATGGGGGGTGCAACGATGAAACTTAACGAACTGCGACCCGTCGAGGGTTCCACTTTCGAGTCAAAGCGCGTTGGACGCGGCTCCGGCTCCGGCCTCGGCAAGACCTCCGGCAAGGGGCACAAGGGTCAGAAGGCGCGCAGCGGCAGCAAGAAGAACGGCTTCGAGGGCGGTCAGATGCCGCTCGCACGCCGCATACCCAAGCGCGGCTTCAGCAACGCGAGATTTGCGAAGGTGTACACGGTGATAAACATCTCGGAGCTTGAGCGCTTCGAGAATGGAACCGAAATTACCGCTGAGCTCCTCAAGGCAATGGGGGTCATCAGCAAAATCGAAAAGGACGGACTCAAGGTTTTGGGTCGCGGCGAGCTGACAAAGCGTTTGGATGTAAAGGCTGCGAAAGTTTCGGAGACAGCCCGGAAAGCCATTGAGGCCGCGGGCGGAACTGTTGAGGTGCTGTAATGTTTAAGACGTTTGTAAACGCGTGGAAGATAAGGGATATACGCACTAAGATACTGTTTACCCTGCTTCTGATACTCCTTTACAGGATAGGCTGTTACATTCCGATACCGGGCGTCAACGTGACCAGCGTCGCGCAGTCGCTCGAGCAGTATGTGGCGATAGGCGGCTTCATGAATATGTTCACAGGCGGTGCGTTTGCGAACTACGCCATATTTGCCATGGGTATCTCGCCGTACATAACCGGTTCGATTATCATGCAGCTCCTCACCATAGCGATACCTCCGCTCGAGAGGCTATCCAAGGAGGAGGACGGCAAGCAGAAGATAGAGAAGATAACGCGTTATGTGGGTGTAGGACTTGCCGCCGTGCAGAGTATAACCATCATTCTCGCGCTGGGCGAGGACGCGGTGTATGACACGGGCTGGCTTTCCTACTTGACGATAGGTCTGACGGCGACCGCCGGTACGGCGCTGCTGATGTGGATGGGCGAAAAGATAACGGAGAAGGGCATCGGAAACGGCATCTCCTTCCTGATATTCGCCTCCATAGCCGCTAACGTGCTGCCTGCGGCGACCAACATAGTGTCCACCGTGGTGACCGGCTCCATACACTGGCTGGCGATACCGATAATCGTACTGGTAGTGCTGCTGCTCATCGTGGGCATCGTGTGCGTAGACAACGCCGAGCGCCGTGTACCCGTAAACTACGCCAAGCGCGTAAAGGGACGCAGGCAGTACGGCGGGGCGAGCACGCATATACCGCTCAAGGCGAACGCCAACGGCGTAATGCCGCTCATATTCGCCATGACGATACTCAACGTGCCGACTATTATAATCGAGCTCGCGGGAGATGGTTGGTTCGCCACCTTCTGGGAGAACACGTTCGCAACGGGGCGGCCCGCGTATTATGTGCTGTATGCGCTGCTCATAGTGGGCTTCGCGTACTTCTACTCGACAATATCGTTCAATCCGGTGGAGATAGCCAAGAACATCAAGGAGAACGGCGGCACCATACTCGGCATAAGACCGGGTTGGGATACTGCGAATTACCTGAAGAAGATAGTCAGTAGGCTGACGCTGTTCGGCGCTATATTCCTTGCGCTGGTGGCGGTGCTTCCGTCGATAGTGTTCTCGTTCTTCGATATAGGCGACCTGACGGCGATATCCATGTTCGGCCCAACGAGCGTACTGATTCTCATCAGCGTAGCGCTTGAGACCTCCAGGCAGTTGGAGACACAGATGATGGCGCGCCACTACAAGGCGCTCCTCTAAGAGGCGCAACATGAGGCGCATAGTGCTGCTGGGGCCTCCGGGTTCAGGCAAAGGCACGCAGGCCGTGAAGATATGTGAGGAGTTTGGCATTCCTCACATATCGACCGGTCAGATGCTTCGTGAGAGTTCCCTGGACGACCCTGAATTGGATCGTGAGATGAAGGCGATAGTCGCCAGGGGCGAGCTCGTGCCGGACGACCTTATGAACGAGCTGGTCAAGGAAAGGCTCAACGAAGACGACTGCGCGAATGGCTTCATACTCGACGGGTATCCCAGGACGATGGAACAGGCGGCGTTTCTGGACAGTGAAGTGGGTATTGACGGCGTATTGCTGTTGGACGTACCGCTTGAACTGATAGCCGAGAGGCTCGGCGGAAGGCGCGTATGCCTGAACTGCGGCGCGAGCCACCACGTCTCGCGGCTGAAGTCAGGGGAGTGCCCCGCCTGCGGCGGCGAACTGGGGACGCGGCGCGACGACGCGCCGGAGACGGTAAGGCGTCGTTTCCAGGTATACGAACTGTCCACGCGCCCGCTCATAGAGCGCTACGCGAAGCAGGGCAAGCTCATGCGGGTTGACGGCAGCGGCTCCTTCGAGGATGTGACGTCGGACGTGCTCGCATGCGTGAGGTCCGCCGTATGAGCCGGATAGTGATAAAGATGCAGCCCCAGCTGGAGCGCATGCGCGAGGCCGGCAGGCTGACGTACAGGACGCTCGCACTGCTCGCGGAGCACATACGCCCCGGCGTCACGACCAAGCAGCTGGACGCAATAGCTCACGAGTTCATAGCTGACAACGGCGGCACGCCCTCGTTCCTGGGGTATATGGGGTATCCGGCGGCGATATGCGCCTCCGTCAACTCCACCGTAATACACGGCATACCCGACGGCTATGCGCTGCGCGACGGCGATATAGTGAGTATAGACGTGGGCGCCTTCCTGGACGGGTATCACGGCGACGCCGCGCGAACGTACCCTGTGGGCGACATATCGCCTGAAAACAGGCGGCTGATTGAGACGACAAAGCGCTGCTTCCTGGCGGGGGCCGCCAAGGCTGTGGCAGGCAACTACGTCTGCGACATATCCCGGGAGGTACAGCGCGTCGCCACTGAGGCGGGCTACGGCATTGTGAGGGAGTTTGTGGGGCACGGAGTGGGCAAGACCATGCACGAAGCGCCCGAGGTACCGAACTTCTTCAGCCCTCAGCAGCCCAGGGTTCGCCTTCACGAGGGCATGACAATAGCCATAGAGCCTATGATAAACGCCGGCTCCGGCCAGATTCGCGTGATGAAGGACGGATGGGCGGTAGTCACCGCCGACGGCATGCCCAGCGCTCACTACGAGAACACGATTGCAGTGACCAAGGGCGAGCCGCTGGTGCTGACGGACGCATAGGAGGCGAGTATGAACGAAGTGATAGGGCAAGTCGTCATATCCAAGGCGGGACGTGACGCGGGCAGGGCGTTCGTGATAGTCGCCGTGGCCGATGATGCGCACGTGCTGCTGTCGGACGGCGATTTGAGAGGCTTAGCGCGGCCCAAACGCAAAAAGCTCCGGCACATAAAGCCCACGGGCGTATACATCGGGGAGTTTGGGAATATGCTGTCAAGCGGAGGGCTCAACGACGCGGAAGTACGCCGGCTGCTGAAACAGTACGGCTTTGCAAAAACGCATGCACAAGGAGAAATGGATGTCGAAACACGATGTAATTGAAGTTGAAGGTGTTGTTACGGATTCCTTCCCCAACGCGACGTTTGAGGTTGAGCTTCCTAACGGGCACAAGATACTCGCGCATATTTCCGGAAAGCTCCGCATGAACAACATTCGGATACTCACCGGAGACAAAGTTAAGTTGGAGATGTCGCCATACGACCTGACGCGCGGCCGCATTACGTGGCGCACAAAGAGCTGACGGCGGCTCAACGCATAGCAAACAAGGAGGACATTGTAATGAAAGTCAGACCTTCGGTTAAACCCATCTGTGAGAAGTGCAAGATAATCAAGCGCAAGGGTCGCGTCATGATCATCTGCGAAAACCCGAGGCACAAGCAGAAGCAGGGCTAAGGCTAAGGCTCGGGAACGCGGCTGCGTTTCTGTCCGATACGTCGCGCGGGACACGGGCCTGCGCGGCTGAAATGACGTCATGCAGCGGGCTTAACAGAACGCGAAGCCCGCTCTTTTCGCGCAAAGCGGCGCTCTTCGGAGCGCCGCTTTGCGCTTTGCCCCCGCTTCTCGCCTGCGAGAAGCTTCCATAGGCGGGCGGGTGGGTGGGACGCGCAGCTTGGGCTGCGCGCAGTATGGCGGGGCGTCCGATTGACGGCGCCCGTGAGCGTATGCTATAATATACCGGAGAAAGTGTATGCGTGGGAGCTATTATGAAGAGAAGGGCGTTACTTGCTTTGATACCGCCGGCGATAGCGATAGCCGCGGGGGCGGTACTCTTGTATTTTGCCGGTAAGGTATTGGCTGCGTCCCTGCTGCTCGGGCTGGGCGCCGTCGCGGTCGCGCTGGCGTTTATTGCGGTAGAGCGCTACATGCGCCGCGCCGAAGAGGAGCTGGACGACGTGTTCATGCAGAACGCGGCGGCGGCGACGCGCATAGTGCGGGGGCTGAGCGTACCCTGTCTTATATTCAACGCCACCGGGCGCATAGTGTGGCGCAATGAGGCATTCGGTCGGATATACGCGGGCAAGCGGATAGGGGAGCTGCTGCCCGCGCTTGACGTTGGGAACCCGAGCTCCGCGCTGATCGCGGAGGCTGTGGGCATGAACTTCCAGATACGGACGGAGCGGATAGAGCGAGAGGGGCGCGAGAACAGCGTGCTGTTTTTCCAGTATTGGATAGACAGGACGGAGGCGGTGCATTACAGGCGGATTTACGAGGAGCGCATGCCCTGTGTCGCGCTGATATATGTAGACAACTTCGAGGAGCTCTCCCAGGACAGGTACTTTGTCGGGGAGGACATAATGCTGCAGGTCGAGAAGTACGTTGCGGAGTTTGCGGAAAAGGCGAACGGCATATACGTCAGATATGATTCAACGCGGTTCTTAGTAGTGTTTGAAAAGAACGCACTTGAGGAGATGGAGCGTTCGCGCTTTGACATACTCGAGCGCGTGCGCAGCATAAACACCGGCACGCCGCTGCCCGTTACGCTGTCGATATCAATAGGCAGCGGGGAGCGGCTGACGGGCTCTCAGGAGCTGACGCGGCAGGCGATGGAGCTGGCGCTGGGGCGCGGGGGCGATCAAGCGGTCGTCAAGGTCGGTGCGAAGTACGCCTTCTACGGCGGAAAGCGGCAGACGTCGTCAAAGACGGCACGGGTCAAGACGCGGCTGTTCTCCAAGGCGCTGCGCCAGATGATCGAGAACGCGCCAAGCGTGTTCATAATGGGACACAAGCGGCCGGACATGGACGCCATGGGCGCTGCGCTCGGGCTTTACAGGTGCTGCGTATCACTCGGAAAGAGCGCTCACATAATTCTCGACGAGAGCAACTCGACAATACAGGCGTGTATTGACGCCATGGGCAAGCTGCGCGACTACACGGACTGCATTATAACCCCCGAGGCTGTTGCTGCTCGCCGCAGACCCAATTCGCTCTTGATAGTGGTGGACGCGCAGCGGGAGAGCTCGCTTCTGGCGCCGGCAGTATACGATGAATTTGGCAAGACGGTGATCATCGACCACCACAGGCGCGCGGTAGACATAATAACGGAGTCCACGCTCTCGTACATGGAACCGGGGGCGTCCTCCACCTGTGAAATGGTCACGGAGATAATACAGTACTTCGATGAAAATCTCAGGCCAACGCCGTTCGAGTGCGGCGCAATGCTCGCGGGCATAATCGTCGATACGAAGAGCTTCTCCATCAACGCAGGCACGCGCACGTTTGAAGCGGCGGGCTATCTGCGCAGGAACGGCGCCGATATGCACATGGTCAAGCTGATGTTCCAGGACGACTTCGCGATGTACAAGAACCGCACCATGGTGGTGAGCAGCGCGGAGACCGTGGAGGGCTGTGTAGCAATATCCGTGTGCCCGAGCGATGTGAACGACAGGGAGCTCATATGCGCGCAGGCGGCGGACGAGCTCATAGGCATAAAGGGCATTCTCGCGGCTTTCGTGCTGGTCGAGCGCGACGGCGGCGTACACGTCAGCGGCAGGAGTCTGGGCGATATAAACGTGCAGCTCATACTTGAACGGCTCGGCGGCGGCGGGCATCTGACCGTGGCGGGTGCGCAGATAACCGGCGCGACGGCGGCGGACACGCTGGTCAGGCTCAAGGCGGCGGTAGCCGAATACTTGGCGGAAAATCCGCAAACACAGGAATAAAGGGGGCGCATTGACATGAAGGTACTACTTAAGAAGGACGTTGCCGGGCAGGGCAAGGCGGGAGAGATAGTAAACGTAAGCGACGGCTATGGGCGAAACTACCTCATACCGCGGGGCCTTGCCGTAGCGGCGGACGCGGAGACCCTGAACGCCGCGCGCATACGCAGGGACGCTGAGACGCACCGCGTCAAGCAGCAGCGGGAGCGCGCCAAGGCGCTCGCCGACGAGGTGAGCAAGCTGACGGTCAAAGTGCGCGCAAAGGCGGGTGAGAACGGCAGGCTGTTTGGCTCTGTCACCACTCAGGAGATAGCCGCGGCGCTCAAGGAGCAGTACGACATAACCATAGACAAGCGCAAGATAAGGCTGGACGAGCCGATTAGACAGGTGGGGGTCGTAACTGTGACCGCACATATGTACGAGAACGAGAATGCGAGATTCAAGGTTGAGGTAATAGCGGAGTAGGACGGGAGGCGGCAATGGATGCCAGCGCAAAGGCGGGAAGCAGGATTCCACACAGCGTAGATGCGGAGAGGTCGGTGCTGGGCAGCATGATAATATCCGGCGCCGCCGTCGAGGTGGCGATGGAGCTGCTGCACGAGGATGATTTTTATGTGGCGGCGCACCAGGCGATATTCTCGTCGATGCACGAGCTGTACGCAAAGGGCGGCGCGGTCGACCTGGTGACCGTGACCACGCTGCTCGAGCGGCATGGCAAGCTCGAGTACGTCGGCGGCGTGGATTACCTCGCTGCGCTCGCAGACTACACGCCGAGCTCCGGCAATATAGCGCACTATGCCAAGGTGGTGCAGGAGCGCAGCACACAGCGGCGCATAATCGAGGCGGGGACAGAGATAGCGCGCAACGCTTCCGAGGGCGTCATGGAGGTTCCGGACGTGCTGGAGGACGCGGAGCGCAGGATATACAACGTTTCCATGCGCAACCACGAGAACACGCTCGTCCCCGCAAAGGACATAGTATTTGACACATATGACTTAATAGGCTCCATCGCCGGCGCGGGCGGCAAGCTCACCGGCATGGCGACGGGTTTCATGGACTTGGACGATTTGACGTCCGGCCTGCAGCGCAGCGACCTCATAATAGTCGCGGGACGGCCTTCCATGGGCAAAACTGCATTTGCGCTCAATATGGCGGCGCACGCGGCGTTTGACAACGACAAGAACGTGGCGATATTCAGCCTCGAGATGTCGCGGGAGCAGCTGATAATGCGCATGATGTGCACGCGCGCGGAAGTCAGCATGGCCAAGGTAAAGCAGGGCAAGTCGAATCTGGACGACATGCTCAAGCTGTCGGCCGCCGCCACGGCAATGTATAGGGATACGCTCGTCATCGACGACAGCGCCAACGTTTCGACCGCCGAAATACGCTCCAAGTGCCGCCGCATGAAGATGAGGCAGGGACTTGACCTGGTCATTATAGACTATTTGCAGCTCATGCGCACGAGCGGCAAGACGGAGAACCGCGTGCTCGAGATAGCGGAGATAACGCGCTCGCTCAAAATACTGGCGCGCGAACTCGACGTGCCGATAGTGCTGCTTTCACAGCTCTCGCGCGCGGCGGACAAGACCAGGCCGACGCTGGCGCACCTGAGGGAGTCGGGCGCCATAGAGCAGGATGCGGACGTAGTAATGATGCTGTACAGGGAAGGCGCACACAACAAGGAGGCGGACAACACCGCCGAAGTCATACTCGCCAAGCACAGGAACGGCCCGACGGACACCGTCTACCTCGTGTGGATAGACGAGTACACGAAGTTTAAAAACAAAAGCCTGCGTGAATAGTGCGCGGGGAAAGGTGGAAATATGGAAAAATTCAGTCAGTTGAAGTACGTCAGGCCGGACATGGAAGCGTTGCGTGCGGAGCTTGAGAAGTGCGCGGCGGCAATGGAAGGCGCCGAGAGCTATGCGCAGCTGCGCGAGGCGTACATGGAAGTCGAGGAGCTCCGAAGGAACGCTTTCACCATGGGCTCGCTCGCGCGCATAAGGCATACGTTGGACACGACGGATGAGTTTTACGCCAACGAGACCCTCAGCATCAGTCGTGCCTTCGCGCAGCTCATGCCGGTAAATAAGCGTATAAACAGGGCGATACTAAACTCGCCGTTTCGCGGTGACATGAGCGCCGAGTTTGGGCCGATACTGATTGCGCGGCTTGAGGCGGACGAGCGGATGAACGATGAGCGGCTGATCCCCCTGACGATAGAGCAGTCCGAGTTGACGCAGGCGTACTCCAGGGCAGCAGCGGCTTGTCAGACGGAGTTTATGGGGGAGAAGTGCAATTTCTATGGATTGCTGAAGCACATGCAGAACCCGGACAGAGACATAAGGAAGCGCGCGTTTGAGGCGTGGGCTAACTTGTATGACAGCGTCAGCGCGGACCTGGACAAGCAGTACGACAGGCTCGTGGAGCTGCGCGTGCAGATGGCGCAGATGCTTGGAATGGACAACTACACCCAGCTGGGTTATCTCAGGATGAACCGCTTCGACTACGGCCCCGAGGAGGTCGCCAAGTTCCGCAAGCAGGTGCTCGAAGTGGTGACGCCCGCCGTCGCGGAGCTGCGCCGCCGTCAGGCGAAGCGCATAGGCGTGGACAAGGTAAAATTCTACGATGAAACCTTTATGTTCGCCGACGGAAATGCCGCCCCCATAGGCGGCAAGGACGTATTGCTCCCAATTGCCGCGCGCATGTATCACGAGATGAGCCCCGAGACGGGTGAGTTCATAGACTTCATGGTAGACCACGAGCTGTTCGACCTTGATACGCGCCCCGGCAAGCATCTGGGCGGCTATTGCTCGCAGCTGGCCGCGTATAAGGCGCCGTTTATATTCTCCAATTTCAACGGCACCTCCGGCGACGTCGACGTGCTCACGCACGAGGCGGGACATGCGTTTGAGGGCTATACCGCGACGCGCTGCCTGCCCATTTCCGCGCTGCAGCACTCGACGAGCGAGATAAACGAAATTCACTCCATGGCGATGGAGCACTTCGCGTACCCGTGGATGAAGGACTTCTACGGCGAGGAGAACGTCGCAAAGGCGAAGTACGCGCACCTGGCGGATGCGCTGTCCGTGATGCCGTACATGATGTGCGTGGACGAGTTCCAGCACAGAGTATACGCTAACCCGACCATGAGCGCGACAGAGCGCAGGCACACATGGCGCGAGCTGGAGAAGCTATATATGCCCTGGCGGGACTACGACGGCAACGAGTTCTGCGAGGGAGGCGGATTCTGGATGCAGAAGCAGCACATATTCCTCTATCCCTTCTACTACATCGACTACGCGCTCGCGCAGACCTGTGCGTTTGAGTTGTATGGAAGGATGAAGACGGATAAGGATGCAGCTTGGCAGGATTATCTCAGGCTCTGCCGCGCAGGGGGAAGCAAGGGCTACTTTGAGCTGCTTAAAGTAGCGCGGCTCTCGAACCCGTTTGAGGAAGGCAGTGTCGAACGCGCCGTGCGCCACGTCATAGATGAGCTGGCGACGTACGGCTTTTAGCCTGAACGCCGCGCCGCTGCCTGCATGAGCGGGTTTCGCCGCATACGGTCGTGCGCAAACAGGCAGAATATGAACAGACGGCGAAATATAGCGGATGCGGTTGACTCGCGCCGTCCGCAAATATATACTGTACTCAGTATGAGTGAGAATCGGACGGAGGTGCGATGAGTATGATGAGAATAACGGCAATGCTGGTGGTTGCGGCGCTCGCGCTGTGTGCATGCGGGTGCTCGCCCGGGGTAGTGGAGCCAACGCCTGACACGCAGGGCGGCGAGCCCACTCCGGAAGAGCAGAAGGGTCTTTTCGGCGATTTTTCGACGACGGATTTAGCGAGCGGAGAGAGCGTCACGGGCGACATACTAAGCGACTACGACGTGACACTGATATACATGTGGGAAACGTGGTGCGACGTGTGCGTGCGTGAGATGGAGGAGCTGCAAACGGTGTATGAGCGGCTCGGTGCCAACGTCAACATACTCGGGCTGTGCTTTAACGCGGAGCGCGATGAGGAGAGTGCGCTGGCCATGATTGAGGAGAGCGGGATAGAGTTCATGACGCTCGTCGGCACATATGGACTCGAGGACGCGGCGTCCGGTTTCCTCACGGGGTATCCCGCCGCAGTTGCGGTGGACAGCGCCGGAAATGTGATAGGCGAACCGTACGTCAATATGGGGTTTGCCATTGAGGACGTCGCTGCGGAGTATGAAGCGATAATCGCCAACAGTCTGGCAGCCATAGGCGAATAGCTTCGATTTGCCGTGTGACGGTTTAGGTGCAAGCGGGCTCCCGTGCGGGAGCCCGCTTTTTGCGCCCGTCAGCGCCTGCAGCGGACGCTTCGCGGGCGGCCTGCGCAATTGTTGGCGCTGCGCGCCCCCGCCCACCCACCCACGAATGAAGCGCTTCCCGCCGCGTCAGGAAGCGCGGCCGCGCTAAAGAGGGGGTGCAAATACGCAGCATAGCGATAATCGCCAACAGTCTGGCAGCCATAGGCGAATAGCTTCGATTTGCCGTG
>JAUNBH010000051.1 GCA_030527165.1 Clostridia bacterium
CCCCCAACGACTTCCTTCGTGCCTATACTGTCCAACATGTTTGACAAACCTACATCCACGAAAAATTCGCAACTTATCCATAAATCGCGCTCTCTCGCGCCGAATCGCCCTATATCAGCTTCTCGTCTTCTTCCGTCCGCCGCTTTTTCTCAGGGTCCACTTTCACCAGCAGCGCGTCCACGCGGTGCCGGTTGGCGCTCTTTACCGTGACGGTTATGTACTCGTACTCAAACGTATCGCCCGTCTGCGGATAGCCGCCCAACATCTCCACGGCCCAACCGCCCACGGTGGTGTTGTCGTCGTCGAAGTCGTCCTCGTCCAGCTCCATTTCCTCCAGAAAGTCGTATATGTTCATGTCACCGTCTATCTCAAACGTGTCCTCGCCCAGCTCCGTCACCTCTTCCTCTATGGTGTCGGATTCGTCCCAAATCTCGCCCACGAGCTCCTCTAACACGTCCTCCATGGTCAGCACGCCCATCGTGCCGCCGTATTCGTCCGTCACCACTACCATGTGGCACTGGTTGCGCTGCATTATATCCAGCACCTGCGGCAGCAGCATCGTCTTGTGCACAAAAGTCGGGGGCATCAGCGAATCGCGTAGGTTTAGCGGCTCGCCGCGAGCCAGCAGCTTGAGCGCACGGTTTAGGTGAAGTATGCCTATTATGTTGTCTACGGTGTCCTCGTAAACCGGTATCCTGGTAAAAGGCGATTCGCCTATCGTGCGCCTTATCTCCTCCGCGTCGTCGTCTATATCGATCGACACCATGTCAATCCTGTGCGTGAGCACCTCAAAAGCCTGTACCTCGTCAAACTCGATGCTGTTTTGCAGGAGCTCGCTCGAGTTCTCATCGAGCACGCCCTCGTCCTCCGCGGTCTCTATCATTATCTCCAAGTCGTCCTCCGTCACACTGGGGCCCTCCGGCAGCTGCCTTGCCCACAGGTGTGACACCGCCTTGAGCAGCGCCATGACGAGGAATACCGCCGGATACAGCACTATCATCACCAGCCGCAGAGGCAGCGAAGTCGCCACGGAAAAGCTCTCCGCCAGGTTAGACGCCACGACCTTCGGCAATATCTCGCCAAATGTCAGTATCAGCAGCGTCATCACCACGGTGGCCACCCATTCGTAGCCGTCCGGCAGCAGGTGGATTACCACCACGGTAGCTATGGACGAAGCGGCGATGTTAACTAAATTGTTGCCTATCAGTATGCTCGACAGCGCGTGGTCGTACTGCTCCTTATTCTTAACCGCAATCCTGCGCGCAAGCGTGTTCTTCTCGTCAACGCCCGCCTTCAGGCGCCCCAGGCTCGCGGAGGCATAGGATATTTCCGTGCCGGAGAAGAATGCCGAGCAGGCTATCAACAGCACTATGGCGATGTAGTTTACCAACTCACCCATGGCTCACACCGCCTTCGGGCGCCGACGCATCGTCCTCGTCGTATATCTCGCCCACGAGCTCCTCGAGTATGTCTTCGACCGTGACTATGCCCAGCGGCACCCTGTCCTCCCGCGCGACTATCGCTATGTGCGTCTTGTTCGCGCTCAGCTTTGGCAGCAAATCGTCTATGGGCTCGTCCGGCGCGACGTAATAGGGCGCAGATGCGGCGCTTCGCGGTATAAGCCGCCCGGACGTCCTGACATACGCCCTCAAGAAACGGCGGATGTGCATTATACCCATAACCCCGCCCGCAGCGTCCACCAGCGGCAGCCGAGAGTGTATCGAATCGCATACGATGTCGAGCATCTCTTTATTGGTCATGCTCGTCCGCAGCGTCTGCACCTCGCTCCACGGCGTGAGCACGTCGCCTACCACGCGCTCCGTGTAATCGAGCGCCGATTGCAGCAGCTCGCTCGTCTCCTCGCCGAGCGCGCCCTCCTCTATGCTCGTCTCTATGCTGCTGTACAGCTCGTCCTCCGTCACCGTGGGAGATTCTTCCTCAGCCGCCGAAAACTTGCTCAGCACCTTCGCGCTGAACCTGTTGAACAGGAACGTAAGCGGCGTGAGCACTTTCATCAAGAACACCATGGAGCCGGCTATGGACAGCGCAAAGCGTTCGCTGCACGCCTTGGCGTAGTACTTTGGCAGCGTCTCCGCTATCAGGAACACGATCACGGTCGTGACTATGGTGGCGGCGGATACGGCGCCCTCGCCCCACGCCTGCACCGCGAACACCGTCGATATGGTGGCGCAGCCTATGTGCGCGAGATTGTTGCCCACGAGCAGCGTCGCAAGCGACTTTTCGAAGTTGTCCAGTACGTAGAGCACGCGCTTCGCGCGCTTGTCCGAGTCCTCGGCAAGACTCATCATGCGGATGCGGTTGACGGAGGCAAACGCCATCTCGGCGCCGGCAAAATACGCCCCCAGAATAATCAGCAGGACGTACGACACTATTAGCATAACGAGCGCCGTAGGGTCAATGGAAACGTCTGCAACAAGCAAGGGTATTGGACTGTCTGCGTCCATCAGGTAAATCACTCCTCGTCAGGCAAGTTCATGTGACACATATTATATACCCTTAACGCCGCTTGTGCAAGCCGCAAAACCCGTCCTTATTCGAGTCATTCGCATTTTGCGCCGCCATTCGCGCCCCTTTTGCCGCACATGGGCGTCTGCCGCGCACAAATATATTGTCAAACCCGCGCGTGGAGCGCCAAAGTCACGAAAGTCCGGACAGAAATCGCTTGACAGCGCTCCGTGCGCTTCTATATAATGTTCGGTGTCTGTTAAAGGGTGGAAGTGTGCGGTTTGAGCCGTCCGGCTCGCGCTGCCGCTTCTGCAAACTTAGTGAATCGAGGTGTATGTATGCTTCAGACTTACCAGCCGAAGAAAAGGCAGCGCAAGAAGGTGCATGGCTTCCGTCAGCGCATGAAGACCAACAGCGGTCGGAACGTCCTTGCCCGCAGAAGACTTAAGGGCAGGAAAAGGCTGTCGGCGTAATCCGCCGGGAGTATCCCTTTATGTTCGATGGGGAGGCGCGGCAAACGACGCCCCCCTTCCGACCCAAACAGGACGTATGCCGTTTGCAACATCCGGCCGGGTGCTTCAAGCGGCTTTATTCATAGCAACGAGGTGCTCTTGAAACGCTGTTACTCGCTCAAGCGCAACAAGGAATTCCGGCGCGTATACCACTACGGCAAATCGCTTAAAAGCAGAAGCCTGGTGCTCGTGTACACAAAATCCGCGCACGAATTCACCCGCTTTGGGTTCAGCGTAAGCAAGAAGCTCGGCAACAGCGTCGTCAGAAACAGGGTGCGGCGCAGGCTAAGAGAGGCGGTTCGTTTGCAGCAGCAAGACATCGCGGGTTCATACAACATCGTGTTCATCGCCCGCGCTCCAATACTGACGGAGAGCTTTGACGCGCTGCGCGCGCAGGTGCATTCGCTCCTGCACAGAGCAGGCGCCGCGGGGCCGAAAGCGGGCAACCAGTGAAGCAGGCGCTGCTGTGGCTGATAAGGCTCTACAAGCGCTACCTGTCCCCCGCGCTGCCGCCGTCGTGCCGCTTCTACCCAACATGCTCCCAATACGCCTACGAGGCGGTTGAAAAGCACGGCGCGCTCGCCGGAACGCTGCTTGCGATATGGCGTGTACTGAGGTGCAATCCTTTCTGCAGGGGCGGATACGATCCCGTTCCAGAGGCGTTTGGGGACGCGTTCATAAGGTGGCGCCGCGCGGACGGCGCAGACGACGGCGGCACTGACGCCACAGCATACCAATGAAAGTGAGGACTCGTTCTTGCAAGGTGATTTTTTCTTAACCAACTGGTTCCTGGAGGGAATGAAGTGGGTCTATGAAAACATAGCCGGCTCCAATTTCCTGCTGACTATCGTGCTGTGCACGCTGCTTTTGCGCGCCGTGACCGTATTCGGCGACATCAGCTCGCGCAAATCGTCCCAGAAGATGTCGCTCGTACAGCCCAAGATTCAAAAGCTGCAGCAGAAGTACGCCAACGACCCGCAGAAGCTTCGCGTCGAACAGAGCAAGCTCATGAAGCAGGAGGGGGTCAGCATGTGGGGCGGATGCCTTCCCATGCTCATCACCATGCCCCTTTTCCTCTGCTTCTTCGCAGCGTTCCGCTACTGGGCGTCCGAAAACATGCTCGAACTGCTGCTGCTCGCCAACACCGATATAGAGGCCGCCAAGGAGCTGTTCTCCAGCTACCAGTTCCTCTGGGTGTGCAACATTTGGCAGGCCGACAGCCCGCTGCTCCCCGTCATCGCGGAGCCCGCGGCCTTCCTCGGCACGCAGGATCTCTCGCGGCTGCTGTTCTTCGTGCAGAATCCGGAATCCATGAGTGTGTTTGAACAGCTTGGAATGGCAGTCCAGAGCAGCTCGGTAGTCAACGGCGAGGTTGTGAACACTTGGAACTTTATTGCCAGCGATACCGCCATAGCGGAGTATACACGGCTGACGCAGTCCCTGGTGGATATGTATCCCGGCTACACCAACGGCTGGTTCCTGTTCCCCGTGCTCACGGGTGGCCTCATGTTCCTGAGCTCCTTGTTGTCGCAGCAAAAACCCGCCAAGGGCGCGCAGATAAGCGAGCAGGAGCAGCAGAGTCAGAAATCCATGAAGATGATGACGTACATATTCCCCGTGGTCTGCTTCGTGGCGTGCCTGACCTCGACTACGGCGTTCGCCATCTACTGGGGCTTCTCAAGCGTATTGATGATAGTCATAAACCTCGTGCTCAACAGGCTCATACCGCGCACGCTGCCGCCCGCAGAGCCCACGAGCGAAGAGGATTTCGCGGCTAAGATCGGCAGAAGATAATAGGAGGACAAATGAAGGTTTTGGAAGTATCCGACAGGACTGTGGACAGGGCTATTTTTAAGGGCCTCGGAGAACTCGGTCTGTCAATAGACGAAGTTGAAATCGAGATACTGCAAGAGGATTCAAAGGGAATACTCGGCATAGGCAGGAAGGACGCAATAGTCCGCCTGACGCAAAAGCCCGAGGAAGAAGTGGTGGCGCCCGACTTCGCGGAACTCGCCAGGCGGGACAACCGCGAGAGAGACCGTTTCGGCGCGGGCAGACAGCGCGACGGCGAGCGCGGCGGCCGCGGAAACAGGCGTCGGAGCGGCGAACAGCGCCGCGCCCCCGAACGCGCCCCGCAGCAGCGGCGCGAGGAGCCGCCGGTCGAGCAACAGCGCGACAGTGAGCGCCCGCACGGAGAGCGAACTGCCGCTCCCGCCGCCAAAGCGCCCGCTCCCGTCACGACACAGGAAATACAAGTTGAGCAGCCCGCCGAGGCGTCCGCGCGCCGCGACCTCGATGGATTCACGCTTGAGACAGCGCAGGCGGAGCCCGGAGCCGTGTTCATCGACAACGTACTCAAGCGCATAGGGGTCGAGGCCGTCGTAACCGCGAACAATGCGGACGGGGATCTGCTGATCCACATAGAGAGCACATCTACGGGGCTGATAATCGCCCACCGCGGCGAGACGCTGGACGCGCTCCAGTACCTCGCGTCGCTCGTCGTCAACAAGAACCGCTCCGAAGGCGGTTACAGGCGCGTCACGGTGGATATTGCCGATTACCGCAAGAGGCGTGAGGACACGCTTGTAAAGCTCGCAAGGCGCATGGCACAGCAGGTCAGGCAGAGCGGGCGCTCCAAGACGCTCGAGCCCATGAATCCTTATGAGCGCAGGATACTGCACTCGGCGCTGCAGAGCAACTCCCACGTCACGACGCACAGCGTCGGCGAGGAACCCAACAGGCGCGTGGTCATAGCGCCAAAGCGCAGGCGCTCGACCGACCGGGTGAGCCGCGGCGACGCACCGATCGACGTCCCGGAACGCGACGCGCAGGAGTAGCGTCGACCCTAAATCGCAACGAACGAGAAAAGCCCGCCCTACGGCGGGCTTTTGGGCGTGCGCGGCCCGGCGCGCGGAGCGCGCCAGGCCGGTCGCACCGCAGGTGCGCCCGGTGGGAACGGCTTCGCCGTTTAGGCCGCGCAGAGCCCCCGCTGCTGCGCGCTCAGTGCGGGTGGCGGGTTTGTCATGGGCGGCAGCAAAAAGGCCGCCTGCTCTTTGCTGCAAACGGCCCCAATGCACTTATGGCGCTTAGCTGCTATTTTACCGTAATGACGATTTCGGATTCCGCCGTCCAATTGTGAGAGAAGTTCGGACAGAGCCACACCTCGTCATAGGGATAATCGCAGAGCGGGAATTGCTCCACAAAGCAGACGATCTCGCCGTTCTCATCCGGCTCCACGCCGGCAGTCCGGGTGGTGATCTCATACTCGACGCCATCGGCATCGTAGAACTTGCCGCCGAAAATCTGGTACACGGGTTCGCCGTCTGAATAGTCAGCGCGGAAGGCAACCGTCCAGGTAGAGCCGGTTTTCTCGGCGGATTCAAAGGCGATTCCGTCGGGCAGCTCGCCGGTTTCCCCCGTCACCAGGTTCACCCAGGTTTTCTCCATGTCCTTTCGCAGCCACTGCGCACCGGTTATTACTAACTCTAAATGCTCCGCCCCGTAGAAATAGGTGCTGTCTGCGCGATACGAGAGCACGGCGGGAGAGTTTTCTGAGCCCGTCGCGGTAAGACCGCCGGATACCGGCTCGAACTTCATTCCGCCGTCCGCTTCAATGTAGAACTCAAGAGCCCTCAGCCATGCGGTGTTATCTGGATGCGCCTCCACATCGACTCTGATATGCGTCGGATAAACCGCAACCTGTTTAATTGTTATTTTTTGCCCGTCCATTTCGACGACGCGATTGACGGTGAGGATCTCCCCCGCAGCAGTCAACTTGGGATCGAATTCCAACAAGAAGTCAAACTCTGCGGTGTAATTCCCGCCAACCTGCTCAACGCCCCAATCGTCCTCGCTTTTTTCCGACGCGCTGATGCCATAGACGCTGAGCCTGACGCGCAGTTTATCAGGCACGTCGCCGCCGATAAAATCGATTGCCATGCGGCGTAGCTCGCCATTGGCCGCGCCGAATGATTTTGTGCTGTAAGCGCAGTCCGCGGGGCGGTTGCCCTCAGCGGTCAGCACTTCGGTGTCCGCCTCACACTGCTCATATTCGTCGGAAGTGAGCCTGTAGAATACGTTCACTTGCTTCTGGTCAACGATAATATAGGCGATTTCTGCGGTAATACCATTCTGCGTCTCCGTCAAAGCCACGGGCTGCACATATTCATTCTCAACGGCGTCCGACAGGGAGCGGGAGAATGTCACAGCGGCCGCCAGTTCCTTTAGAAACGGTACTTGCGAGCAGGCATGGGCGACCGGCGCGCTGAAATTGACCAGCAGCACGAAAATCGCAATGCAGGCGGCAACGCTCGCGAGGGGTCGGTAAATAAACGTCAATCTCTTCCGGCGATCATCCGCCTTCTTTATCGACGGCCGTAAGTCGGGAACGTTTTCCTCCAGTTCATCAATAAGCTGATAGTACTCATGATTGCGGTTCATTCCTCCACCTCCTCTTCAAATTCCAACCGCAGCAGCCGCAACGCCTTGCGCTGCCTGGTAGCGGCTGTTCCTTGGGGGATTTCCAACATCCGCGCCGTCTCAACGAGCGTAAAGCCGGAAAAGTATCTCAGGATTATGATGTCCTTCAGATCCTTGGGCAGGCGTCCGATAGCCTCCCTTAACGGCAAACTGTCGAACTCTTGCACCGCTGTCTCCGGAAGCGCGTCGATAGGGCAAAGCCGTTTTTGCCGGCGCAACTCATTGTGGCATTCGTTAATCAGTATTCGGGTGATCCACGTGCTGAAGAACTCCGGCTTTCTGAGTTTCCTATGGCTGCGCAGCGCCTTGTAGACAGCTTCGTCTAAAGCGTCGAGCGCCTGCGTGTGGCTGCCCATGTACAGCATGGCGGTCTTATACAGTTTCCCGCGAACAGCCGCTACCTCCGTCGCAAACTCGTCGTTTGTCAAAGCCCATCACCTCCCATTTCACCTATTAGACGGTCGTACCTGGCGTATTTATTGCGCACCCGCGTTTTTTTCGAATTTTAGCACATCTCCATTCAGCCCGCGCACGACAAGTCACAGGGTTAATAAAGAAGCAGAATACAAAACAGATAAGTACACCAGCCCGCCGTTATTTCGTACAGCATGGGACGGTAAAGAGCCGAAAAAAAACAGGCAAAAAACGGACTCTTGCGAAAACATAGCCGCAAAAATAGCAAAA
>JAUNBH010000008.1 GCA_030527165.1 Clostridia bacterium
CATCCTTTTTCTTCTTGCCCCCTTCCTTTGTCCAATATGTATTGTAATCCTACACTGAGTCACGGCTAATATATCAAAACCCTGTTGACAACCCTGGGCAATGGTGTTAAAATACCACACGTTTGAATGCCTGGGTGTGGCGCAGTTTGGTAGCGTGCTTGAATGGGGTTCAAGAGGCCGGAAGTTCGAATCTTCTCACCCAGACCACGAATAACCCACGAAGCCTGCCGTTTACGCGGCACGGCTTCTTTAGTTGTAATTGAACGCGGAGGTGCACTCATGGCTGCTGAAGCCCTCATAACCGATAGACTGACGCTCGCTCCCGTCACGCGCGCACATGCCGCGAGCATTTTTGCCTGCTTTGACGAGCGCGTAACTAAATACATGTATCCCTCCCCTGCGAAAGAGTTGAGCGAAACGGAGCGCTTAGTCGATAGGTTCATCGAGGAGCACGCCCGCGGCACCGACTACGTCTTTGCAATAGCGCTTAAGGATGGGGGCGAATTCATTGGTCTCGCCGGACTGCATCGCCTGCAGAGCGCCACACCCGAGCTCGGCATATGGACGAAGACAGCCGCACACGGTCATCACTACGGCCGCGAGGCGATTGGCGCGCTGATCTCACTTGCACGCTCTCTCAAATACGAATCCCTGCTGTATCCAGTTGACCGCAGGAACATACCCAGCGCAAAAATACCTCAATACTACGGCGGAGCGATCGCAGGTGAGCTCGTTGAAACGCCGACTGCGGACGGCAGGACGCTTGAGATCATAACATATCGGATTAAGCTTTAGTCCGTTAGCGTTTTTCCGCTGTCGCATCACATGCGGAATAACAGTATTGCTTCGTATAACACTCTGCTTATATGTGATGCATATAATTGACGAAGGAGCTTTTACACATGATTAACACTGAGAGATTAAGACTAATGCCATTAACAGCCGAGGAATTAGCGTTATGGTCTAGTGACTGTGGAAAATTTGAGATGGCTTTGCATATAAAGTATTGTGGAGAACCTGTCGCTGGTGATTTTATCTCATTTGTGAAGACTGCTATGGAAAACATTCGAAAAGATAGCCAGAGCTCTCTTTTTAACACAATATGGCTCATTGTAAGAAAGCGAGATAATGTGGCGATGGGTGAACTTGCGTTTTATGGTCCTCCGAATCAGCAGGGAGAAGTAGAAATCGGATATGGATTAAATGAATCATTCTGGGGAAATGGATACATGGCTGAAGCCGTTCATGCTGTTGCTAAATGGGGTCTTACTAACAGTGCTGTGCATAGCGTCATAGCTATTACTGATAATAATCCGAAATCCGAGAAAACATTGGAGCGGGCTGGATTCAGGGCATCATCTTTCAACGGTACCTCTAAACGATGGGTATTTACAGAGGACAATGATTAAAACCTGTTCATACACCGACAAAACGCACCCCCTCACGATGGCGAACACCCTGAATGAACTGATACGGAATGTGAAGCAGTAACAACCAGGAGACTGTACAGGGCGACTTCGCCATACTAGATGATTACGCCATGATTAGCCATATAAAGCAAAGCGAAACCCCCTCCATCGGAATATTCCTTAAAACGAGAATTATTCCGCTAAAGGCGCCTTATACACCGTACAAAGCAATTCCCGCCTTCCGCTCCCGCTCCACGAATTATGTAAGTAATATACTTTCGAGGCGCTGCCACCTTTTCAGCATTTACTCAGTCTATATTCCGGCATCGATATGCAGATGCTAAAGCTGAACTATACTTTACTAGCAAAAAGGAGACCTCTATGCCTAAGAAAGCTATTACCATCGTACTCGCCATCACACTCATGTTTGCCGCATTCGGATGTACGCCTCAGCCCGACGCCGGCTCGTCCGATAATCTGGAAGGAACGCTTCCCGAAATACTGAACAAGATATATGAATCAGCCGAGCTTGACGCCGACACAAAGTCGTGGCTCGCTGGCATGTCCAACGCGGAGGTTCCCGACGACAATAAAGAGTGGTTCTTCGGGACGAGCGATATCGAGTACGCAGAGGCGTTTGCGTCCGAACCCATGATAAGCTCGCAGCCATACTCGCTCGTTCTCGTCAGGGCGAACGAAGGTCAGGATATCGAGGCGCTGAAGGCCACTATCAGAAACAATGTCGACCCCGTCAAATGGCTTTGCGTCTTTGTGGATGAGAGCGACGTGGTAGTCGACAACATAGGCGATGTAGTCATACTCATAATGAGCTCGGATTCCGCCGCATTGCACGAGGCGTTTCTCAGCCTCAACGCGGAATAATTCCGCACAAATTCGCACGAGGGCGACGCCTTGCCGCGCCGCCCCCTCCATTCTACGGGAGAACGCATGGTATTCTCGAGCCTCAGCTTCCTATATGGCTTCTTGCCAATCGTGCTCACAGTGTATTTTGCAGTGCCGCACAGTTGGCGAAACGCCGTGCTGCTCGTCGCCAGTTTGGGCTTTTACTTTGCGGGCGAACCCGTGTACTCGCTGCTGATGCTGGGCGTCAGCTTGGTAACATATGCCTTCGGACTGCTCTTAGACAGGCTTCACGGGAGACCCGCCGCAAAACCCGTTCTCTTTGCCGCAATAGCCGTTGTACTCGCGCCGCTGCTGTTCTTTAAGTACACCGACTTCGCAATAGCAAACGTCAACGCGCTCTTTGACGCCGACGTCCAACTGCTGAACATAGCGCTCCCCATAGGGATCAGCTTTTATACGTTCCAATCCATCAGCTACTTAATCGATGTGAGCAGGCGCACGGTTGCGGTACAACGCAACCCCGTAGACCTCGCTGCGTATATCGCGCTGTTTCCTCAGCTCATAGCCGGCCCGATAGTGCGCTACAGCGACATCTCGCGCGAACTCGACCAGCGCGCTACATCCGTCGATGGGTTTTCTTACGGAATACGGCGATTTGTATTCGGGCTGGCGAAAAGGTGCTCGTGGCGAATCAGTTGGGCGAGTTTACGGCGGCGGCCCTCGCCTCTTCACAGATGGGTACTCTGGGAACTTGGGTGTACGGCGTGGCGTTCTCGCTTCAGGTGTACTTCGACTTTTCCGGCTATTCCGACATGGCAATCGGGCTTGGCAGCATGCTCGGTTTTAAGTTTCCCGAGAACTTCAACTACCCCTTTATCTCAAAGAGCGTTTCAGAGTTCTGGCGCAGATGGCACATGACGCTCGGCTCATGGTTCAGGGATTATGTGTACATTCCTTTGGGCGGCAACAGGGTGCGGCTGCCTCGCTGGTTGCTGAACATGCTCATAGTGTGGCTGCTTACCGGCTTTTGGCACGGAGCGGCCTGGAACTACGTCGTCTGGGGGCTCTACTTTGCGCTGTTGCTTGCTGTGGAAAAACTGTTCCTCGGCAAGCTGCTCGACAGACTGCCAGCATTCGTGTCCCGCCTGTACACACTGCTCGCATTGCTCGTCAGCTTTATCATATTCGGCTCTGAGAGTCTATCAGACGGTATGGAATTGCTGCGCGCCCTGTTCGGCGCCGGTCAAACTGCCTCAAGCGTCGACATGGTATACGCGATGCGCAATTACGCGGGCGTGCTGCTCGTAGCTTTGATAGGATGCACCCCTCTTCCAAAATACGCTATCGGCAAACTATCCGGGAGCGGAAAGGTAAAAAACGTACTCAACGTGTTGGAGCCGGCGGCATGCGCTGCCCTGCTATTGGTCGCGACTGCGCATTTAGTCGACGGTTCGTTCAACCCGTTCCTGTACTTTAGGTTCTGATTGCCATGCAAGACCGCGTGAAGGATATAGCGCTCACGGTGGTATTCGCCCTCATAATCGGCGTTATCGCCATCGCCAATGTAATCGTGCCCGACTCCGAGATCTCTGAAGCTGAGCGGCGCAAACTGGCGTCGTTTCCGCAGCTTTCACTCGAGAGCGCGTTTACGTCCGATTTCTACATCTCTGTCGATGAGTATGCAGCCGACCAGTTCGTGCTGCGCGACAGTTTCAGGGCGCTCAAGGCGTTGACACAGCTGTGCGCGTTTCAAAGATTGGATAACAACGACGTATATGTTCAAAACGGTCACCTCGCTAAACTCGAGTATCCGCTGAACGAACATGCCGTGATCCAAGTGGCCAACGCGATTAACCGTGTACTCTCCGACTACCTGGACGGCATGAACGTCTACTACTCCATCGTGCCGGACAAGAACTACTATCTTGCTGCTCAGAGCGGGCGGCCTTCGTTGGACTACGACGCGCTCGCGCGCATAGCGCGTGAAAACATAAGCCCCGACATCACATACATAGATTTATTCGATTCGCTCGACATCACATGCTACTTCAACACCGATTCACACTGGCGTATCGAGCGGTTGGAATCGGTGGTCGGCAAACTCGCCGCCGGCATGGGGTTTGAAAGCGATTTCCGCATGGAGGATTACGACCTGCACTCCATCACGGGATTCCGCGGAGTGTACTATGGACAAGCTGCGCTGCCGTTTCCCGGCGAGGAGCTGTGCTATCTCGTAGACGACAGCACGAGGAACGCCATTGTGACAGACCTTGAAAGCGGGAAACAACTTCCCGTATATACGCTTGACGAGTTCGACAATGTGGACCCGTATGACGTCTATCTCTCCGGCGCCTCTCCCCTGCTATCCATCAAGAGCGGCGACTCTGCGACGCAAAAACGCCTCATAGTATTCCGCGACTCGTTTGGCTCCAGCCTCGCGCCGCTGCTTCTGGGGGAATATGAGCGTATAGACCTCGTTGACCTGAGATACGTCTCCGCGGATGTTATCGGCGAATACCTGGATTTTGACGGAGACGCGGACGTGCTGTTTCTGTACAGCGCGACGCTGTACAACTCGTCCGGCATACTGAGATGAGCGCGTGGGCGCCGATTGTTGGCGTCAAACAATGCCGCGCTCACGCATGTCAGCGACTATCCTGAGGTAGAGCAAGTCTCGGTTTTCCGCATCCAAACGATAGCGGCACACGCTTTCCATAATACGGATTTGATTCAGCAGCGGCACATCGACGTCCTGCTTTATCGCCGCAATGGCTATCGCATCGGAGTTGAACACCTCTAAGACCCGCGCGCAGAATACCGCGGCGTTCCGCTCCAGGAACCCCAGTTCATCCATTATCACGACGCTCCCCTCGCCTGCGCTTGCGAGGTACTCTCGTGCAGCCGCGTCAAAAAGTCGCTCCCGCACATTCCATTCGCCATCATTGCGCACGCATACGGCGTTCGCATCCGAATACGTCCGCTCGTCTCCTGCGGCGTCGTGTATGTATACTACGCTGAGCCCCGCATCAAAATCCACCTTTTCGGTGTAAAATCCGGTTATGCGCTCACGCGGGAAGCCTGCTGCCAGCCTTTTTATCAGCGTGCTCTTGCCGGCGCCCCTCGAGCCCTCTATTACGTACTTAAGCATGCAACTATGTTAGCACTTAACGCGCGAACGCGCTACAAAAAAACGCGCCCGTGGAAAGTCCCGGCCGAACGCGGCATAAATCCGCTTTTACATTGGGGCGTTTTGCTGTATAATGCTATTGTACCGGACGAAAGGGGTGAGTGAATGTCGATACAGGAGATTCTGGAAACCATTGCGAGCGGGTTTTCTCAGTTTTCATTTTTCTATGTGATTGATATAATTCTCACAGCAGTGCTCATCTATAACCTCATCGTACTCACAAAAGGTACGAGGGCTTTTCAGGTGCTCAAGGGCGTTGCTATCATCTTTGTGGTGACTGTTGTGTGCGCCCTGTTTGACCTCACCGTCATCAACTGGCTGCTGAACTCCCTGCTCATGTCCGGACTTATAATCATCATCGTGCTGTTCCAACCGGAGCTTCGCCGCGCGCTTGAACACATAGGGCGAGGCGCGGTAATAGACAAGGCGCGGGATTCGCTCGGCGAATCCGCGGAGAACATCATCAACGAAATACATCGCGCCGTGCTATCGCTTTCAAAGCGCAGAGTAGGCGCGCTCATAGTCATCGAACAGAAAACCGGACTGGAGGACATAGTCTCGACCGGCACGCGAATCGAGGGCATAATATCAGAGCAGCTGCTCGAAAACATATTCGAGCCCAAAACCCCCCTCCACGATGGCGCAGCGATATTGCGCGCAGGGACAATAGTTGCCGCGAGCTGCTTCCTGCCGCTGTTCGACGATACAACTGTCGCAAAGGAGCTCGGCACGCGCCACAGGGCCGGACTCGGCGTGTCCGCCATATCCGACTCGGTGACTATAATAGTTTCCGAGGAGACCGGAGTGATCTCCATTGCGCAGAACGGCAAACTGACACGCTACATAGATTCCAAGGCGCTGCTCGACTCGTTGAAGTCAATCTATCTGGCTGAGAGAACCGGCGTCTTTGGCTGGCTGAAAAGGAGGAGTACAGATGGAAGAAATTAAGCGCGGCTTCCTCCGCATCGTCTGGGACGGAATCAAGACTTTCTTCACCACAAACATCGCGACGAAGATCGTGTCCATACTATTTGCCATGCTCCTATGGGGATTCGTGCTGACGAGCGTCAACCCCGAGCGTACAAAGCTAATAGAGGACGTTCGCGTCAGCTCTGTCGGTGACTCCGACCTCGCTACCAGGAACCTCGTCGTGCGCGGCAATATGAGCGAGATACTCGGCACCGTGGACGTGCGCGTTATTACTGACGTCAGTCACTACTTCGACGTCACCGCAGATGTGATAACCGCCCGCATAAACCTCGGTTCCGTGATGGGCGCAGGCATAGTTACCGTCCCCATCACCGTCGACTCGTTATCACGTTCTACTGTAACGCTCGAGATTGACAGCCTCATCACCAAGAGCGTCCCCATAAGCATCAGTTACACCGGCAGCCTCCCCACGGGCTATTGGACTTCCGGTGCGACACTCGGTCAGCGTGAAATCGAGGTCACGGGCCCGGAACAGGACGTGTCCAGGGTCGTTTCCGCAGTATGTGAGATTCCTCTTGAAAACAGGACGGAGAGCTATAACCGCACGTTTGACCTCTTGCTCTATGACGAGGACGGCAACACCGTCGAGATCAATTCCGCATACTCTACCACCACGCCGTCCGTCGCAGTCCGCATGGAGGTCTTGCGCACAAAGACTGTGCCCGTTACCGCCATGTCCGCGCTCGCAGGGCTTGAGAGCATACCCGACACGCATGTCTTCAACGGCGCGACATGCAACCCAAGCTCCGTTCAGATAGCAGCAGACGAGTCCATTATTGACAGCGTAAGCTCCCTGTCGGTATCTACGATAGACGTCTCCAATCGCACTGACTCGTTTGTCACAACTGCGTCCATCGTGCTGCCCACAGGGGTAACTCTCGTGAGCGCGTCCCGCAGTGTCGATGTTACTATTGATATCTCCGAGAGAATGCACACATACGAGGACAGCACCGACGCCATCGAGCTGTTGGGTGTCAATCAGCGGTACAATTACAGGCTGTCTTTGAGCACTGTGAACTACAGCGTGACCCTTCCGATTCGCTTTGTGCCCCTGATAGAGAGCGGTGATATCGTATTCGGTTTCACGGTTGATGTGACAGATGTACCCGTGGGTACCGTCGATCTCAGTCTGCCGGTCATACCGACGATAACCCTCAGCAACAGATCAGGTTTTACATTCGTCGAAGTAACCGACAATGGGAACGGGACGTTTGTGTTTACCCTGCTCGGCAATGACGAGGATAACGCCGGCGTGATAATTGAGATTACCATGATAATGTCCGAATACCTCACCAATGTGACGGTCGCTTGGTAAAGGTATGCCGATACTGGTAAAAGACATCAGACTGGCGCTCGACGACGACGAAGCATCGTTGGGCGGCATACTGGCAAGGAAACTGGGCGTCCCGTTGGACGCTTTGGTTTCGTTTCGCGTTGTGCGCATATCTCTGGACGCAAGGAAAAAAGCGGACATTCGATTTGTGTACACAGTGTTGCTAAGCTTGCGCGATGCAGCGCTTGAAGCGACATTGCTGAAACGCGGTATGCCCAACGTTTTCCCGGCGCCCGCCGTGCAGAGCGAAGCGTTGTCAATAGGCACCAAACCAGCCTCCGGGCGCATAGCCGTTATAGGCGCAGGCCCAGCCGGATTGTTTGCAGCTTACACACTTGCAAAAAACGGATATGCCCCGCTCCTGATCGAACGCGGTAAACCCGCGCTGCAGCGTGCAGCAGACGTCGAGCGCTTCTTTGCCGGCGGTGCGCTGAATCCACAAAGCAACATAATGTTCGGAGAGGGCGGTGCTGGCGCTTTCTCGGACGGCAAACTGACAACTCGCATCAAGGACCCGCGGGCGGGCGCGGTGCTCGACATACTTGCAAGTCACGGCGCGCCCGAGGATATCTGTATTCAAGCAAAGCCCCATTTGGGAACTGACGTGCTCACGGGCGTCGTATCCAACATACGGAAAAGCATAGAGCGATACGGCGGTGAAACGCGCTTTGAGACGACGCTTACCGGATTCCGGTTCGACGATGGCAGGTTGACCCACATAACACTGCAGCACAACGGCGTCGAGGAGCACATCGAATGCGCTGCCTGTGTGCTTGCAATCGGCCAAGGCGCGCGCGACACATACCGCGCGCTCAAAGACGCGGGGTTCGAGCTCACACCCAAGCCATTTGCCGTGGGCGTACGCATCGAGCACCGCCAGGAGGAGATCAACCGGGCGCAGTATGGCAAGGCGTTTGAACATCCGCGGCTCGGCGCTGCGGAGTACAGAGTTGCATCGCGTCATTGCGGGCGCGGAGTTTACTCTTTCTGCATGTGTCCAGGCGGCTATGTCATAGCGTCATCTTCCGCTTACGGCGAGGTGGTGACAAACGGCATGAGCCGCCACTCCCGCAATGGCGTAAACGCCAACGCTGCGCTCGTAGTTGCCGTGTCCCCCGACGACTACGGCTACGGTTCACTCGACGGAATGCGCTTCCAGGAGGCGCTCGAACACGCCGCTTTTGCGATGGCCGGCGGCGATTACGCTGCGCCCGTTCAGTGTGCCGGCGACTTCGTGCTGCACAGGCGAACGCGGCGTTTCGGCTCTGTTACGCCAACATATTTGCCGGGCGTCACGCCTTCTGATCTAAACGAGCTGTTGCCCGAGTACGTCTGCAGCGCGCTTAAAGCCGGATTGCGAGATTTCGGCAGGCAGCTTCGCGGATTCGACGCACATGACGCCGTACTGACCGCGGTTGAGACGCGCACCAGCGCACCATTGCGGATTGTGCGAAACGAGCCCGGTGAAGCTACGCGCTATGGCGGCGTATACCCCGCAGGCGAGGGTGCAGGCTACGCGGGCGGCATAGTGAGCGCCGCCGTTGACGGAATTAACGCCGCCGAACAGATTATGCGCATTTATGCGCCAATACTACCCCGGGAGGCCTGAAACATGAAAGCAACAACAGTCCTAATAGGCAATTTTGGTTCCGGCAAGTCCGAGCTGGCGCTAAACCTCGCCATGCGCTCCGTCCGCGGCGGCAGCAGCACGGTGCTGGTAGACCTTGACATCATCAACCCGTACTTCCGCTCCGCTGAGCGCAAGCATATGCTGGAACAAAACGGCGTCAAACTCATCTATCCGACATACGCCATGACGGGAGTGGAATCACCCACCGTCCCGCCAGACGTCTACTCCGTGTTCATAGATGAGCATGAAACGGTGCTGTTCGATGTCGGCGGAGACCCATCAGGCGCCGTCGCACTGGGCCAGTTTAAGCGCAATTTTGACGAACTGGGGCAACTCCATGTGCTCTGCGTCGTCAACTGTATGCGCCCCTTCTCCGCTACGCTCGAACAAAACCTCACCATGATGGCTCAGATCCAAACGCGCTGCAGGCTCGCGATTACCGGCATCGTCAACAACGCGAACCTCTCATATGAGACCACGCCCCAAGTCATTGCCGAGGGCTATTCCATGGTAGAGCGCATATCTCGTGAGACCGGCATACCGGTCGTAATGACTTCAGGGATGAAAGCTCCTCTCTCGGGCTTCGTCCGGCTTGCGCGCGAGCTTGAACTCGACCCCTCGTATATGGGCGAGACGTATGAAATCGAGCGCTATATGCGTCGCGACTGGGAGAGCTTCACCACACTCGGCATCTGACGCGCAGCACCCACGCTTGGGGCTTTTTTCTGCGCAAGTCAGTCTTTCACGATTAGTCATAAAGCGATATTATATTCCACTATACCTTTGAATACACAGTAATGCGGTGGTATAATTGGCTGAAGACTCGTGTCCGCACGGATGCATTCGCTTAGAAAGAGAGGATTGAGTATGGCGAAATTCACTATTATCATCAATGAAGATCGTTGCAAGGGTTGCGGTCTCTGCTCGCGCGCGTGCCCCCAGCATATAGTCGCGCTGTCAAAGACCAAGCTCAATGCAAAAGGGTACCGTCCTGCCGAGATAATGGACATAGAAGCATGTGTGGGCTGCGCCGCATGCGCCCGCACCTGCCCAGACGCTGTAATCACAATCGAAAAGAACGCTTGATTTAATAACTTAGGTAAGGAGAAAATCTATGGCTAAAAAACTCATGAAAGGCTGCGAAGCAGTCGCGGAAGCCGCGATTCAGGCGGGCTGCCGTTTCTTCTTCGGGTACCCCATCACGCCCCAGAACGACATACCTGAGTATATGTCCGCCAGACTGCCCAAGGTCGGCGGCTGTTTCCTTCAGGCGGAGAGTGAAGTCGCCGCTATTAACATGGTGTACGGCGCTTCCGGCTCCGGCGCGAGGGTTATGACCTCCTCGTCGAGCCCCGGCGTAAGCCTCAAGATGGAAGGCATATCCTACCTCGCCGCAGCAGAGCTTCCCTGCGTCATAGTCAACATGATGCGCGGCGGCCCCGGCCTGGGCTCGATACAGGCGTCGCAAGGCGATTATTTCCAGACGACGAAGGGCGGCGGACACGGCGATTACCACGTCATCGCGTTAGCTCCCTCATCCGTACAGGAGGCCATTGACCTGATGCAGGACGCATTTGACCTGGCCGACGTATACCGCACTCCCGTGATGATGCTCGCGGACGGCATAATAGGTCAGATGATGGAGCCCGTCGAGTTCCATCCAGCCGAATCCAAGCGCGTCCTCCCCGAGAAGACCTGGGCGGCCAAGGGTTGGGACGCCGCTTCCGGACGTCCGCGCGCCATAATCAACTCCCTCTACATAGAGACTGAGGAACTGCAGGAACTCAACGACAGGCTGCAGGCGCGCTATGACGCCATTAAAGCGAATGAGACTCGCTGCGAGCTCTACAACTGCGACAACGCCGAGATAATCCTTACGGCCTACGGCACTATATCGCGCATATGCAAGAGCGCGATAGCTTTGGCGGCGCAGGAGGGCATAAAGGTCGGCTTGGTTCGCCCAATAACTATCTGGCCGTTCCCCACCCAGGAAGTGCACGATGTGATTTGCGCGCCCAACGTTAAAGCCGCGCTAAACGTCGAAGTGAGCGCCGGTCAGATGCTGGAGGATGTAAGGCTCGCCGTAAACGGCGAAAAGACCGTAGAATTCCTTGGCAGACCCGGTAGTTTCGTACCCACTGCGGAGGATATTCTCAACAGAATCAAGGAAATGAGGAGGGCGTAACCATGGCTACCATATTCAAGAAGACGCCTGTTCTGACCGATACGATAATGCATTACTGCCCAGGTTGCGGGCATGGAATCGTCCATCGTCTTGTGGCGGAAGTCATCGATGAGCTCGGCATTGCCGACAGGGCGATAGGCGTAGTGCCCGTCGGCTGCGCGGTTTTCGGCTATAAGTACTTTAACATCGATGTCATGGAGGCGGCGCACGGTCGCGCTCCCGCCGTAGCAACGGGCATCAAGCGCGTTCACCCGGACAGCATTGTGTTCACATACCAGGGTGACGGAGACCTCGCGTCCATTGGCGCGGCGGAAATCGTTCACGCCGCCCACAGGGGTGAGAAAATAACCACTATATTTATCAATAACGCCATTTACGGCATGACCGGCGGCCAGATGGCTCCAACTACACTCGTTGGACAAAAGACCACCACTTCGCCCTACGGTCGCGACAAAGACCACTGCGGCAGCCCCATTCGCGTTGCAGAGATGCTCGCTACCATTAACGGCGCCGCATACATAGAGCGCACCGCTGTCAACAGCACGGCCAATATCATCAAGACGAAGCGCGCCATTAAGAATGCATTTGCCGCACAGATGGAGCGCAAGGGCTTCTCGCTTGTTGAAGTGCTCTCCAACTGTCCTACCAACTGGGGCATGAGCGCGGTGGAATCCATGGAGTGGCTGGAGCAGAATATGATTCCGTACTATCCCCTCGGCGTCAAGAAGGAGGTTTGACCATGTTAGAGCAGAACATTTTCGCAGGCTTCGGAGGACAGGGCGTTCTCCTCATGGGCAAACTGCTCGCTGAAGCGGGCATGTTTGAAGGACGCGAGGTCACCTGGCTTCCTTCATATGGCCCTGAAATGCGCGGCGGCACCGCCAACTGCTCCGTCGTTATTTCAGATGAGCCCGTCGCTTCTCCCATTGTGACGAGAGCGACGACGGTAGTCGCGATGAACGAGCCGTCCCTCGATAAATTCGAGAGCTGTGTGCTCCCCGGCGGCAAGCTGTTTATCAACAGCTCCATTATCGGCAAAAAGGCCACCCGTACCGACATTGACGTTTATTACGTCCCCTGCAACGAGATAGCGGATGAACTAGGCAACTCAAAGGTCATAAACCTCGTCATGCTCGGCGCATATATCGCCAAGACGAAATGCGTAGAATTTGAATCCGTGCTCGATGCGCTGCTTGAGACGCTGGGCGAACGCAAGGCGCATCTCATACCGCTCAACAGAGAGGCGCTGAACAAGGGCGCAGCATCTATCGAGTAGCCACTCGTTCTTTCGGACGGCCGCGCGTTAGCGCGGCCGTCTTCTTCATGTAACCGACGCGCATAGTATAGTGCGCGTGCATTAGGCGGCATAATATGATATAATTGCGCAAATAGGATTGGAGCTGTCTATGAAGTATATCAGGACATCGCTTATAGCATTGTGCATCGTCTGCTGCCTCGCGCTGTGCGCTTGCTCGCCGCAGCAGCCCGCCGATCCCAACGATATAGTGGACATCGGGTCGGACTTGATTATGTCCGCGCAGGAACTCGCCTCCTTTCTCGCCAATTCTACCGAGAGCTCCTGCGAACTGGGGGCAAACATTGAGATGTATCAGCAGATGCTGACGCTCAGCGCAGAGCGCGGGCATGTTACGATTAACGGAAACGGGCACGCCATCACCGGCGATGCGGACTGCATGCTCCGACTCGACGATGGCGCAAGCATCACAATCAATGACGTTACGCTTTCTTGCGGTTCCGTATGCATAGGCGGGTTGGGAAGCGCCGTCATTTATGGCAATGATCTCGTCATAGATTCCGTCAGCACTGGCATCTACCTGGATGGGGATCTTACCATCGGTGATAACAGTAATATATCCATTACCTCAAGCAACAGCGCCTGCATCAATGCCTACTCGATACTCTTTAGCGCGAGCTCGCATGTTGAATGCACTTCCCTTGACGCGCTCCACACTATTAACGCGCATAAATCCGACATAACGATAGACCAGAACGCCGCCGTGCGCTGCTCCGGCATGTCGTACAGCGTATTGTACTGTGAACGCACGCTCGTCATGCGCGACGGTTCATCGCTTAGCACTGTAAACGGCGGCATATATCACGGCGCGGAGATTGGCAAGCTCTCCGTTGACGGCGTCGTTACCATAAACGCAACCGGAGGCGAACAGGGCGTCGGAGTGTTCCTATTTGAGCTTCGCGAACACCTGTATGTTGTGGGAACCTGTGAACCCGCATATCGCTACGACCTCGGCAGAGGAAGCATAACTTTTGTGGAGAGCGCGGCGGACATCCCCACCCCAACGCCGAGTGCGTCTTTAGACGCAACCCCCGCGGCCACGCCGGGCTGATACTGCTATGAAACTCGATGCCAGACATAATACGGTCAAGTATACCGGACTGCGGCGAAACAGGGTATCAAATACGGGACCCGTGGCGCGCTTTGGCGTTGTCGTACGCGATCGCGGCGCGCGAATGCACAGGTTTGCCAAGTACAGCGGCTCTGCCATTAAGCTCATCGAGGATGCGCCCCGCTTCTCGCGATATGCCTCAAAGAGGCAGATAGCGCGCCGCCCGGTTAGCGCGCCGCGCCTTACAAGGTTTCCTGACATCCGGGATACTGCTCCCGACCCGTCCGTAGGCGCAACTGCAAATCTCAATCGTTTCGCGCCCACGGGTTCAACGGCCGAGGCTACGCGCAGCCGTTCGGCGCTGCCTCGCATCTCCAAGTATGCGCCACCCGCTGTTGAGACGCCGCCGGCGAAGAAAATACCGCGTTCAGCACGCTTTACGGAGACCTCGCTTCGCGCTACACAGCGCAGCCAGTACGTCGTCTCAAGGAAAATTGACATACCGTTTAAGCGAATCGCCGCATATGCGCTGCTCGCTGTGGTATTGGGTGCGGTGGGTTACGTTATCTACTTCATACTTACCGGCGACCCGACGCTTTAGCCGCTACCGGTTTAGAACATATCTCCGGGGTTTATCTCAGGATGCAGCGCGCACTCTCCCCCGTGCTCCGCGTGATACCTGTATATTGCGTCGAGTATCAGCGGGAGGTTTTTTGTGCGCGCAAAGCGAAGCAGCACCTGATACCTGTACGCGTTCTGCTTTCTGCGAACCGGAGCCGCAGCAGCCTCTACCATGAGAATCTCGCCTTGGTTGGCCCCGCGTCCGTTGAGCTGCGCCTCTATCGCCGCCGACAGGCCGTCGGCGTACTCGCGCGCGCTAGCTGAAGCGCGCTCCTCATCCTCCGACACGAACAGTATCCGGGCAAACAATGAGAACGGCGGGAACAGCGCCTTCCTTCGCTGTGCTATCTCATACGTGTAAAACCCCTTGAAATCGTGAGCTGACGCGAACCTGATCGCCTCGTGCTCGGGCGTGTATGTCTGCACTATTACCCTGCCCCGTTTGGCTTGCCTCCCCGCCCTGCCCGCAACCTGCGTGAGCAACTGAAATGTGCGCTCGCAGCTCCTGTAATCCGGAATATGCAGCATTGCGTCAGCCGCCACGACGCCAACCAATGTGACGTTCGGTATGTCCAAACCCTTTGCTATCATCTGGGTGCCGATTAAAACCTGCGCTTCGCCGCGCTCGAAGGCTGATAGTATCCGCTGGTGCGCATCCTTCGTTCCCGTGGTATCCATGTCCATGCGCAGCGCGGAGCACTCTGGAAACAACTCGTGCAGCTGGTTCTCCACCTGCTGCGTTCCTACGCCGAAGTACTTTATGAAGGCCGAGCCGCATTCCGGGCATTTTGTCGGCAGGGCACGCCTCGCACCGCAATAGTGACACATCAGTGCATTGTTCGCGCTGTGATACGTCATGGATACGTCGCAGTTATCGCATTCAAACACATGGCCGCACATCCTGCACGACACAAAAGTCGAGTAGCCCCTTCTGTTGATGAAGAGTATCGCCTGCTCGCCGTTTGCCATGCACTCACCCAGCGCCTGTTTGAGCTGGGACGAGAATACGCCGGTATTTCCCGCCATGAACTCCGCGCGCATGTCGATAACTTCCACTGCCGGCATAGGTATGCTGCTTACGCGTTCATTGAGCTCCAACAGCCCATATCTGCCCTTGACCGCCTTGAGATAGTCACCCAATGACGGCGTTGCGCTGCCCAGCAGGAGCGCGGCGCCATTGAGCTTGCAGCGCTTGATCGCAACCTCTATGGCATTATAACGCGGCGAGCTCTCGGATTGATACGACGCCTCGTGTTCCTCGTCAATCACAATCAGCCGCAACTGTGACAAGGGCGCGAATACTGCGCTCCGCGCACCTACCACCACATCAACCATGCCCAGTCGTATGCGCCGCCACTCGTCATAGCGCTCACCGGCGCTTAACCTGCTGTGCAACACGGCTATGCGGTCGCCGAAGCGCCCCTTGAAGCGGCTCACCGTCTGCGGCGTAAGCGATATTTCAGGTACGAGCACTATTGCGCTTCCCCCGCGCTCGAGCGCATACGCTATGGAGCGCATATATACTTCCGTCTTGCCGCTGCCGGTTACTCCGTGCAGCAAGAACACGCCCTCGCGCGCGTCTATTCCGCCGCATACCGCTTCAAAAGCTGCGCGCTGCGCCCCGGTCAGCTCGGGTGCTTCCGCGGCACTGCCGCGCTCATATGCCGGCACTCTGAATTCCTCGCGCCCGGTCTCCGTGAGAATGCCCTTGGCTACGAGCGCCTTGACGGCGCTTTGCGAGCCCGGTATGCGCTTGGATATATCCGCGGCTGACATTTCTCGCTGGACGAGCATGAGCTCAAACACCTCTCCCTGCAACCGCGAGCGGTATCTGCCGTCCTTCATCGTCAACGCGGCTCTCATCTCATCGTGCGGGCGGCATTCGCACAGTGCATAGAGCTTTACTACCTTCTCGCTTATACGCCCGCGCCTGAGCTGAGCGGGTATCATCAGGCGCAATGCGTCAACATACAGGCACCTGTATACATTTGCCATCCAACGCGCGAGCACGAGTTGATCCGGAAGCATTACGGTATACGGCTCCAGGGTCTTGGTCACAGTCTTGAGTTGCTTTAACCCCTCGGGCGCATCGCTATTAACGCTGACGACAAAGCCCTCCGTCGAACGGTTGGACGCGCCAAAAGGAACCGACACCCTGTGTCCCGGCTCTACTTGCATATTGTCGGGAATCCGATAGCAGAACACCCTGTCGACATTCGTATTCCCGATGTCAACTATAACACTTGCGTACATGGAAAAAACAGCGCGGGGTTAACCCGCGCCTACCCTTCAAAACGTAAAACCGCTTGAGATTGGTGCGCGACGGCCCTTGACAATGTGTAGTTTATCCTCGTATAGCTCGTTTACAGCCCGCGAAACCGGCTTCTCATTTGCAGCTACCGCCTGAGCTTCCATGAGCTGCCGCGCCCGCTTTGAGACCGCGGTTACCAGCGCGTATCTGCACTCTGCAATGCCTAAGAGTTTATCAATCGGTGGGTAGTTTATCATCCTCGTTCAACTCCTCTTCATAATGCTTTATTAGTTCGCCGTTGCGAGAGACGCGACACTTTTCCGCGTCAACAATGTGGCACACGGCGTTAACCGCCTTATCTATGACGTCGTTTACTACTACATAATCGTACTGCGGCAAGAACCGCATCTCGCCAAAAGCCTCCCTGTATCGACGCAGTATGGCGCTTTCGTTCTCGGTTCCGCGCCCATACAGCCTGGTCATGATGTCGCTCATAGTCGGCGGGGCTATAAATATGCACACGGAATCCGGATACGCGGCTTTGACCTTCATAGCGCCGTTGACGTCTATCTCAAGCACGATATCGTTTCCGTGGTCGAGCTCCTCCTCTACAAATGCCCGCGGCGTTCCGTAGTAATTGAGCCCAAACACCTGTATATACTCCAAAAACTCGTCCGCCTCTATCATACGGCGAAACTCATCCTGGGTCTTGAAAAAGTAGTTTACTCCCTCTATCTCCTGAGGCCGCTTCGCACGGGTCGTGGCGGAAACGGAGAGCTTGGCGCCGGGGCTGCGCTCCAAAAACGCCTTGGTAACAGTACCCTTACCTACGCCCGAAGGCCCCGATATGACGATTAACAGACCTCGTCTTGAACGACTGACCAATTCTTCACACACCCCTATTCTATATTCTGAATCTGCTCCCTGATCTTCTCCAACACTGCTTTGCCGGATACGACGCAGTCCGTAACGAGCGCATCATTCGCCTTAGATCCGATCGTATTGAACTCGCGGTTGAGCTCCTGCGTATAGAACTCGAACGTCCTGCCAACCGCTCCGTCCGTGCAGAGCAGCGAGCGAAGCTTCTCAATGTGGCTCGCAATTCGCACGAGCTCCTCGTTTATGCTGGCTCTGTCGGCAAATAAAGCTACTTCCATGGCAAGCCTGCCCTCGTCTATGATTGCGCTGCCGTCGAGATGCGCGGCAATCCGCTCATGCAGCTTCCTCGCGTACTCCTCAACCACAACGGGTTCCCTGTCCTCAATGCGCTTCGCAAGGTCTTCGATTGCGTCCAGGCAATCGCAAAACGACTTCCGCAGCCGTTCACCTTCGTTCCTGCGCGAGGCAACCAACTGTTCGAGCGCAGCGTCCACAGCCTCCGACATCAATGCCAAAATCGCCTCTCTGTCGTCTTCAGCTTCTTCCAAAGCAGTCGCGTTCGGAAGGCGCAGCAGACTCAAAGCGTCCAAGTCGCACGCTACGCCGTATTTATCGGCAATCGCGCGGGCCGCGCCTATATAGGCGGCTACCACCAGTTCATCTACGGCAAGCCGCCTGGCATCCTCTCTGTTGTTGACGTACGACACATAGACGTCTACATGCCCTCTGGAGAGCTTAAGCCCTATGCGCTTGCGCAATGTGTCCTCACAGAATGAAATAGACTTTGACATGCGGTATGACAAATCGAGATACCGATGATTCACGCTCTTTAGTTCTATTTCCACTCTGCGCCCGTCGTGCTCTACGGCCGCCCGTCCGTAGCCCGTCATGCTCGAAATCATACTAAGCCCCCTGTGCTAAATCAGAGTATTATACCACTATTACGCCCCTTTGCATAGCTCGACCTTGACGCTCCTCAAAAAGCTTGTA
The DNA here is from genome assembly GCA_030527165.1 of Clostridia bacterium. Lineage (GTDB taxonomy): Bacteria > Bacillota > Clostridia > Christensenellales > CAG-138 > RGIG1693. Next base: position 18,706 of record JAUNBH010000008.1, read on the forward strand.
CAGCTCATCGGCGCCCGGGGGCTCTATGAGCCGGCCGTCTATCTCAACGCCGCTGCCGCTCGCCGCCCTGCCAACCACGCGCGCCGAAACGCCTATTTGACCAAGGCGCTCGCACATCTGCATACCGTCAGCACAGGCAATCAACATACATCCGCTGGATATCAACCGATATACGTCCACACCGGCAGCATCGCATATTCGCCGCGTAACGCCGTCCACAGGTATGAGCGCGGACTCGACAATCAACTTGCATCCCGACGCGTGCGCCAACTCCCACAGGGCGCCGTATACGCCGCCCTCGGTTACGTCGTGCATTGCTTTTGCGCCGTTGCGCGCCGCGCATATGCCTTCCGGCACTACGCTTATCGACTCGAAAAAGCCCTTGGCGCGCGCTATATCGCATTCACTGATGTCCCCAAGCAGTTCGGGCAGGTCAGAGGCGATTATGGCGGCACCCTCCATGCCCGCGCTCTTTGTCAGCACGATGTCGTCGCCCGGCTCCGCCCCGTCCGGCATAATCGGGGCATCGTTTATAGAGCGTGCGATCACTGTCGCGCAGGTTATCATGCGAGTCACCGCACCCGTTATCTCCGTATGGCCACCTATGATGTCCACATTGGCTTCGGCGGCGGCCGAAGCAAGCTCGTCCGTCAACGCATCTATGTCCGCTTCCGTGCAGTCCGGCGGCGCGAGCAGCGTTACAAGCAGCCCCACGGGCTCGGCTCCCGCTGCAGCCGCATCGTTACAGCTCACATGCACGGTCAATCTGCCCAGGTTTGCCGTTGCGGAAGTTATGGGGTCTGTGGAAACAACTATCAGTGACCCGCCGAAGTCCAGCGCCGCACAGTCTACGCCAATCTGCGGCGCACACGAAACCTCCCGCCGCGTATGGCGAAGTTTGCTAAGCACGAGCGCATCGAGCGCGTCATTATTCAGCTTACCTATCCTCATATTGCTCACCAATCATTTCAAAGAACTCTGATTCATCGATCACCTTGATCCCCAACGCCGTCGCCTTGGAGAGCTTGCTTCCCGCGCCCGGGCCGGCTACCACCAGGTCCGTCTTCTTGCTGACGCTTCCGGACGCCTTGCCGCCGAGCTGCTCAATCAGCGACTCTATACCCCTCCTGTCCATTCGCTCCATGCCGCCCGTAACGACAACCGTCATTCCCGCAAGCGAGCTCGCGCCGACGTTTGCAGAATCCGGCTCCGGCGTGACGCCGTGGTCGAGCAGCGCATCTATCGCTCCGCTTATGCGGGCGTCGCCAAAGAACTCGATAATGCTTCCCGCGACCACGCTGCCGACATCATCTATGGACACCAACTCGTCATATTTCGCGCCGCGAACCGCCTCCAACGTCACGAATCGCCTTGACAACGCTTTGGCTGTCTTTATTCCCACGTTCGGTATGCCTATGGCAAACAGGAACGACGAGAGCTTGCACGCCTTGCTCGCCGCGACCGCATCCAAGAGGCGTCGCGTCTTCTTGTCTTTGAACTTATCCAGCGAGAGCAGTTGCTCGTCTGTGAGCTCATACAGCCCCGGTATCGTCCTTACGCCGAGCTTTTTCACCAGCTGCTCCGCCGTCTTTTCAGAAAAACCCTCTATGTCCATCGCTTCACGCGAGGCAAAGTGAGCTAAGCGCGAAACAATTTGCGGTGTGCAAGTCAGAGTGTTTGTGCAGAATATGTGAGCGCCGCGCTGTTCAACATGCGCGCCGCAGCTCGGACAGCGCTCAGGCTTTTCAATGGGTTCCGTGGCGCTGCCGTCCTCTACCGCATAGAGTATCTCGGGTATTACGTCGTTGCTGCGCCGTATGAACACCCTGGAGCCTATGCGGACTTTTTTCCTGAGTATGTCGTCGTAGTTGTTTAGCGTCGCCCGTGCTATGGTAGCGCCCGCGAGCTCAACCGGTTCCAAGTGCGCCAAGGGCGTGAGTTTGCCGGTGCGCCCGACCTCCCAGGTGACAGTGTTAACTATCGTCGTTATCTCCTCTGCGGGAAACTTAAATGCCACTGCCCAGCGCGGGAATTTCTCCGTCGCTCCCAATGCCTCGCGCGTAGCCATATCCGATATCTTGATGACCATGCCGTCTATCAGAAAGTCCAGGCGGGCGCGCGACTGATACGCCGCATCCACCGCCGCCATAACGCTGTCCGCATCGTCGCAGTAAACCCTATGACCGCTGAGCGGAAAGCCGTTCTCCTGCAAAAAGGAGATCATCTCCGGCATCGATGCAAACTCCATGCCCTCTATATACCCCACGTTATAACAGAAACACGACAGGCGCCTGCGCGCGGTCACGCGCGGATCGAGATTTCGCAGCGCGCCGGCGGCGGCATTGCGCTCGTTCTTAAGCGCCTCTCCGCCGAGCGCATTGAGCTTTTTGAGCACGCTCGAGCGCATGTAGCACTCCCCCTGCACCTCCACGCGTCCCTTGTACGGGATCGACAGTGGTATGTCGCGTATGGTCTTGACCTGTTCCAGAATACCTTCACCGACCGTGCCGTTGCCGCGCGTGGCGGCATAGGCGAGCTCACCCTCGAAGTACGTCAGGTTTATTGTCAGCCCATCGAATTTATACTCAACCGCATAGCGCGTCTGCGGCAGGAGCTCCCCGCGCGTCTGCCGGTAGTCCTCCTTCAAGCGCTCCACCCGCTGCATCCACTCCTCGAGCTCCGCGCGCGAGCGTATCTTATCCAAACTCCACAGCCGCGCCAGGTGCTCGTGCTGCTGAAACTCCGCGACAGGCGCTCCGCCGACACGGCGCGTAGGCGAATTTGGCAGTACAACGCCCTCTGTACGTTCCAACTCAAGCAATTCGTCGTACAGCGCATCGTACTCAGCGTCGCTGACGAGCGGTGCGTCAAGCTCATAATACGCGCGCGCCAGAGCGTTTAAGCGCTCGACAACATCCTGCATTCGCCGGTTCATTACTCTTCTCCCTCCGTCGTAAGCGGAGCGTAGGCAGCCGCCAGCTTTTTTGTAACGCCGCTGTCAAAGTCGACCGTCACAAGCATAGCATTTCCACTTCCCGATATTGCAGATACCGTGCCGCGTCCGAATTTGGCATGAATCACGCGCTGACCCGCGCTCAAGTGCTTCTCTACGGGTTTCGGCGGCGTTTGCATGGGACGAGGCTGCCTCACAGCACCGCCGCTTCGTACGCTTGTACGATTATTTGTCGAACCGTAGCCGCTGCTGCGGCTCTGATAGTACGGCGCTCGGCCGTTCGTACCAAAACCGTCAAATGTGCGCCCGCCTTGCCCGGCGGCACGCCCGTATTCATCCTGCGCAGTTGCGCCGCCTCTGATAAATGCGCGCGCGTCTACGCCATACGAGCCTGCCACATACTCGGCCAATCCATCCGGTATCTCGGTGATAAAGCGCGATTTGCGGGCGTAGTTCGTGCTGCCAAACAGCGTCCTGCTCTGTGCGCACAGCACGTAGAGGCACGTTTTTGCGCGCGTTATGCCAACGTACATCAAGCGCCGTTCTTCCTCAAGCCGCGCAAGCTCCTCTTTTGATCGAGATGATGGGAATATGTCCTCCTCGACGCCGGGTATGAACACCGTATGAAACTCCAAACCCTTTGCGCTGTGCAGCGTCATCAGTGATACATAGTTGCGCTTGTCATCGTCCATGGCGTCTATATCGCTCATGAGCGCCACATTCTCGAGGTAGACGGACAGCGCGTCGTCTTCGTCGGAAAGCTGCTGCTCCACTTCGTCAATGCTGCCGAGCAGCTCCAATATGTTTTGCCAGCGGGTTTCCGCCTCTGCCGCACTGTCGGCGCTGCGAGTCAGGTATTCCTGATAGCCTGTGGAGGTCAGTATACTCTGCGCCAATTCCTTCAATGTGGCATGCCTGCGCATAGCCTTGAAGCCCTCCATGAGCTTCATAAACGGATGCAGTTTATCTGCGACGCGCTTTTCGAGCACGCCCTCACATATTGCCGTCTCGTAGAGCGACATGGAGCGCAGCGCCGCCGTCTGCACGAGCGCGTTGAGCGTGGTCGCGCCTATGCCGCGCGCTGGCAGGTTGATTATTCGCTTAAATGCAACGTCGTCGTTGGAGTTCTCAATCAGGCGGAGATAGCATATGATGTCCTTGACTTCCTTTCTGTCGAAGAACCGATGCCCGCCGTATATCCTGTAAGGTATGCCGAACGAAATCAGTGCGCTCTCGAGCACGCGGCTCTGCGCATTCATCCTGTACAGCACCGCATAGTCGCTGTAGCTCCTCCCGGCACTAGAGCCTCTGAGTATCTGCCGGCATATGTACTCCGCTTCGCTGCGTTCGTTGGCGTTTACGACTATCTGCACCTTATTCCCGCTTCCGCCACGCGTCCACAGCGCCTTCTCCTTGCGTCCGCTGTTGTGCGCAATTACCGCATTCGCCGCACCCAGTATTGTCGCCGTCGACCTGTAATTCTGTTCGAGTCTCACTACCTTCGCGTTCTTGAAGTCGTGTTCAAACCGCAGTATGTTGCTTATATCTGCGCCGCGCCAGCCGTATATGCTCTGGTCGTCGTCGCCTACCACGCAGATGTTGCGATGCTCGTCACACAGGAGCTTTATCAGCCTAAACTGCGGAGGATTAGTGTCCTGATACTCATCAACCATTACAAATCTGAAGCGGTTGCGGTACTTATCGAGAATATCGCGGCGCTCCTCAAACAGCTTAACCGTCATGCACAGCAGGTCGTCAAAGTCTAGCGCGTTAGCGCCGAGCAGCTCCCTCTCGTACTCGAGCGCGACTTCCAGCTCAAGTGGACCTGCGTATATGCTCGACTTGAAGTAGTCCTCCAGCGACATGCCCATGTTCTTAGCCTTGCTGATGTGCTCCTTTATGGCGCGCTTTGGCAGCGTCTTCTCGTCTATGCCGCGCTTTTTCTGAATCGATTCTATCACGCTTAGTTGGTCGGCATCATCGTATATGACAAAACCGCGCGTGTAGCCGTTGCGCAACTGCTCTATATCCATTCGCAATATGCGCGCGCATGCCGAATGAAACGTCATGACCCACATGTCGGCGGCCTTAGCCTCCCCGACGAGCTGCGCAGTCCGCTCGCGCATCTCCCTCGCCGCCTTGTTTGTGAACGTAAGCGCCAGGATATTCCACGCGTTCACACCGTGCTCTATCAGGTTGGCTATGCGGTATGTGACTACGCGCGTCTTTCCAGACCCCGCGCCTGCCAACACAAGAAGCGGGCCGTCGATGCACTCGACAGCCTCGCGCTGCTCCTTATTTAGCGAGCTCAAGTTCATTTCATTCCCCGCGCATGTAATTTCCTATATTGGCGTTATCATCTATTACGCCCTCAAGCGCACCGGTTCTCGACGTGAGAAGCGTCGTCACTCCGGGGCCGTGACCTGCCAGTATGCAGTCGCTGTGCACTACCACTCCAATGGTCGCTGCGCCGGTCAAATACCCGCGCCCGTAACTGGTATCGCAGTTTTCGAGCAAGACCAGATCGCCAAAGCGCAGCTTGTCCAATCCATAGCGCACTATCACGTCCCAATCGGCAGTCATTATGTCGTAGTCGCCGCTGTACGCGCTCGACGAACCTATGCCTGAGCCCATGAGATACGCCGGAACTCTACCCGCTACCGGCACATACAGCTTGCCGTCGCGCACCTCGATATTCATGGCGTCAAACAGCCTCGGATCCATGTTCATTGCCTTAACCGTATCCTCGAAGCCCTCTATCACCATGCCGAGGCCTTGGGCGCGAATCTGTATCTTGTCTTTGATGCAGAGCTTGTCGAGAGTGCTCTCCTCGAAGTACACGAGAACGTGCTCTATTCCGCCGTGGGTGCCGGTTACATAGCCCTTTTCGCCCTTTGCGTCGCCGCTGACCACATACGCCGTATTTCCTACGCACGCGAGCGTGTTGAGCGCCGCGTTTTCGGCGACGTCGGAGTTCTTAATCGATACGCCGGGCTCGACATGGTCTGCGGCAAAACCGTAAACCGAGTCGCCTATCTTTACATTGTAGGTTATCGCACCCGTCCCGGGAAGGACGTATGGGACGCCGTTATCCTCCAGCCTGTACGCGCTCGCACGCATCGTCGGATGATGTATCTCACCCATTACGCTCTGCATTACCAGTTTCTCTCTGTTGATACGCGGTTTCATACAATTCCACCTCCTGTTTTCTTGTAGTAATTATATCATGTATTGGTGGGTACTTGAAGACAGAAATGCTCCTCCGACCGCAAATAATCGGAGGAGCGGAGTACGACTATTAAAGCGACTTGATGGCGGATTCCAGCCTCTCAAGCGCGGCCTTGAGCTCTGAACGCGGAATAGCCAGGTTGATGCGCTCAAATCCGCTGCCATTGGCGCCGAAAATGTAACCCTCGTCGAGCGCCAGCAGCGCCTTGTTGATATTCATGTCCTCCAGGGCGGCGTCGTCCAACCCCAGGGCGCGCATGTCTACCCACGCGAGATATGTGCCCTCACAGCGGGTGCACTTGAGCATGGGCAAGCGCGCACTGATGAAATCGTACAAGTACTCGAAGTTGCCGTTGATGTACTCCAACAAGTCCCGCAGCCAATCGTCGCTCTCCGTGAAAGCGGCTATCGCCGCATACCGTGACAGCGCGGGTACGCCAAAGGAACCCATTGTCTTTGCAGCGTCGGCAAAGCGTGTGCGCAGCGCCTCATTTGGTATGAATATGTTGGAGCACGCCATTCCCGCCAAGTTGAATGTCTTGCTCATCGCCGTGCATATTACGCAGTTCTCCTTCGCCTCTTCTATGGTGGCAAGCGTAGTATGCTTGTACCCCGGCAGTATCAGCTCGCCGTGTATCTCATCCGACAGGATTGTGACACCGTGGCGCAGCGCAATCTCGTTCATCGCAGCCAGCTCCCGGCGCGTCCACACCCTGCCCACCGGGTTGTGTGGACTGCACAGTATCAGCAGCTTTGCCGTGGGATCCGCGCACTTTCGCTCCAAATCGTCAAAGTCTATCTCGTAATGACCATCGTTGTTTATCAGCGGGTTCTCAAGGAGATTTCTGCCGGCATCGAGCACGGCTGACCTGAACGGAGGGTACACGGGAGGTTGTATTATGGCGGAATCACCTGCGCTCGTATAGGCGGCCACACATATCCTCAGCGCCTGAACCACACCCGCGGTTGTGTGCAGCCACTCGCGTTCGACATCCCAATCGTGATGGCGTTTCATAAAGCCCTTGAGGGCGTTGAAGTACTCGTCATCCGGGTATGTGTAGCCGAATACGCCGTGAGATGCGCCGCGCTCGACCGCGCGGATTATCGCCGGGGCAGTCCGAAACTCCATATCGGCAATCGTCAGCGGCACATGCCCCGCGGAAGTTATATGCTTTGGCGCGAAATCCCACTTCGCGGCACCGGTGCCGGTGCGGTCTACTCTATTGTCAAAGTTGGTCATTCTTCCTCCGTCGCGCTTTTGTCAATCGCGCGTTACAGCTCGTACCCTCTGCGGAAAGCCTCTTTATTGACGTCGACAAACTTAGGCTTTACGTTTGCTTCAATGGCGCTCATCCACTGCTCGTATGTAAACGGCAGCTTCTTTGCGAGCACGCCTATCATCACCACATTCGCCGCCCGGTATGTGCCGCACTGATGGGCTATCTCCGTAGCGTCAAGCTCGACTGCGTTTCCCGTGCTGCGAATCAGCTCCAGCGAGTTCGCAGGATACTCCGCCTGCCCCGTGATAACCGGCATTGGCAGGATCTCCTGGGTGTTTACGATTATCGTTCCGTCGGGCTTTAGATACGGCAGAGCGCGCAACGCCTCAAGGTTCTCAAACGCGAGTACGACGTCCGCCTGCCCCTGCTCCACTATGGTCGAATGGAGCTTCTCATCCTTGGAGAGGCGCACATATGTCACAACGCTTCCGCCGCGCTGACTCATGCCGTGCACTTCGCTGACGCGCACATCGTATCCGTTGTCGAGGCCAATTGTGCCGAGTATTTTGCTCGCGAGGAGCGTCCCCTGGCCTCCTACTCCAACAATAACTATGTTAGTCATTTCATTCTCCTTTCGCGCTCAAAGCGTTAAACGGGCATATCGTCGCGCACAAGCCGCAACCTACGCACTGTGTCGCATCAACTTCTACTCCGCTCTCAGTTCGCCTTATCGCAGGGCAGCCTATCTTCATGCACATGCCGCAGCGCCTGCACTTCTCCAAATCGCATACATACGGCACGTTTGGCTGCTTGACAATGAGGGCGCACGGTCTTCTCGATATGATTACCGAGAGCTCATCCCTCGCCGTCTCCTCACGGAGTACCCGCTCCAACTCAGCGAGGTCGTACGGATCGACTGTGACGACGTGTTTTACGCCCATTGACTCGCAAAGCTTGATCAAATCGAGCTGCGGCGCAGCATTGCCGTGTATGTCAAACCCCGTAGACGGATTGTGTTGATGACCCGTCATGCCGGTTATCGAGTTGTCCGCAATTATCACGGTACCTGCAGACCTGTTGTACATCACGTTGAGCAGGCCCGTGATTCCGCTGTGACAGAAGGTACTGTCTCCAAGGACCGCGACGGTGCACTTCGCCTGCTCGACTCCCCTGGCCTTCTCCATTCCGTGCGCCATGCCTATGGAAGCGCCCATGCACACGCATGTGTCAACGCCAGCCAGCGGCGGCAAAGCCCCGAGCGTATAGCAGCCTATATCCGAACATACGGTGAGCTTGAGCTTGCCCAGTATGTAGTACAGCCCTCTGTGCGGGCACCCCGGGCACAACACCGGCGGCCGCACCGGTATCCCCTGAGTCTCCATAGGGCCGGGCTCGGGTGCGCCCATGAATTTTGCAGCTATTCGCCTTGCGAACAGCTCTCCCTGCACGCCCGTCTTATCCTTGCCCGAGCACGCAATGCCCCAGGATTTAATCGTCTCCTCGTAGAAGGGCTCCATGTCCTCGACTACGAACAGCTCCGTGACCTGCGACGCAAACTCCTCTATGAGCTTTCTGGGCAGCGGATATGCCAAGCCGAGCTTTAGCACGGAGGCGTTCGGCATGGCCTCCTTGACGTAATTGTACGCTGCTCCGGACGTTATGACGCCAATTCCCCTGTCGCCCCACTCTATCCGGTTAATACCGAGCTCATTTGCGGCTTCCGCCAGGCGCCGCTCCCTGTCCTCCACTACGATATGCCGCCCCTTCATGTTGGCGGGCATGGACACGTACTTTTTGACATCCCGCACATACGGCCTCAATCCAACCTCACGCCTTTCGCCAAGCTCCACTATGGTTCTTGCGTGCGCAATGCGCGTGGTCAGTCTCAATATCACAGGAGTATCGTATTCCTCGCTTATCTCGAGCGCCGTGCGCATAAAGTCCTTGCACTCCTGACTGTCGGAAGGATCAAGGCAGGGCGTATGCGACGCCTTGGCGTGCATCCTCGTGTCCTGTTCGTTCTGCGACGAATGCATCCCCGGGTCATCCGCGACGATTACAACCATGCCCGCGTTGACGCCGGTGTACGCCGCCGTGTAATACGGATCCGCGGCGACGTTAAGTCCAACGTGCTTCATGCACGCCATGCTCCTCGCGCCCGCAACCGAAGCGCCTATCGCCACCTCGACCGCGACTTTCTCGTTGGGCGCCCACTCGCAGTATATCTCCGGATAGCCTGCGACACATTCGTTTATCTCTGTACTGGGTGTTCCCGGGTAAGCGCTCGATACGCGCACTCTCGCTTCATACGCGCCGCGCGCGATAGCTTCATTGCCGAGCATTAGCTTCTTCAAACTGCACACCTCCATGAAATGTCCCGTGGGACGTATTGTGTTAAGCCTACACAGTAAGTATAGTTCAGTTGCAACCGCGCATAAAGCAGATTGGCGCATATATACGATATATCTGCGTAATTGTCGAATACCGTTTGTATTGCGCGCAATTTCAGTTTATAATCACAGAAATACCAGGAGGTGTACCCCGCATGCAGCTGAACTACAAACGCACTATTCTCGTTGGATTGGCCTTCCTGTCGATATGCGCGTTTTGGCAGGTATACGATACGGTTATACCGCTCATGTTACGCGATACGTTCGGAGTCCCGGACGGCCCCTCCGGCATCATCATGGCGTTGGATAATGTGTTGGCGCTCGTAATGCTGCCGTTCTTCGGAGCGCTGAGTGACAAAGCCGGAAAGCGCATACCATTCATCATCGGCGGCACCGCTGTCGCCGTGATAATGTGTATACTCCTTCCGATAGCCGACACCGAGCGGGTGTTCTGGCTCTTTTTCGTGGCGCTCGGCCTCGCGCTGATAGCCATGGGCACTTACCGCTCGCCGGCAGTCGCGCTCATGCCCGATGTGACGCCCAAACCCCTGCGCTCAAAAGCTAATGCAGTTATCAATCTCATGGGCGCGGTCGGCGGAGCATTCGCGCTGCTCATGATAAAACTGCTTACCGCTACCGAAGCGGGCGAGCGCGTCGATTACCTGCCCGTGTTCATCTGCATCGCCGCCGTCATGGTTATCGCGGTCGTGGTGTTGGTAATTACCATAAACGAAAAGAAGCTCAAAGCTGAAACGTCACTGATAAACGACAGACTTGACGCCATTGACGATACGTCGGTGCAGAGCGAATCTACCACCGCCGGAGTCAAACTCGCGCCCGCCGTCAGGCGCAGCCTCATACTGATACTGCTATCGGTATTCCTATGGTTCTTCGGCTACAACGCCATAACCACAGCTTTCTCCAAGTTCGCCACGCAAGAGCTGTACATGCAGGTAGGCGACGCATCGCTGTGTGTGCTGCTCGGCACCGTCGGCGCAATCGTTTCATACATACCCATAGGCATGATTTCGAGCAAGATAGGCCGAAAGCGCACCATACTCATAGGGATAACCATACTGACGCTCTGTTTCGCCATGGGCGCAGTGCTCTCCGGCTTTGTGGGCGAAATGGCGGATTCGGAGACGCTGAGGCTTGAGTCTACACTGGTCCCCTCATTAGTCGAGCAGGGCATGTCTTCCGAACAGATAGACGCGGAAGTCTTCAGCCGCATCGGCGAGGCGATCACGGCAGCATACATGATACCGTACTGCGTGCTGTTCCTGTTGGTGGGATTCGCGTGGGCAGCTATCAACGTGAACAGCTTCCCCATGGTCGTGGAAATCAGCCGCAGCGGCGATATAGGCAAGTACACCGGCTTCTACTACACTTTCTCCATGGCGGCGCAGACTATTACGCCCATAGTGTCAGGCTATCTGCTGCAACATCTCGGATATGGAATACTCTTCCCATACGGCGCGGTATTCGTGGGTCTGTCATTCGTCACGATGCTTCTGACCAAGCATGGCGACAACAGACCCGACTTGGCAAAAGACAAGCTTGAAGCGTTTGGTGCGGACATGGATTAGCGATAGGCTGCAAAAGCACAAGCCGCCGGCTGCTACACGCGCCCGGCGGCTTTTCATTCTGCTATGGATTTAACTGCGCACAGGCGCTGTCGGCGCTTAATCCATCTCCACAGGCGCGCTCTGTGCGCTCTTGGCACGCTTGAACACATCTCGCAGCGTCGAGAGCACTCCGAGCCCGGCAAACAGCCAGCCGAGCAATACGTCTCCCAAGCAGGACAACAGTGCAGCGCTGTCTGTGGCAAGGGTATAGTTTACAGCCGTAAACACATCGCCAAACGTAAGCCCCGTGCCCGCAAACGAAGGGTCATTAAGTATGTAAATTGCGGAAGTGCAGATTATAGTTGCGTACTCCACAAAGACCACGACGAGCAGCAGCACTACTATCATCACTATTCCCTTGGCCCTGGTCTCCCTGCCCTTGCATATCTCATAGCCCTTCTTCGCCGCAATGCCAATCAAGAATCCCAACCAGCCGACGAATATCCCGAAATAGTACGCTATCGCCCAGGGTATCGCGCCTATCAAAGCGCCCAATGTTGCGCCGAGAGCGCCGGTGAGTATGCTGCCCGTCTGCTTCGCCTTCTCCGCGTTCTCTTCCGCTTGAGCGCTCAGCTCCTCAAAGCAGGCACGGTGTATAGGTAGGACGTCGTCGCCTATGAGTACCGTCTTTGCGTCCATGGAGTCGAGCGGCCGCATGCAATGGCTGCAGTGATCCGCTCCCTTGACCTCACTCGAGCACAGCTGCTCATATACGGCGTCGGTAGCCTCTCTTAGCCGCTTCATCGTGCCAAACGTGTCATGGAACACAATGCGAACCGTCCCGCTCGTGAGATCACAGCCCACTACGCGATGTTTCGTCTTGAACTCAGCGTCGTTGATCAGCGAGTGAAGCGCGTACTTTGCTCCGTCGTCCTGAAGCGCTACCGCAAAACAGACGGACTTCCAACCGACGCCCTCTCTCAAGGTGACCATGTACTTCCCTCTGTACAAGCCAAACGCTACTCCTTTTTCCACCCGAAACCCGTTCTCTTCGGCAAACTTTCTCAGCCCGCTTCCAATCATCACAGAACTCCTCCATACACCGAACTGCGCATATTATACGTTGGTTCTAAGTCATTGTCAACAACTGAGGCTACCTGCTACGCGCGCGGATACCCAGCCGATATAGGTGCGGCCGTCAATTCCGCTTCGAGCACATCCGCATACCGCTGTATCACCTCGCCCAGTTCCTCCGCCAAGTCCTGCAACGCAGCGTTCGCGTGATACGCCTGCGGTTCCCTTCTGACGGCCAGAGCGGTCCTGAGTGCGGCATCGTCGCCAAACAGGCGGCAGCTTAGCGCCCACTCCCCTGCAGCGGTCTTTGAAATGATTTGACCGGTGCGGAGCGTGTAAACACACCTGGCTATATCCAGAATCCAACCGAATGAATAGATGCTTCTTCCCGAATGGCTTGCATACCTGCGGATAGCATCATAATGGGACTGTATGCTTGCTCTTATGTCCTCGTAGGACGGCGGAGCCAATTGCCCTCGCACGTCCTTCCCGTGCAGGTGACGGCCACAATCGAGCAGTTCCTTCATGCAGCACGCGTCAAAGCTATAGCTGTCTGTAATCCGCTGCCCGCTCGTGCCCCAATAGACAACTCTTGTAGGAACGCGGCGTACAAACGCATCCAATGTCAGCATGCCGCCCTCAAAGCACCGGTAAAAAGGATTGAGGGGCTCGTCTGCGGTCATGGTCTGCCTGAGTGAAACCAGTTCGTCCGCCTGCTGTTGCGCAATGGGCTTCTCGGTGAGCACGAGAATATCAATATCGCTCCAGCCCAATCTAAAGTCCGCTAAGACATAGGAGCCGTAAACATAAACGGATGGCGCGTTCGTCGAAAGTATTCCGGCAATGCGGGCAGTCATTCTCTCTATCGCTGTATTCAATCCCACACTATACCCTCCCATCGGGATAATCAAACTGAAACGACAGCCTCTCGTAAAGGAATCCCTTTTCGCCGGCATTGAGCTCAATGATTATTGCAATGCACCTATAAATTGTGCACTACTCTCGCATCGCTTTCAAATAATATATTACGTTAAGGCGCCACTTAGTATTTGTATGATATGGACGTTATTCTCCTTTTCCGGATTTTGAACGGCTCTTATGCCCTATCGTTGTTTGGGAAAAACTTTTGAACATCTTCTTTTGGGCGTATGTAAAAGGCATTTGATAGTAATTGTGCAGGTACAGTGATAAGCTGTATATTGTCAGAGAAGCAAAGAACAAAACAGGGAGCGTTTTTGTCATAAGACAACTTAAATCTTGCATTTGACCGCCGCAATATTGCCACTTGCCGGGAAAGCACAGACAAAACGGCAGGACCGCCTTATACTATGTATGCAAGGAGAAAGCGAGGTGAGACACGAGTGAAAGTAGAAATCAGAATATCCGAAGAGGCCGTAAAGCCTTATGCTGTTATTTATACGAATGAAATGACGGCGGAGGTCAGCCGTATAGCGTCGCTCATAGAAGATAGTGCAGACACTAATCTGATTACCGTTACCGAGAACGAGCGCATTTTCGTTTTGCGCCCGGAGGACGTCTATATGATAAGGGTAGAGCAAGAAAAAACTATCGTATATGCCAAGTCGGAAAAATATATCAGCAACAAACGCTTATACGAGTTTGAAGCTATGCTTGGCAATGACTTTATGAGGATATCCAAATCGGTATTGGTCAATCTAAAACACCTTGATTGTGTCGAGCCGTCTATCGGGGGAGTTATGCTTCTTGTTCTTAAAAATGGCTGTAAGGACTACATCTCACGAAAATATCTGCCTGCTTTCAAAAAGTATCTTGGTATATAGGGAGGTCGTGCTAAATGAAAAAGGTATTACAGAGAATTGTGTTCGGGGTATTGATTGGCAGCTTTGCATTTGTTGCAATGCTTTTCATAGCTTCGGCTTTTACGGGAGGTGCGGACAACTTTATCGGGCAAAGATCAGGCGAGGAACTATTGCAGCTTGCAGCTTGCACCATTATGATTGCAGTTGGATTCTCCGTCCCCTCTTTGGTTTACGAAAAGGAAAACCTTGCAAACAGCCTGAAAGTGCTGATTCATATGGCGGCAGGAACGGTTGTCTATCTTATCACCGCTTTCCTTGCGGGATGGATAAAGAGAGACTTGGGTTCAATCGCAGTTTATATTCTGATAGCATTAGGCGCAGCGGCAATCTTTTGGGCGGTTTATATGCTTGTATTTAAGCTGCAAGCCAATAAAATCAACAGAAAAATCAGAGAAAAACAGGATGATTAGCAGTTGAAAATGCTCAGACAAGTGGTAGTAATATGAAAAACTTTGAATGGTTCTTATGCCCTGTTTGCAGGAGCAAAACACGGGTGAAGATACGCGGGATACAGAACTGAAAGACTTTCCGCTGTTCTGCCCGAATGAAAACAAGAAGCATTGGTTAATGTGAAACAACCGAATATGTCAGTTATCAAATAGCCGGACGCACGACGCAGAGCCGATAACACGCGGATAATAATGCGGTTATCGGCTTTTCTTTATAGCTGATTGATAAAAGGCTGCCGCACGACGGCAAAAGAAAAAGCCGCCGCGCACGGAAGTATTTTACCCGTAAGCTACGCCCCGCCGCAAAAAGAGCATGAAAAAGCCGGGTGTTCTCACAACACACAAATGCTATAAGAACGCCCGGCATGGTGCGGTCGATGGGACTTGAACCCATACGGTCTCCCATACGCCCCTCAAACGTACGCGTCTGCCTGTTCCGCCACGACCGCGCTGCAGGAGCTATTATACAGAAACCGTAAAACGATGTCAACACATTTTTGGTATATTACAGCCCATCACTCAGCTTAATCCCGGACAGTCTGAGCGCGTTGAGCAGCACCGTGACGGAGCTCAGGCTCATCGCCAAAGCGGCTATCATTGGACTGAGCATGGGGCCTCCGAACACGTGCAGCAGCCCCGCGGCAATCGGTATACAGACGCAGTTATACGCGAAAGCCCAAAACAGATTCTGCTTTATCGTGCGCATTGTAGCCCTCGAAAGCGCTATGGAATCCGGCAGGCCGTTAAGATCCGAGCGCATAAGCACGATTGACGCGCCCGCAATGGCGACATCCGTACCCGTGTCCAGAGAGAATGCAACATCCGCCTTTGAAAGCGCTACCGCGTCATTTATTCCGTCGCCGACCATGCCGACGACATTTCCCTGCGCACGCAGCTCGTCGATTATGTCGCCTTTATCCTGAGGAAGCACATTGCTGACTATGTCGTCTATGCCTGCGAGCGCGCCTATTGTGCGCGCCGTATTCTCATTGTCCCCGGTCACGAGCACACAGCGTATTCCCATGCGTTTGAGGCGCGAAACCGTGTCACGCGCCTCTGCGCGTATGGTATCCGATACCGCGGCAAGGCCCATAACTTCACCGTCAACCGCCAGCAGCAATGGCGTCTTCCCCTCGCTGCTGAGGCGTTCAACATCTGAGCGGACTTGCTTCCCCACCTCTATTGCGTTGTCATCCATGAACGCCGGATTCCCCATGTACAGGGTCGCTCCGCCAACGCGCGCAATAGCGCCCCGCCCGGATATGGCGTTAAAGCTGTCCGCCTTGTCCCGCGCTATGCCCATGTCATCTGCAAACTTGACTATGGCTCTGCCGAGCGGGTGTTCGGAAAGGCTCTCCCCTGAGGCGAAGCGGCTCAGGAGCGCTTCCTCGCTCCGCCCGCCGTACACTATTACGTCGGTTACGGCGGGCTTGCCCACCGTCAATGTGCCGGTCTTGTCCAGCGCCATGCAGCTCAGGCGGCACGCCGTCTCAAGGGATTCGCCATCGCGTATGAGTATGCCCATCTTGGCGCCCCTGCCCGTCCCCACCATGATAGCCGTCGGGGTCGCCAGGCCTAACGCGCACGGGCAGGCAATAACCAAGACGGATACGAACGCCCTGAGCGCCATCGCAAACGTCTCCCCGACAATGAGCCATATTGCTCCCGCCACCAAAGCTATAACGCCAACCGCCGGCACGAATACGCCGCTTATCTTGTCCGCGAGCCGTGCGATGGGCATTTTCTCCGACTGCGCCGCCTCAACGAGCCGTATTATAGACGACAGGGTAGTGTCCTCGCCTACCTTGTCAGCTGTAAACTCAAATGCGCCGCCTATATTCACGCTGCCGCCGGTAACCCTGTCGCCACTCGCTTTATCTATGGGAAGGCTCTCACCGGTGAGCATCGACTCGTCCACAGAGGTGGCGCCCTTTGTCAATACGCCATCGACGGGTATCGCCTCGCCGGGGCGCACCAGCAGTACGTCGCCCGGCAGCAACTCATCAGCTGCGACGAGCTTTTCGCTGCCGTCCGCCAGAACTACCGTCGCGGTGTCAGGCGACAGCTCGACAAGGCTGCGGAGCGCCATTGTAGTCCTGCCCTTTGCTTTCGACTCGAGGAATTTGCCCAGCATTACGAGCGTGAGTATCACGCCGACCGATTCAAAGTACAGCGCGTGCGCGGCGTGGGCGTCACCCCGGATTATCAGCGCCAGCGAGTAGAGCGAATAGCCAAACGACGCGAGCGTTCCCACAGCTATTAGCGAGTCCATATTCGGATGCAGCCGCAACAGGTTTGAAAAGCCCCGGACATAGAAGCCGTAACCCGCAGCAATCACTGGTATGAGCAGCGCGAGCTGAACCAAAGCAAACGCCAGCGGCATGTCCGCCGTCACCGGCGAGGGAAGCCCCACCATCGTGCCCATCGATATATAAAAGAGCGGTACGGTAAACACAGCCGCCACTATCAGCCGCGCGCGCATGCTCCTGAGCTCGCGCTCGTGGCGCTCATCGTCTATGCGCGCCTGTAGCTTGCGACTCTCACTGGGCGCCGCACCAAATCCAGCGCGCTTGACAGCTGCCACTATCTCCTCTGTCAAATCTGCCTCGCTGCGCACACGGAGCTTCTCCGTTGACAGGTTGACAAATGCCGCATCGACGCCGGTTATGCGCTTCACGGCGCGCTCCACGGATGCCGAACACGCAGCGCAGCTCATTCCGGTTATTGTGTACTCCTTTACCATAAGACGCCTATAACTCCTCCGCTAAAGTATATCAGGACGGCAGCTTGAACGGCTTTAACGGCTCCGTCTCATCTATCGCGCCGCCACCCAGGCATTCCTCGCCCCGGTAGAGCACCGCCCATTGACCGGGCGTCACGGCGCGCTGAGGCTCCGAGAATGCGATACGCCAACCATCGCCCTGCCGCGTAACTAAAACGTCCGCGTCGGGCTGCCTGTAACGAAACTTGGCGGTGCAGGCAAACTGCTCCGCAGGCGCTTCACCGGATATGAAGCTCATGCTCCTGACCCGCAGCGCGACAGAATACAGTTCAGCGCCCTCGCCCTGCCGGACTATCAACCGATTGTTTGCCATGTCCTTCGCTATTACAAACCAGCTCTCACCCGTTCCATCCGCCGAGCCGCCTACTCCAAGGCCGCGCCGCTGGCCGAGAGTGTAGTACATCAAGCCGTCATGCCGGCCGACTACCCTGCCGTCCAATGCCACTATGTCCCCCGGCTGCGCCGGCAAGTATTGCATCAAAAACCGCTTGAACTTGCGCTCTCCTATAAAGCATATGCCCGTAGAGTCCTTTTTGCGGGCTGTAGACAGGCCTGCGCGCTCCGCCAGCCGCCTCACGTCAGCTTTCAGCATGTCACCTATCGGAAACAGCACGCGCTGCAGCTGTGACTGGGTTAGCCCCGCGAGGAAGTATGTCTGATCCTTGGAGCCGTCCCTCGCCCGCAGCAGCCTGACTCTGCCGCCGGACCTGTCCAGCCTCGCGTAATGCCCGGTGGCTATGTACTCTACGTCCTCCTGCATCATGGCAAAATCAAGAAATGCCTTGAACTTTATCTCGCAGTTGCACAGTATATCGGGATTTGGGGTCCTGCCTGCGCGGTATTCATCCAGAAAAAGCCTGAACACGCGTTCGTAGTAATCCCTCGAGAAGTTGACTGAGTAATACGGCAAGCCGAGCGCGCCGGCGACGCTTCGCACATCGTCATAGTCGCTCGCCGCCGTGCAAACGCCGTCTTCGTCTGCCTCTTCCCAGTTCTTCATAAAGACGCCTATCACTTCGTATCCGCTGCGCATCAGTTCCAATGCCGCCACGGAGGAATCCACTCCGCCCGACATTCCCAGCACAACGCGCGGCCTCACGGCGCTCATGCTCAGTTGCCCTCTATCGATGTGACCTCAAAGCCCAGCGACTCTATTGCCGACCTGACCGCCTCAACGTCATCGCAGCGCTCTATAGTCGCAGAACCCAGTTCCACGCTGAACTCCGACAAACCGAGCGTTTTAAGCGCATCCGTCACGCGCGTCACACAGCGCGCACAGCCCATGCCTTCTATCTTGACTATCAACATCGTCCGAACCCTCCCGTCGTTCTATGTGCTCCGTCTATCTACGGATTCCCCATCTCAATGCGATTCTATACCGAATAGCATCATAAATCAAGGTCAAAACTATGGTATCAACCGAATCGGAGGAGCTATGAACTACGTCAATACAATGCTAACTTCACTCGCCTCAATAGCGGTACTATTCCTGCTCGCCAAGATAGTGGGCAACAGGCAGATAGCGCAATTGAGCCTCTTTGACTACATCTGCGGCATCACCATAGGCTCAATCGCCGCGGAGATGGCGCTCGCCAAGGGCGACGACATACTTGAATCCATGGTCGCACTCGTAACTTACGGCTTGATAACAGTCGTCATAGCGCTGCTGACCGTAAAGAGCGTGCGCTTGCGGCGGCTGTTTGCCGGCCAGTCGGCTGTGCTGTTTGATAACGGAGAATTCCACATGCGCAACTTCCATATGTCGAAAATCGACTTGCACGAGTTCCTCGCCCTGCTGAGAAACCAGGGCTACTTTGACCTCGCAGACGTACAGACTGTGTTGTTCGAGTTTAACGGCTCGCTGAGCGTACTCCCGAAATCCACGAGCAAGCCGTTGACCCCCGAGGATATGCAGCTCTACCCCGCACAGGATAAGCTCGTGTATAACTTCGTCATCGACGGTAAGATAATGGAAAGCGCAGTCGAAGCCGCCGGAAAGACTGTGGAGTGGGTAGAGTCCTCACTCTCCAAGCTGGGACATGAGAACGCGAGCGACGTCATGCTCGCCACCTGTGACGCCAACGGCTTGCTGCGCGCGTATACGCGCGTGGATTGACGCGCCGTGCGCCCACAGTTGACGGAATCCAGGAGTTCCCAGCTTTGTCCATTTGGGACGGCGCATAGATTTTACCTCAAATTACAGATAATAGCGTCACATATACCAGACGCGCAGGAGGAGAAGCATGAAAGCAACCGGCATAGTGAGAAGAATCGACGAACTCGGCAGGGTAGTGATCCCAAAAGAGATCAGAAGGACGCTGCGAATCCGCGAGGGCGACCCGCTTGAGATATTCACGGATAAGGACGGCGAAATCATACTCAAGAAGTACTCGCCCATTGGCGAGCTTGGCGATTTCGCCAGGGAATATGCGGAGGCGCTCTACGCTTCTTTCGGTCATACGGCCGTCATATGCGACAAGGATTGTGTAATCGCAGCCTCGGGCGCAGGCAAGAAGGATTACATTGACAAGTCGCTGAGCCTTGAGCTGGAAGCGGTTATGCAGAACAGGGAGAAACTCCTGCTGCAGAACGGCAATAAAGCGCTTCGGATAACCGCCGACGAGCGCGATGAAGTGCCATACAGCGCCCAGGTCATCGTGCCCATACTGGCAAACGGCGACGCCATAGGCGCGGTGATGCTTTTGAGCAGGGACGCTTCCATTGCCATGGGAAAGACCGAGATGAAATCATGTGAGACCGCCGCGAACTTCATGGGCAAGCAGCTGGAATGCTGAAGCTTCGGGCGCGTGCCGCGGACGCGCGCCCGCATTTACACAGAACGCATATTGCTCCTTACTCCTAAGCAGCACGCATCGTAAAAGCGCGTATCGCAGCGGCTATCGCTATCAACACGCGCCGACCGCGGCTCATTGCAATTTCGGCTCACAACAGGCAAATATTAACAAACCGTGAAATAGCCCCCTGAGTTTGCGCCTCCGAGAAACATGTGATATAATGTACTATCCGGTGTTTTAGGAGGGAGATATGCGGAAATATGTCGCCATTGCACTCGCGTTAGTATTTGTGTTGATGTACATTCCCACAGACGTTGCTTTTGCTGCGTCTGACTACGACTATGTCCGCGTTAAACTCACGACCAACAACGCCACTTCTCTCACGGTCTCCGTGTCGGGGCAGTACTTTATTGAGGAGAACTCGAAGTCCTTCTCCGATGGCACGCTGACGATAACTTCGCAGGACAATGGCAATGTTCGGGTGTACCATTCCACACTCGGCGTGCTCTACACCGGCTCGTCTGTAAGCATACTCCGCTGCTACCTCGACAGGACGCGCGGTTACCTCTTGCTCAACTCGTGCTATTACCTCGGGCACTTCACAATCACTCGGACTTCCAACGGCTATCTCCAGGTAGTCAACACCGTTCCGTTCGCTCATTACCTGTACGGCGTCGTCAGCAAGGAGATGAGCAATTCCTATCCTCTGGAGGCGCTTAAGGCGCAGGCCATCGCCGCCAAAGGCTTCGCCATCAACAAAATACTCGCCGGCTCTTCGTCCGGCTACGACATAGGCGACACCGCCTCAGATCAGGTGTACGCCGGCTATTTCCCCGAAAACACGCGCATTATCGAAGCCGTCGACGCAACTATCGACGACGTTCTCATGATAGGCGACCGCGTGCTGATGACTTACTTCTCCGCGAGCAATGGCGGCGAGACGAATCTCCCCTCCTACGCCTGGAGCTCCGGCAGCAGCAATGCGGGCTACTCGCTTCAGCTCGACCCGTACGATTTCGCCGGCTCTGCAAGCGTACTGGAATCGGTCTTTGTCCCGACAGACGGTAGCCCCGTTTCAAACGGGGCGTTAAGCGCCCTGTTGCTCTCAAAAGCGGCGGCTGCTCTCGAAGTTGAGCTCGCCTCGCTGAAGTGCGTTTCAAGCATAAGCGCCAATACGCCAAAGTACCCCAATACGCTTCACAATATGTCGCTCATTACTGCGACCCTTATCGTTACCACGGCAACGGGCGACGGCGACTCCGAGGGCGATGAGTTGACGGTCGAGGTCAGCTTCCCCGTGTCGAACCTCTTGAGCGCAGGAGTATTTGCAAATGGCTCTTTGCGCATTTACTGGGGCGAAGAAACCGACGGCGGATATACCCTCTACCACGGCAGATGGGGCCACGGCGTGGGTTTAAGCCAATACGGGGCGCGCCAACGCGCGCTTGACAATCAAACCTACGCGCAGATACTCGCCTTTTACTACCCTGGAACCACCATGGGCGACCTGAACATATCCATGCCGTCAGATCCGGTAATGCCCCAACCCACGGCTACTCCTATCTCCACGCCAACGCCTACGCAGAATCCGGACGACTATGTGTTCATAGGCGAGGGCGTCGTGAACGCCAACACGCTTAATTTCCGCACTGAGCCCTCCACCGCTTCGGAGATAATCAGAGTACTCAGCCGGGGCGAGACCGTATCCATCATATCCAGGGTAGGCAACTGGTATTACGCTTTTGACTACGAGACGTCGCGCGTTGGGTATCTTTCAGCGCTCTACATATCGTTCACCCCTACGCCA
>JAUNBH010000052.1 GCA_030527165.1 Clostridia bacterium
ATCCTTTTTCTTCTTGCCCCCTTCCTTTGTCCAATATGTATTGTAATCCTACATAATGGTTCTTCTTTCCGATAACTCTAACTGTTTACAACTCCTCTTGTTTGTGGTACCATTCAATTGGCTCATTTGAGTGCCCTCCGATTCTGTTTAGTTTGGCAACCAACATTATACGGAAGCTGGCTCTTTTGAGCCATTTCTTTTTTCTCTTCAGGTGGTGCAGTTAGATTTACAATCCGCCTCGGCTTTGCATGGAAAAGCGGTTCCCCGCCCAACGGGGAACCGCCGCTTCAAAAGGGGGCGATTAGCCTCTTGCGTTGTAATCAGCGTTGAGCTGATTGGATGCCTTAATAAAGCGATAGCAGTACACTAATGGACCGACGATAATGAGCGCGCCAAGTATACCCCAGAGCCAGAAAGTCGAAGCGCTGAAGTTACTTTCGAGTCCGCGCCTGCGCAGTTCATTGCCCAGCCTATTGGAAACGCGATGGTTCCACACCAGCGGCACTATGCCGAGCGTGAGCGGAGAGACGATGAGCATGAGAATATAGTTCATCGTCTTCTTTCCGTCATGAGGCGTACATACGGTGTTGATGTCTCTCACCATTGCATACCAAATGCAGAGCGGGTAGATGCCCAGCGTGATTATTCCCAAAAGCAGTACCTTAAGGAATGAGCGGTCGCTCTTAAGCGTTGCATGGGTTGCGTAATTAGTTTCCATTGATACCCTCCTCGTTAAGTTGCTATGAGTAGTATATATCACGCATGACGTTGTGTCAAGCGTTACCGCGGGCAGCGACATGCGCCCTACCGCCCCAACAGGGGGGATTATTCCCCACCCGCCCGCCCTTCAAAGGTACCTCCTCGCTCGCGCGGGAAGGGCACGGCGGCGCCTGGCGCAGCGCGCAAAACAAAAGCGCCCCGAGGGCGCGTCTTATTGCGTTGCGCCGACCGGGGTCACATCAGCTTCGTGCGCTTCATCAGGGCGCAGTCCCACCCCACGAGCGCACCCTCGTACTGCTGGGCGAGCCTCACCACGCGGGTCGTCACGGCGTCAACCTCGCGCTTGTTTAGCGATGAAATGATGTGCAGGCATACGCCGTACGGGCGCGGAGAACGGTCGTCGAATTCGGGTTTGCCCACGGCGAAGCCCGACAGGCGCGCCTGCTCCTCAAACAGCAGGCGCAGCGGCTCCGTCTTGAGGTAAACGTGCAGGTTGAGCTTGCGGGAGGGGTATAGCAAATCCTTGCACTTGCGCATGAGCTCTATCTGCTCCGCGTTGCGCACGGTCTGGAACTTGGCTGCGTCGGGGTATAGCAGGCGCATGTAGGTCTGCCACTTGGGTTCGCGCTGAGCGCCTGCGCGAGTCACGATGCCGCGCACGCTGCGCGCCGCGTCCTCTATATCCGCGAGGGCGTGCAAATCAGTGCCGTATGTGTAAAACTGGAGAAATTCCGAGGTGGAGATCACACCCGCAAGCTTCTGGCTTCCTATGGCAAGGCAGCGGCGCATGGCGGCTTCACATTTCGCCCTGTACCCGCGGCTCTGCATGGATGCGGTTATGGACGCAGGCTCGCACACCACATAGAACAGCGTATCGTGTGTGGGGCTCGGCGCGATGTCGTAGAGGTCCATGTCCAGCTCGAATACCGCGGGCATGCCGTCCGTTTCCCAGTCGTATTTTATCCAGTTCTTCGGATACCTCATCTGCGGCTCACCGGGCGTCAGCGGCTCTCGAGCACGGCCTTTATGCGCCGCACGCCGGCGCTTGACGCCTCTTCCTTCTTGATTTTGAACGTGCCGAGCGCTCCTGTGCTGTCAGCGTGCGGCCCGCCGCATATCTCCATGCTCACGGGGCCCATTGCGTACACCTTGACTCTCTCGCCGTACCTGTCGCCGAACAACCCTATCGCGCCCTGCTTGCGGGCGTCGTCGACGGTCATCTCATCGCACGTTATCTCGTAGTCCGCGGCGATATAGCTGTTTACGAGCGCCTCGACCTCGCGCAGTTCCTCTTGAGTCAGCTTCCGCGGGAACGAGAAGTCGAACCTCAGCCGCTCCTCGGTTATGTTGGAGCCCTTCTGCGCCACTTCATCGCCCAGCACGCGCCGAAGCGCAGCCTGGAGCAGGTGCGTGGCGGTATGGAGCTTCGTGGTCTGGTCGGAATGGTCTGCCAATCCGCCCTTGAATCGCCCCTCAGCGCCCTCCTGCGACTTCTTCTGATGCTCGCGGAACGCCTCGTGGAAGCCCTCTATGTCGACTTCAACGTCGTTCTCCCGCGCCATCTCGACTGTGAACTCGATGGGGAAGCCGAATGTGTCGTACAGCCTGAACGCCGCCTTGCCGCTTATGACGCGCTCGCAGTCGACGTACTGGAATTTCCGCATGAGCTTGTCAAACTCCCGCATGCCCTGGCGTATAGTGCGCTGGAAGCGGTCCTCCTCGAGCGTAATCTGCTCGATTATGAAATCGCGCTTGCGGAGAAGCTCCGGGTATGCGTCGGCGGACTGCTCTATGACTGCGGCGCACACAGTGCCGAGGGAGCCGTCGGGTATGCCTATGCGCATTGCCCAGCGTATGGCGCGGCGAATGAGTCTGCGCAGTATATAGCCCTGATCCACGTTGGAGGGCAGTATGCCGCGCTCGTCGCCTATCATGAACGTCGCCGTCCTTATGTGGTCGGCAATTATGCGGAAGCCGCGCGCATCCTCGTCGCCGGCGGTGAGATAATCCTTGCAGCAGAGCTCGCCTATGGCGCGCAGTATGGGGGCGAAGGAGTCGGTTTCGTAGACGCTGCTCACGCCCTGGAGCACTCCCACGGTGCGCTCGAGTCCCATGCCGGTGTCGACGTTGCGCTGTGCCAGGGGCTCGTACGCGCCCTCGGCCGTCTTGTTGTACTGCATGAATACGTTGTTCCAGATTTCGAGGTATTTGCCGCAGTTGCACGACGGGTTGCACGCGTCGCAGCACTTCGGCTTGCCCGAGTCGTAGAACATCTCCGTGTCCGGGCCGCAGGGGCCGGTGATGCCGGCGGGGCCCCACCAGTTGTGCTTCTTGCCGAGGAAGAATATGTGGCTGTCGTCCACGCCCATGGCGCGCCAGAGCTCATACGCCTCGTCGTCGCGCGGCGCGTCGTCGTCCCCCGCAAATACGGTGAAGTACAGCCTGTCCTTGGGTATGCCCAGCCATTTCTCGTCGGTGAGGAATTCGTACGACCAGGCAATGGCTTCCCGCTTGAAGTAGTCGCCAAGCGACCAGTTGCCCAGCATCTCGAAGAACGTGAGGTGACTGGGGTCGCCGACTTCGTCAATATCGCCCGTGCGGACGCACTTCTGCACATTGGCCAGGCGCGTGCCCTCGGGGTGCTTTTGCCCCAGCAGATACGGCACCAGGGGGTGCATTCCCGCGGTGGTAAAGAGCACTGTGGGATCGTTCTCGGGTATTAGTGAGGCGGAGGAGATAATGGCGTGGCCCTTTTCCGCGAAAAAGCGGAGAAACATCTCCTTAAGCGCCTTGGTAGTGATATTCTTCATTGCGTTTCACCTCTGTCGTGCGATTCAATCCGGATTATACCAATAGGGGCATTGCTTGTCAATGAAGGTCAATGCTGATATAATACCGCCAAATGGGCTTTGAATGGTGACGAGGTAGAGGTTATGAGCAGGAGTCTTTCGCTGTTCTTCAAGGGAGAGCGGGGAAAAAAGCGCAAGTGGATATTGATAGCTGTCGTCGCGGCAGTCGCAGTGCTTGCGGTTGTGTTGCTGCTTCTGCCCGACCAGATGCTGTTGGAGATGCCGGAGATAAGGCGCATAGAGTCCGCCGGCGCGCTTATAGTCGGGGTGCGGGCGGATGCGCCGGGCTTCTGCGTGGACGGCGAGGGCTTCGAGGCGGAACTCGCGGCGCTGTTGGCGGCGCGCATTCTCCCGGGTGAGGACGAGTACGCGCGCCTGCGGCTGGTGGAGGTCAGCGCGCAGTCGGCGGCGGCAAAGCTGTCGGACGGCACGGTGGACGCGGTGATAGCGCTCATGGTCACGGGCGCGGAGGCGGCGTACAGCTATACGCAGCCCTACTACATGGACGACGTGGTGGTGGCCGTTGCCGCGGGTACGGATGTGCAGCTCGCGGATATGCGCGTGGGGTACATAGACGGTTCCCCCTGCTATGACCATGTGGCGGGCATCAGCGTCGACGCTGAGGGAAATACGCTCATGGATATGAGGCTGTTTGCATCGTATCCGGATATGCTGGAGGCGCTCCTCCGCGGCGATATAGGCGCTGCGGCGCTGTCGGGCGCGTATTTTGACAAGTACGCGGAGGAATACTCTCTCGTGGAATACACTCGAATCGACGACGTGATAGGTTACTCCATCGTGACAAACAGCGAGGCCGCGGCGGTGGGCGACATAGCGAATATGCTGATTGCGGAGCTCGCCGAAAGCGGGGAGCTCGCAGAGATGATTGCCAGACATGGACTCGCGCGATAACGGCAAGCTGGAGCTGCTCGCGCCTGCGGGCAGTATGGAGAGCCTCGTCGCCGCATTGTCAAACGGCGCAGACGCGGTGTATATGGGCGGAGGCGATTTTAACGCGCGCAGAAACGCACGCAATTTCGACGATTCAGAGCTCAGGGCTGCAATCGCCCGCTGCCGCCTGTTGGGCAAGCGCTGCTACATTACTGTAAATACGCTGCTGTTCGAGCGCGAGCTCGAAGCGGCGTTTTCATACTGCACGTCGCTGTACGAGTACGGTGCGGATGCGCTCATAGTGCAGGATATGGGATTGATACGCGAGCTCAGGCGGAGGCTGCCTGAGCTGGAGCTCCACGCGAGCACGCAGCTCGGCGTACACAACGCTGACGGCCTTGCCGTGTGCCGTGAGCTGGGGCTTGCGCGCGCGGTACTCGCCCGCGAGGTGAGTGTGGACGCCATTCGAGAGCTCAGCGCGCTCGATACGGGAGTGGAGCTGGAGGCGTTCGCGCACGGCGCGCTGTGCATGAGCTTTTCGGGGGCGTGCCTGTACTCGTCCATGGCGGGGGAGCGCAGCGGGAACAGAGGTCTGTGCGCCCAACCCTGCAGGAAGCGCGCGCGCCTCGACGGCGTGGGCGAAAGGGCGCTAAGCCCCATGGATCTGTGCATGATTGAACACATAGGTTCGCTGAGGGAGGCGGGCGTGCGCTGCATTAAGCTGGAGGGCAGAATGAAGCGCGCTGAGTACGTTGCGGCGGTCACCCGGGCGTACCGCAAGGCCATAGATGCGGGCGGCGCTCCGCCGGAGGACGTGCGCGCCATGCATGACGTTTTCTCGCGCGGATTCACCACCGGCTACTACTTCGGCGACGGCGTGCGCGTAGACGCGCGCAGCCCCGAGAGCGCGCCCGCGCGCCTGTACGACGAGTTGGCGCGCACCTACGCGGACGGCATGCCGCGCATGCCGCTGGAGCTGAACTTGAAGCTGCGGGCAAATGAGCCCGCGCAGCTCACGGCGCAGGCGGGCGCGGTGCGCTTGGAGCTGGTGGGCGAACGCGCGCAGGAGGCGCATGCTCCGCGCGACCCAAAGACATACGAGCGGCTGTTGGGGAAGTTGAACGATACCCCCTTTGCCGCTGCAGATATACGGGTGGACGCGGACGGCGCGTACCTGGCGGCGGCCGACGTGAACGCGCTGAGGCGCGCGGCGTGCGCGGCGATAGAGGCCTCCGTAAGGCGCGCCGCGCAACCGCGTGCGGCGGAGAGAGGCGACGTCCTGCGAGTTCCGGCGCACGGCGCGCCCGAGCTCATCGCCATCGTGCGCACGGAGGAACAGGCGGACGCGGCCATTGCCGGCGGCGTGTCCACCATAGCCGTCGCGCCCCGCTCATACGACGAGGATGCAGCGGCGCCCATGGGCGCGCGCTATCCGGGCGCGCTGCTCTACCTGCCTGTCACGCTGCTCTCGCGCGGGGAGCGCGAGGTGGCAGAGCGCCTGCTCACAAGCGGCGCGTATTGCGGCATAGTCGCCAACAACATATGCCACATGGCGCTCGGCCGCGGAATGCGCATAGTGGCCGGCGCGCACATGAATGTCACGAATAATTCCGCGGCGCTCGCGCTCCGGGAGCTGGGGGCGTCGCTCGTGACGCTTTCGGTGGAGCTGACGTCGCCGCAGCTCAGGGACATATGCGCCATGGGCGGCTGCGCGGTGTACGTCTATGGGCACCAACCGCTGATGCACCTGACCCACTGCCCAAAGCGGGAGCTGTCGCACTGCGACGGCTGCCGCGGTCACGCGGCGTGGGTGACGGACGAGGAAAACCGGCGATTTGAGCTCACCAATACGATAATATGCGGGCGATGCAGCCAGAGGCTGCTCAACATGGTCCCGACTTACCTGATAGACAAGGCGCTTGGCGTCGGCGCCTCCGCGTGGGTGCTGGAGTTCGACACGGAGCCGGGCGAGCGCGTGCGGAGCATAGCGGAAGCCGCAGTGAGAGCTGCGGCGGGCGCGCGGGAGGTTCCCGTCGTAGACGGCTACACGCGCGGCCACTTTAACAGACAGGTCGATTGACCGGGGGAGAATTGAATGGATAGAAAAGTACTCGACGCGCTGGAATACGGCAAGATAACCGCCATGCTCGAGAGCTATGCGCGCTGTTGCGCTTCCCGCGAGCGCGCGCGGGCGCTCGAGCCCCTGACGGACATAGAGGGCGTGCGCTCGCGCTTGGAGCTGACCGCCGAAGCGGAGACCATGCTCAACCGCCTTGGAAGCTCTCCCGTCGACGATTTCCCCGACATGCGCGAGCAGCTGTTCAGGCTGCGGGATGGCTCGATGCTGTCGCTGGCGGAGCTGTTGGCGGTCTGCTCCTGCCTCAGGGCGATGCGGATCGCCAAGGCGTCGCTGTCGCGGGAGGATTCGCAGCCGCGCCTGCGCGAGCTCGCGGTGCTGCTTCCCTCATACAGGTTTATAGAGGAGGAGCTGACGCGCTGCATACTCAATGAGGACGAGCTGTTCGACGGCGCGTCGCCGGCGCTCTCGCGCATAAGGCGCGCGCTCAAGACGGCTAATGACAAGGCCCGGGAGAAGCTCAACTCCATGCTGCACTCGCAGACGTACCAAAAGTACCTGCAGGAGCCGATAGTCACCATGCGCAACGGGCGGTATGTGCTTCCGGTCAAGCAGGAGTACAGAAAGCAGGTGCCGGGGCTGATACACGACCAGTCGGGCAGCGGCCAGACGCTGTTTATTGAGCCCGCCGCCGTCGTGGAGCTGGGAAACCAGGTGCGCAAGCTCATGGCGGAGGAGCGCGACGAGGTGGAGCGCATACTCACGGAGCTGACGGGCATGATAGTTCCCCACGCGCGCGACATAGGCTCCGGCTTAGAGCTGTTGGGCAGCATAGACCTGCCCTTTGCCATGGCTGCGCTCGCTCAGGAGATGAACGCGCTC
>JAUNBH010000053.1 GCA_030527165.1 Clostridia bacterium
GGCACGTCGGAGCAAAGTCCGCTTTGCTCCGACGCTTTTTTTGCCTTTGGGCAAATAAAAGCGCCGTCCGCCCGCTCCCTTGCTCCTCCTCTGCCGCAAAAAGTCACGTTTGCCTCCGCTACGCCCTTGTAAACGCGGGCACCACGCTCCGGCGGCACTACCAACTTTTTGCGGGGTACGACTGGGTTCACGTCAAGCGCAGAGTCCGCTCCATTCACAATCCGACAGCGTGCAAGCGCGCTCACGACGGCGCGCGCTTCGCTATCAACTTTTTGCGGGGACGCCGCCTGCGGGCGGCACCTCAGAGAATCATGCGTCCGCCCTTGCCGGATACGTAACCCGCGGGGCGGGCGCGGCCGCGCGCTTCGCGCGCCGGCCTGCGCACTGCGTGCGCAGGCTGAAACGGCTTCGCCGTTTCCGGCCGCGCCCCGTGCCCTTCTCGCGAAGAGCGAGAAGTTACCTTGTGGGGTGGGTGGGCGGGGACATGATTCGGCTGTCCGGCGGCGCTCAGGCGCGCCTCGGCTTGCCCATGCGCGGACGCTTGGCCTCCAGCGTTATCTCGCCCGCGCGGGCAAGCGCAACTTTCGTGAGCACGGGGCCCACGAGCTCGTATATGAGCGTCGCCGCGAGAACCACCGCCTGTATCTGCGCGCCGTATTCCGGCAGTGCGGTTAGCGCTATCTGCGCCATACCTATCGCCACGCCTGCCTGCGGCAAGAGCGTTATGCCCAGGTACTTGCGCACATTGGGTGAAGCGTGCACTGCGGAGGCGCCGGCAAACGCACCCAAGTACTTACCCGCCGAGCGCGCCGCCAGGTATATCAAGCCCAACAGCCCGACCGCGGGGAGCGCCGAAATGTCGAGCTGCGCGCCCGAAATGACGAAGAACAGCAAGAACAGCGGCGGCGTCCACTCGTCGGCGGACTGAAGTGCGTCGTCCGCGCCCTTGCCCAGGTTGGCGAATACGCCTCCCGCCGCCATGCACAGTAGCAGATCCGACAGCCCAAGCGCCGACGCCATATACACTCCGGCGAATACGGCACAAACGCAGAGCCCCAGCCGGTTGCCCTTGGAGTGGAACACCCGCGTCGCCAACGCGATCAAACCGCCCAACGCCCCTCCTATGACGAGCGAGAGCACAATCTCTATCAGGGGCGTCACGACCATGGAGCCGAAGTTGAGCGTCACGCCGCTCGCGAGCGTCGACGCTATCGCCAACGACACCGAGAATATCATCAGTCCGAGCGCATCGTCCATCGCCACTACGGGCAGCAGCGTGCCGGTGACCTCGCCCTTTGCCCTGTATTGACGTATCACCAGCAGCGTGGCGGCCGGCGCGGTCGCCGTGGCTATGGCGCCCAACACCAGGCACAGCGGCAGGTCGAAGCCGCAGAGTATGAGCGCCACGTCCACCAGTATGACTGCGCCAAATGCCTGACATAGAGTGATAACCATAGCTTTGGAGCCGATGCGCTTCATGCTCGACAGCTTAAACTCGCCGCCTATCGAGAAAGCTATGAACCCGAGCGCCACGGTAGTGACGACGTTCAGCGCGCCGACGCCCGCCTCGGGCAGCAACCCAAAGCAATACGGGCCTATCAGCAGACCCGCTATAAGGTAACCGGTCACATTGGGCAGCCTAACGAGCTTTACGACGCGCGTAAGCAGCAGTCCCGCCGCCATGGCGACCGCAAGATACAGAAGCGCTTCCATGTTATTTGTGCGGCACTCCTTCCCAACCCATGATAGGCACGGTAAACAGTATGCCCGTGTTCGGCGCTTTGAGACAGCCGTTGACTTCGTGTACCGCCTCCTTTACGAGCGGCACGTCCTCATCTTTGAGCGCTATGAAAACCATTTTCCCGCTCTCGCGCTTAGGGTTGAGGTACTCCCGCAGGGAGCCGAATATGGGCGGCGGCTCTACATCGGATTCGCTTATCGCCGAGAGCATCCCCTTGCAGTCGACCACCGTCGCGCCGGCGATGCCGCGCTCCATCAGCTTATTCAGCAGCGGCGCAACTGTTTCAACGTGATTGGTAATGTGAATGAACAGCTGCATATGCTCATCTCCTCATCGTGTTTCGATTGCCCCGGCGCGGCGCACCGCTTCGGAGCCGCATTGAACATACGCCTCCCAGGCGGGTTTGTCAAGCGCAGCAGACAAAAAAACTCCCCCCCGAGGAGGGAGCCGGACGACAATGGTGGAGCGCAGTTCAGCCCACGGTGAAGCGCAGCAACTCGCCGGACGAGCAGGCGGCGCCCGCGCGCAGCACCAGCAGCTCCACGGAGTACTCCCCCGCATCCAGCGCCGCGGGCAGCGTCAGCGCAAAGCCCCAGGGCTGCACGCAGTGCAATCCCTCAGCCAATGCCTCCGCTTGCGTGTCGAACACGGGGAATGCATCGTAGCAGCGCTCAAACCCGTCGGCGCGCACGCGCACCACCAGCGCGTCAGTGAGCGCATCGTAGTCCTTCGCGTCAAAACACCCGTATACAGTCACGCGGCCCTGCGCCGTTCGGTAACCCGCAAGCGCCTCCACGCTCCCGGCAACCTCGAGCGCACACTCCGTTTCGCGCGCCTCGACCAGGGGGACGCGGTCTGTCAGATTGGCGATATTGCGCTCTACCAGCTCTATCGCCACCATGTCGAAAGCCGCGTCGCTCAATCCGGTGAAGTCGTATGGGAACACGGAACTGTAACGCACCCTGCCCACCGCCGAGCTCACATACGGCACGAGCACATTCGCAAACGAATCGCGGTACAGCATCAGCGCCGCCTCATTCGCCTCGCTGCGCGTCTCAAACACGCTGTCGCGCGCCGGATTCGCCCTGTCTGCAAACTCATACTCCCCCGTGGGGTACTGCACGTCCTCAAACGCGCCGGCCGCTGCCGGCGACACGAAGTAGTGCAGGTCGCCCGAGTAGTCGTAAGTCAGCACGGGCTCCACGGCGGCGTAGTCCTCATATGGCGCACCAAGCCTGCGCATAAGCTCTCTGTAATAATGCACCGCGCCGCGCATATTCCAATGCGTGTCGTGCAAGTGGTATACGAGCGCGTCCCCTGCCGCCGCCTTCGCCTCCACGAGCGCTGCGTAGAGGTCTATGTAGTCCACGCCGAGCTGTATCAGATACTCGCCCAGGCGCTCCCTGTTGCCCGTTTCGGTCGAACGCACTATGTAAAACGGCATGTACTCCGGGTAAATAGAGTTCTTATTGGGCGCTATTGCAAATGAAAACTCCGCGCCCGCCGCCTCCGCGTGTTCGGACAGCATTGCTATCACGCGCGCCGCGCATTTGAGCTCCGCATCGCTCAGCCGCCCGGTTCCGGTGTAATCGTCCAGCGTCTCCGCGTAGTAGTACATGCCGCCGGAGCCTATGACCACATCGTCGTTGAGCGCGTCGCCCAGCGCTGCTACGGTCATCGAGTTGACGAGCGTGACCATCTCCTCCCGGAAGCCGAAGTGGTCCTCGAAGTACGCGTCGAAGTCCATCGGAAACTCCTCGTTGAACTCGCCGTTCTCAAACAACCGCGCGGGCACGGCGAGCGGCCTGTTCTCGAGGTTCTGGCCCTCATAACCGCAGAGCATGGCAGCCAAGGGCAATACGCATATCGCCATTATCACAACTATGAACGCCGTTTTAAGCCTGTCACTCATGCCGCCACCTAAAACCTAAAGTATATGAATGGATTGTACGCGCTCGTGGACAGCGCCAGCACCGACAGCGCGAATACCGCGAGCGCCGCAGCAAACTTAGCTATTTCCAGCGCCCTTGCGCCCCTATCCCCCCGGACGGCCAACCGCGAAGCGACGGGTGCAGACGCAATGCAGCCCGCCGCAAACGCGCACGCCACTATCGGGGTTATTACGGTGCTCAGATGAGCCCCCGCGATGCCGGCGAAGTTGAAGCTGAACATGGCCGCGATAACTCCCGCCGCCGCCTCCAACGTCTCCGCCCGGAAGAACACGAATCCTATGACCACCACGAGCAGCGTGTATATGTGCCTCAGCGCCTTCGGCCACGAATCCGTCTTTATGACCCGATAGCTCTCCAGCATTATAAACAGCCCGTGAAACAGCCCCCACACCACGAAATTCCAGCTTGCGCCGTGCCACAAGCCCGTAAAGAAGAACACAATGACCTTGTTTATACCCGTTCTCGCCGCGCCCTTCCTGTTGCCGCCCAGAGGTATGTAGAGATACTCCCTGAACCATGTGGACAGCGATATATGCCACCTGCGCCAGAAATCCTGTATGCTTTGGGCTATGTATGGGTAGTTGAAGTTCTCGCGGAAGCGGAAGCCGAACACCCCGCCCAAGCCTATCGCCATGTCGGAGTAGCCGGAGAAGTCGAAATATATCTGCAGCGCGTAGCAGAGCGCCGCCATCCACGCCGCGGGCGTATTGAGCGCGTCGAGCGCATACAACGCGTCGGCGGCTCCCCCCAGCACGTTCGCCACGAGCACCTTCTTCGCAAGGCCCACGCAGAAGCGGCTGAGCCCGCGCGCCGTCTTGTCGAGCGTTATTTCCCTGTCGTCTATCTGCTCCGCTATATCCCCGTAGCGAACTATTGGTCCCGCTATGAGCTGCGGGAAGAAGCTTATGTAGAGGAGCACATCAAAGTAGTTCCGGCGCGCCTTTGCCACTCCCCTGTACACGTCGAGCACATAGCTCAACGCCTGAAAAGTGTAGAAGCTGATGCCTATGGGGAGCGCCACGCCCGGCACGGGCGCGTCCGCGCCAAACAGCGCGTTGAAGTTCTCCACGAGAAAGCCCGAGTACTTGAAAAACGCCAGCATGCCTATGTTGAACGCCACGCTCGTTATCGTGAGCGCCCGCCTGCGGCGGGCAGCGCCCTCGGGCGTGTGCAGTCGCGCCAACAGGTAGTTCACCGCGGTGGACAGCAGCATGAGCAGCACATACACCGGCTCGCCCCAAGCGTAAAACAACACGCTCGCAAGCATCAGGAGCGCGTTCTGAACGCGGCGCAGCTTGAACCTGGCGAGTATCAGGTTCGCCAGAAACACTGCGGGCAGGAATATGAACAGAAAGGTTGCGGAGCTGAATACCAAGTGCGCCTCCTCTGTCGGGGCGGCGCGCGGCCGCGCGCCGCACTTACAGCTTTAGTAGCTTGGCGAGTATATGAATATCCGCGTCACAACGCCCTGCGCGTCCAGCTCAAACTGTATCCTCTCGGCGTTGTAGTCGGCGGGGTCATTGTCATATGTGTACGTTATATAGCCGTCGTCGAAGTAATCCTCTCCGTACGCAGCTACTATGTCCTCCAACGCGGCGCCAATACCCACTCCCCGCAGAGTGGCGTATCCCGCACCGTCTATGGTTATCATCTCGATTATGTCCTTGCCGTCTACCGGCACCGTGGATACGCTTATGCCGGCGTAATCGTAGAGCTTGTCGTCGCCGTCGTACACGCACGACACCGAGTAGGAGTACTCGTAATCGTCTCCGAGCGCGGCGATGAGCGGCGCGCTGTCACTCCTGATAGAGTACACCTTGCCGTCGACCGCTATTCCCATGTCTGCGACAGTGAACGCGCCCGTGGGCGGCGTCAGCTCGCCGCCTGTACAGCCCGCGGCGCACAGCGCGAGCGCCGCCGTCAGCATCAATGCAATCAGTCTATTCATCCGTAGTACCTCTCCATTTCTTCAGCCGTCACAAATGTGAACCTGTTGAACAGTATGTCCATCGTCATGAACTCCGACCTGGCGGAGTCCGCAAAATGCCACCACTCGCTCGTTATGGGCTGGAAGCCGTACCGCTCCATTATGCCCGTCATGTAGTCTACATTCGCGCGCGCGGTCTCGCTCCACGTATCACTGTCACGCGCTGAGTCCTCCGAGAAGGTGTGCATGGGCGTCGGAAACTCCAGCTCGACGCCGTCCGGCCCTATGAGCGATATGTCCACGGCGCAGCCCCTGTTGTGGTTTGACGCGGTCGTGTCCGGATTGGCTATCCACTTGGGCACCTGAACGATGTCAAACAGCTTGCGCTGAACCGAAAGCGGTCTGTACGCATCGTAGAACTTGATGGTGTAGCCGTCCGCTGCAAACGCCTCCACCGCGCGCTTGAGCTTCATCACTGTGTCAAGCTGCAGCATGGGTATGGCGTAAGGGTACAGCGGCGCCCCCGTGACATTGCGGCTCGTGGCAAACAAGAGCTCGTATTCCGCGTCGGGAAAGAAGTAGCGCAAATCGACCAGCTCGCACTTCACCATGACCGGGTTGCCCTCCTCGTCCGTTACCGGCTCCCCTGTTACTATGTCCGTCTTCTGCGCCTCGAAGGGAGCTATGTGAGCGTAGAACATCACGTCTATCGGAAGCAAAAACTCGCGGGCACAATAGGCTAACTCCCCGGACTCCAACAGTATCGCCGCAAACACGTCGTCCTCAAAATCCACGAGCTTTACCCTGTCGTAGGCGTGCAGCTCCCCGATTATGTTGTCCTCGTCGAGCGAAGGCGACGAGCGCACGTTGAGATTGTGGGCCTTGACGTGGTACAGCTCGTAATCCAACGGCGTCGGGGTTGGCGTGGGTTCCGGCGTCGCCTCGACGGTGGCGCTGGGTGTGTTCTCCGGCGTGGCGGCGGGCGTTTCCACTGCGGGCGTCTCCGTCGGCGCGTCTGTCGTGATGGGCAGCAGCGGCTCGTTGCAGCCCGCCGCCGTCAGCGCTGCGGCAACGAGCGCCAGCGCGCCCAACCGCTTAATCATTGCTCGCGCAAAACTCAAGTGCGTGTCCTCCGTAACAAGCGCGCCGCACGCGCGCGCTTTCCTCATGCTTCAATGTCGGTCGGGTCCTGCCTCAGGCCGTTCCTATCCGGCGGCTCGGGCGATGTGGTGCCCCTCGGGCTGCCCAAAACTATCTCAAGCTTGGTGCCGGGAGCGCAGTTCTCATATATGAAGCGCGCCGCCTCCGTCACCATTCGTATGCAGCCGCCCGTGGAATCCGTGCCGATGCCCTTCTCGCCGTCGTAGTACTTGGGCCACATGTTGTGATTGTCAAAAGACCCGTACATGGGGCTGTGCGTAAACAGATTCCCCTGGTAGGCTACCGCGAACTGAGTGCACCCGCCCTTTGGGAACTCGCGCCAGCGTTCGCGCCGGTCAGTCAGCTCGAATACGCCGTTGGGCGTCTTGTTCCCGCCGTGGGCTACCCGATACTGCGCGTATATCTTCGTGTAACCGCCGTTATCGTCCCGCTGGTATATGGTGAGCGTGAACGAGCCCTTCTCCACATACAGGTAGTACGGCAGGTCATAGCCCTCACCAGGCGTCGGCGTGATCGGGGTCGCCGTGGGTTCCGGCGT
>JAUNBH010000054.1 GCA_030527165.1 Clostridia bacterium
GTTGCCAGAGGCGCTTCAAACATAGCAACGCGTGTGAAAATACAATACGCAGTCAGCACAGTGCTTGGGATCGACGCTTCAATGGTCGAAGTGTTTGAAATGAGAGAAACAGAATAGCGGAGGTGGGTTATGAACAACAAACGAACGAGGCTTTACGTCATGATAGGGCTCGCAATAGTGATACTCGCGGGCGCAATAGTGCTGAATGTCATCTTGAATAAGCCCGAGGGCGATGTTGCCGAAACGCCCTTGCCAACGCAGACTGGCGATGCGGCTGCGAATGCGCAGGCGGGCATCAACTACTTTGAGCAGTACAGGCAGGAGCGCGAGGAACAGCGCGGATTGGAGATAGAGGTGCTAAACGCCATAATCGGCAACCAGGATACGGACGAGGAGACGATGGCGGACGCGCAGGCGCAACTCATGGAAATAGTAGACTGCATGGAGAAGGAACTGACTATCGAAAGCCTGCTTAAAGCCAAGGGGTTTGCGGATTCGGCGGTGACGTTTCACTACGGCTCGGTCAATGTGATAATAGATGCAGCAGAGCTGACGTCCGAGGAAATAGCGCAAATACTCGACATTGTACGCAGGGAGACTGGCGAGCCGGCGGGCAACATCAAGATAAGCCCGAAAGGGTAAGCCGAATTCAATCCCGTGCCATAAAAAGCTTTGCATATCATGGTATTTCTGCTATAATCTGAAAAGACCTAAACTGGATTCTATAAGGGAGGATGAGAATAATGTCGCAGGAAAAGAATGCTAACACCGAGATAATCCAGAACGAGGGAGGCTCCGTGGTATTCGCTCCGGAGGTTGTCGCCACCATAGCGGGTATTGCGGCGGCCGAGGTAGAGGGCATAGCGTCGATGACCACAAACGTAGTCGAGGGATTTACTGAGCTGTT
This sequence comes from Clostridia bacterium, assembly GCA_030527165.1. Taxonomy (GTDB): domain Bacteria; phylum Bacillota; class Clostridia; order Christensenellales; family CAG-138; genus RGIG1693. Next base: position 908 of record JAUNBH010000054.1, read on the forward strand.
CGGCAAGAAGAATCTCACGAAGGGCGTCAAGGTCGACATAAACGAGGGGACAGCGGGTATAAACCTCAGCGTGACCGTCATGTACGGCATCAAGATGCATGAGGTCTGCAAGCAGGTGCAGGCCGCCGTGAAGAGCGCGATTGAGACTATGACCGGGCTGATAGTAACGAAAGTAGATGTATTCGTACAAGCAGTTGAGATGCCCAAGGCGGAGACTGCGCCTGAAATAGAGGCTCAGTAACAGCGAGCCGCTTTTGGGCTTTACAAAGGAGGTAAAGCATGAAGTTTTCTGTTTTTGACAGGATACTTGTCGTGCTGGCGATGCTTGTTCTGCTTGCGGTTGGCGTGGGTCTTATCTGCATGTGCTTTATTTTCGGGCAGGAGCAGGTGGCTTCGCTGGTCGCATTGGCGTATTCGGGCACACCCGCAAAGGTCGTCCTGGCGTGTGTCGGCGCGCTGCTCGTCATTGTTGCGCTACGTCTTATCGTAGTCGCACTGCGAACAAAGGGCAAGGGCGATGCTGACGACGCCGTCGTAGTCGGCGTATACGATGCTGGCACTGCGTTGATAACTCTCAGCACTATTGACATGATGGTGCAGAGGCACTGCAAGCTCAACCAGCAGGTCAAGGAGTGTTACAGCCGTGTCACGGCTTGCGAGGGGGGCGTCAACGTTTCCTTGAAGCTCGCGTTGGCGTACGATACGCCGGTGCCGGGGTTCGCGAGCGAGTTGCAGGCATCGTTGAAGGAGAACATAGAGACGCTCTCCGGCGTAACGGTAAACGGCATTGTTCTCCGAATCATACCGCCGTCGCAGAAACAGCTGCGGACGACTTGAGGTGCATATGAGAGACGATAGCTTTATCGAGTTCGTTACTAAACACAGATGGCGCATACTGCTTGTCGCCATAGCTGTCATCGCGCTCATACTGTTGTTTACCATAGGATTCTGGAAGACGCTGCTGGTCGTCGGCATCGTGGCGCTGTGTTACTTCATCGGCAGAATGCTCGACAACGAGGGCAAGGACGGCTTTGCCGCTTTCTTTAAGGCGCTGTTTGGACAAAAGGATGAGTAGCTTCATGCAGGGCGGAGGGCGCGAATGAGTCGGAGGGTTGCCCGTGAAGTGGCGATGAAGCTCGTTTTTGCGCAGCTGTTTGACGGCGGCGACACCTACGATGCCGTGCTCGAGAAGTCCGGCATTGACGATACGCCTACGGAGGACGATCTGGAGTTTTCCGAGGCTCTCGTGACGGGCATTGACGAGAACAGCGAAGCGATAGACGCGCTGATAAACGAAGCCGCGTACGAATGGTCGTCTGACAGGATGTCAAAGGTCGATTATTCCATTTTGCGCATCGCCGTGTATGAGATGTGTTACCGCGACGACATACCGGTGAACGTATCCATTAACGAAGCGGTGGAGCTCGCGAAGCACTTTGGCGGCGAGAAGTCACCGGCTTTTATAAACGGCCTGCTCGGCACGATAGCAAGAAAAACGAGCGGCGAATAGCAATGTTCTATATCGGCATAGACACAAGCTGCTATACAACATCGATGGCGTGCGTCGGAAGCGATGGCGTCGTGTGCGACTTGCGGATCCCGCTTTCAGTCAGGTTGGGTGACAGAGGTCTTCGTCAGAGCGAGGGCCTCTTTCAGCATGTAAAGAATATACCGGTGTTGGCGGCAGAGCTGTTTGCTTTGATTGATGACAGGGCGTGTGTTGCGGGCGTCGCATATAGCGCGCGGCCCTGCGCGGAGGACGACTCGTACATGCCCGTGTTTCTGGCGGGAAAAGCTGCCGCCGCTTCTATCGCATCGAGCTTAGGCGTCGAGTGCATGGAGACTTCACATCAACAGGGCCATATACGGGCGGGGCTGTTTGATATGCCGCCAGCGGAGAGTGCGTTCCTGGCCATGCACATATCCGGCGGCACGACGGACGTGCTTTTATGCGATGCAGAGCTTAACGTGCAACGCATCGGACGCTCGACCGACTTACACGCCGGCCAGTTGGTCGACAGAGTCGGCGTGGCATTGGGGCTGAGCTTTCCTTCGGGCGAACGGCTTGAGAATCTCGCTTCAGCGTATTCCGGCGACGTGCGACGCATCCCCTCGGCGGTGGCCGGCGCAGATTGTTCACTGTCGGGTGCGGAAAGCGCGCTTATGCGCTTGATCGCCTCTGGTGAACCGCATGAGTCGGTTGCATTTGCCGTTTACGATTTGCTTGCCCGCACTTTCACAAAGCAGCTGCTCGCCGCCGCGGAGGACTCCAAACAGAGCGGCGCGCTGATCTTCGGAGGCGTTGCCTCAAGCGGGCTGCTAAGGCGGCTCATGCGCGAGCGCCTTCACAAACGCGGAGTTAGATTTGACTTGACATTTGCGCGCAGGGAACTGTCGCGGGATAATGCTGTCGGCGTAGCGCTCATATGCCGCGACAGCTTAGGAGGTGACTGTTAGCTTGGCTGCAAACATTACCATGACAGTGAGCCAGCTCAACGAATACGCGGCAAAGCTTATCAGCCGGGATTTCCTGCTTAAGGATGTTCGTGTCTCGGGCGAGGCGGCAAATGTCAAGCTGCATTCGTCGGGGCATTTATACATGTCACTGCAAGACCCGGATGCGACGGTGCGCTGCTTTGTCCCGGCCGGCGTGCTTGCCGACATAGGTTTTGTTCCCGATAACGGCGAGAAGCTGCTCGTTACCGGGGCCGCCTCCGTGTACGCGCCGGGCGGCCAGTTCCAAATAGTGGTGCGCGGCTTAGAGCGAAAGGGCGAAGGCGAACTCATGCGCGAGTTTATGCGCGTTAAGCGCAGGCTGGAGGCTGAGGGCGCTTTTGACGAAGCCATTAAAAAGCCCATACCCGCGCTTCCAAAGCGCATAGGGATAATCACTTCGGAGACGGGAGCCGTGCTTCATGATATACTTACGGTTGCAAGGCGCAGGTTTCCTAAGATGAATTTGCTGCTGTACCCTGCCAGGGTACAGGGCGCGCATGCCGCCGGCGAGCTTGCGGAAGCTCTGGACGCCATGGACAGAATGCACTGCAGCGTTCTGATACTTGCGCGCGGTGGGGGCAGTGTAGAGGATTTAAGCGTGTTCAACGACGAGACCGTTGCGCGTGCAATAATGCGGTGCAATACGCCCGTCGTAAGCGCGATTGGGCATGAAACGGATTACACAATAGCTGATTTCGTGGCGGATCTGCGTGCACCGACGCCCTCTGCCGCAGCTGAGATATGTACTCCATCGTACAGCGACTTGATTGATGGGCTGCAGCTGTACGAGGAGACCTTGAGCGAACTGGCGGCCTACCAGTTGAGATTGCAGCGCGGGCGGCTGGAGCACGTGCTGCCATGGCTTACGGGTGAAGCGATGACGCGCCGCATCGCGCAGGCGAGCGAGCGCTTAAGCGCCTGTTCGCGCCAATTGGTTGCGCTTGTGGACGGGCACATGCGTTCGGCGGCGGGCGCGCTGCGCGAGCATGACGCGGTGCTGTCGTCCTTAAACCCGCTTGCAATGCTTGAGCGCGGGTACGCGCTCGTTGAGAAGGATGGCATTGCGGTAGCCGATGCTGACGTGCTCAAGGCAGGGGACATTATATCTATACGAATGCGCGGCGGCAAAGTCTCCGCGATGATAAGGGACGGTGGAAACAATGGAGAACAGAAGCTTTGAAGACAACATGCGCGAGCTCGAAGAGATAACAAAGGCGCTTCGCGCTTCTCCGCTCGCGTTAGACGAAATGATGCGGCTGTATGAACGCGGCGCGGCGCTGGTCAAGGCGTGCAAAGCCATGCTCGACGAGTACGAAGGCAAGGTAGAAAGCGTCGGGTCTCAGGATGAATGAGCGACAGTACTTTGATGCCAAACTGCACGAGTATTCGGATGCCGTGAATGGCGCGCTGTCGACGCAGTTTGCTGCTCAGGAGCGTTTTCATCCGCGCTTGCGCGATGCGATGCTCTATAGCCTTATGGCGGGCGGCAAGCGCCTGCGTCCTGCGCTTACACTCTCTGCATGCGAGTTGTTTGGCGGCGATGCGGCTGTGGCCATGCCATTTGCGTGTGCAGTCGAGATGATTCACACCTACTCGCTCATACACGACGACTTGCCCGCGATGGACGACGATGATTACAGGCGCGGCAAACCCTCTTGTCACAGAGCCTTCGGTGAAGCCACTGCCATACTTGCGGGAGACGCGCTGCTTACATATGCTTTTGAGTTGATGGCGGCGAACTGCAACAGCGAAGAGAGCGTTGCAGTCACGTTGCAAATAGCTAAATGTGCGGGTGCGTCCGGAATGATAGCGGGACAGATACTTGACCTGGAAGCCGAGCGCGGTGTGTATTCCCATGCGAGCTTGGCTGAGAGTCTGCGGCATATCAATCGGGGCAAGACCGGCGCGCTTCTGACGGCGTCGCTCACAGCGGGTGCGCTGATTGCGCGTGCGGATGCTGGCGATATTGAGCTTCTGGAGGAGTTCGGTGAGGTTTATGGACAGTTGTTTCAGCTCACCGACGACCTGTTGGACGCCGTAGGTGAGTTTGGGGAGGTGGGGAAAACTCTTCAAAAAGACGCGGCCGCCCAAAAACTCACTTGGATATCGCTATACGGACTGGATGCGGCCCGAGCGCGCGCACAGGAGTTGGCGGATGACGCCGCGCTGATACTAAACAAACTCGGTCGCAACGCGCGCTTTTTGCTCGGACTGCTTGACTTTACCGTCAGCAGGAGTAATTGAGGGGATTGCGTAATTATGACGGACTATCCGGTGCTAGAAAGCATAGAATCGCCCTCGCGCCTGAAGGAGCTCTCGGACTCCGAGCTGGCGCAGCTATGCGATGAAATACGCGACAAGATAATCAGCACCGTATCGAAAAATGGCGGACACTTGGCGTCCAACCTGGGCGTAGTGGAGCTCACTGTCGCGCTGCTCATGACGTTTGACCCGCCTGAGGATAGCATTGTATACGACGTAGGACATCAGGCGTATGTATACAAGCTGCTGACGGGCAGGTATGGCGATTTTGAATCGTTGCGCAGGGACGGGGGGATAAGCGGCTTCCCCAAAAGGCAGGAATCGCTTTACGACGCGTTCAACACAGGGCACGCCAGCACCTCGATTTCAGCCGCGCTCGGCATACTCAGGGCAAAGCGCCGTAGCAATGCGCCGGGGTCGGCAGTGGCGCTTATAGGCGACGGTTCGCTGACAGGCGGTATGGCGTTTGAAGCGCTGGATGACGCGGGTAGGAGCAAGTTGCCGCTTATAGTGATACTCAACGACAACTCAATGTCTATTGAGCGCAATGTCGGTGCAATCAGCTCGCATTTATCCAACATCAGGCTCAGCAGGGGCTATCAGCGGATAAAGCGAAACGCCGTGCGCGGTCTTAAGAAGACGAAACTCGGCAAATCCATGTACTCAGGTATAGAGCGGATGAAGAACCGCATTAAATACTTTCTGCAGCCGAACAACATACTGTTTGAGGCGCTTGGATTCACATACATCGGCCCAATCGACGGGCATGACATAGACGCGATAGTGAGTGTAATCAGGCGGGCGAAAGCGCTCGACAAACCTGTGCTAATACATGCCATTACCAAGAAGGGCTTCGGCTATCTGCATGCCGAGGAGAAACCGGACGAGTTTCACGGAATAGCTGCGTTCGACATATCAACAGGCGAGTGCACGGCCTCCGCTGCGAACAACTCAAAGGTATTCGGGCACAAGCTGTGCGAGCTCGCCGCTGAGGACGAGCGCATATGCGCCATCACTGCGGCAATGACCGCCGGAACAGGACTGACCGAGTTTTCCACTCGGTTTGCCGACAGGTTCTACGACGTGGGGATAGCCGAGCAGCACGCCGTCACACTGGCGGCGGGAATGGCTGTCGGCGGGATGAAGCCGGTAGTCGCCATCTATTCGACATTTCTGCAGCGCGCGTATGACCAAATACTGCATGACGTATGTCTGCAGGGCTTGCCAGTAGTATTCGCGGTGGACAGGGCGGGCCTGGTGGGAGAGGATGGCGAAACGCACCAGGGTGTGTACGACATAGCGTACATGCGCACCATCCCGGATTTGACGCTGTACTCACCCGCAACCGTGCGCGAATTGGAGGAGATGCTGGAATATGCGCTCCGGCGCAGCGAGCCATCAGCCATACGATACAACAGAGGTCTGCTCGCGTCACTGCAGGACAGCGGCGGGGCGATAGAGCGCGGTAAGTGGGCGGTAATCCGAGAACCACGAGAAATAACCCTGATTGCGAGCGGCCGCATGCTTGCGCGCGCGCTGCAGGTGGCGGGAGAGTTTGACGTTGGCGTGATCAACGCGCGGTTCCTCAAGCCTATCGAC
>JAUNBH010000001.1 GCA_030527165.1 Clostridia bacterium
GGCGAGGAGCGTTCCTTATGGGCGGGTGGGTGGGGTGGCGCGAAAGCGCCAATAATCCGCACACGGGCAGCGCATAGCCGCATAGGCGGCGGCACGGGGCTCGCCGAGCCCTACCCCATTCCCGCGCAGGCTGCGGTCGCCAAACGGCGCGGCTTTTTGTTTGCGCGCGGCGAGCGCATGGATTATACTGTAACCGTGGGCGGAGGTGTGTATGAAGGACAGGATTGTAAGCGCCGCGCTGGAGCTGGGCTTCAGCGAAGCGCACATAGTGTGGGACGATGGGTGCGCTGCGCTGCTGCTCGTGTGGGGTTACGTCCCCCACCGGCTGGGCGAGCGGATACCCGCATACTACCTGGCGTCCAACGCCATGTACGGCGCCCGCAAGGCGCTGCAGGCGCGCCTGGACGCCATGGGCGTGCGCGTGAGCGATGCGCCGGAGCGGCTCAAATCGCTGTTTTGCCGCCATGGCATCGCCGAGGAGTGCAAGAACGGATTGGTCAGCGTGGGCGCGTTCGGCACGCGCGCCGTGCTGTGCGCGCTGCGCCTGGAGCACTTTGACGCTTGCGAGGTCGCAGCCCCCGCGGCTGCCGCGCGCGGGAATCCGAGCTGCACGAACTGCGGCGCATGTGCGCGCGCCTGTCCGGGCGGCGCAATATCCGAGGACGGCGTAGACTACTCAAAGTGCATACGCGCGCGCATGAGCGGCGCGGAGCATCCAATCGAGCTGTTTGACGTGTTGACTACGCACATGGGCTGCGAAGTCTGCCAGGCGGTCTGCCCGCTAAACGCGGGCGTGGGGTTCCGTGAACCGCCGGCGGACGTACGGCGCGCGTTTGAGCTGGAGCGGCTGCTCGCCGGGGATACGAGAGCCGCTCGGGAGCTGGTTGGCCCGAACAAGACGGGCAATGGCAAGCTCACGAGCGAAGCGATAGCCTTTGCCGCGCGCGAAGGCGGCTTCGAGCCGCAGATAGCCGCATGCCTCGACTCACCGTTTGAGGCGGTCAGAAAAGTGGCGCGCTTCGCGCTGGACAATCCGGCGGCGCGTTAAGTACGGTCCCGCGCGTGTGAAAACTACATATTTTGTGTGTTAATACCTGGAAAAGCGTTGTATAATGTAAGCGGGAGCAATTATTCGATATTCAGGAGGGACGTATGGAAGAAAGACCGGCAGAGGGCAAGACGCCCAAGCATCTGACGCTGATGGCCAGGGAATATCCGACTATCCCTACGGTGTGTTCGGAGATAATCAACCTGCAGGCGATATGCAACCTTCCCAAGGCGACGGAGCATTTTTTGAGCGATATACACGGGGAGCATGCCGCTTTTTTGCACGTCATAAACAACGCCTCGGGAGCCATAAGAGATAAGATAGAGAAGGTGTTCGGTAACTCTCTGGGCGCAAAGGAGCGAAACGCGATAGCCGCGCTCATCTACTATCCGGAGTTCAAGATGGATGAGCTGCGCGTGCAGGGAGAGAACATGGAGGACTTCTACCGGGTGACGCTGCACCGGCTGATACTGATATGCCGCGCCACCACGTCCAAGTACTCGCGTTCAAAGGTGAGAAAAGCGCTGCCGAAGGACTTCGCGTACATCATCGATGAGCTGCTTCACACGCACTACGTCGATCAGGACAAGGAGATGTACTACGAGCGCATAATCACGAGCATAATATCGCTGGGGCGCGCGGAGGATTTCATAGTGGAGCTGTGCAGCTTGATAAAGCGCATGGCGGTCGACCAGCTGCACATAGTGGGCGACATATTTGACAGGGGGCCGCATCCGGACGTAATACTGGACAGGCTTATTGAGCATCACAATGTAGACATACAGTGGGGGAATCACGACGTGCTCTGGATGGGCGCGGCGGCGGGGAGCCCCGTGTGTGTGGCGACGGCGATAAAAACCAGCCTTCAGTACGACGCACTCGACATGCTCGAGAATTCCTACGGAATAAACATTCTGCCGCTGGCGCTGTTTGCCAACGAGTACTACGGAGACGTGGATTGCTCCGCCTTTACCCCGCGCAATATGCCGAGCGAGCACTATGTACCCAAGGACCGCACGCTCTATGCGAGGATGCACAAGGCCATATTCGTGGTGCAGTGCAAGCTGGAAGGGCAGCTCCTCGCGCGGCATCCGGAGTACAACATGGCGGACAGGGATATGCTCTCGCGCATAGACTACGACGATATGAGCCTGGAGGTCGATGGCGTAAAGCACAAGCTATTGGACGGCGAGTTCCCGACGGTCGACCCCAAAAACCCCAACGAGCTTACCGAGGCGGAGCGCATGCTGATAGAGCACTTGACAACCGCCTTTGAGAACAGCGACAGGCTGCAGAAGCACGTCAGATTCATATACTCGTCGGGCAGCGTCTATCTCTGCTCCAACGGCAATCTGTTGTTCCACGGCTGCGTGCCGTTAAACGACGACGGCAGCTATATGGAGTTCGACATGGGCGACGGGCCGGTAAGCGGCAGGGCCTTTCTGGACTATGCGCAGAAGCTCGCCCGCGACGGAATGTTCGCGCCAAAGGGCTCAAAGGAGCGTGAGCGGGGCAGGGACTTCCTGTGGTTCCTCTGGTGCGGCAGGAATTCGCCCATATTCGGCAGAATGCACATAACGACGTTTGAACGGGCGCTCATAGCCGACAAGACGACGCACAAGGAGCCCAAGAACGCCTATTACAAGTACTGTGACGACGAGGAATTCGCCATAAAGCTGCTCAACGACTTTGGACTGCACGAGGAATACTCCACGATAGTCAATGGTCACATACCCGTGCGCGCCAAAGCGGGGGAGGATCCCATGAAGGCGAACGGGCGCAGGGTGGTGATAGACGGGGGCTTCTGCCGGGCGTACCAATCACAGACGGGAATCGCGGGCTATACCATGTTCTTCTCATCAAAGCGGCTCAGGATAGTCGAGTACGAGCCGTACAGCGTTATAGAACCGGGGCTGTCGGACAACGACATATTCACGCGGGACGTAATGGTCAAGACGCTCCCCACGCGAATGCTCGTTGGCGACACCGATACTGGCAGGGAGCTCAAGGAGCGCATTGCAGACCTGATGGAGCTGCTTGACGCATACAGAACAGGCATTGTCAAAGAATCGTAATTAGTATAAACTCATAGCAGAGCCCGTCGCCACAGTGGACAACACCGGAGGACGGCGGGCGTTTTCATACGAAAAGAGGACTTGCGGATGAACCCAAGAGAGACCAGAATGGCGACTGCCAATATACCTTCGCTGATTCTCAGGATGTCGCTGCCGATGGTCATATCAATGCTCGTGTTGGCGCTCTACAATGTGGTAGACAGCGTGTTTCTATCCATGACGCCGGAGGGCGACAGCTATTTGGCGGCGCTTTCACTGGCGTTCCCGTTCCAGATGCTCACCGTGGGGATAGGCATAGGCACGGCGGTAGGCACCTGTTCGCTCGTTTCGAGGAAGCTCGGCGAGGGCGACAGGCTGGGAGCGGATATGACGGCTACAAACGGCATGATGCTCGCCTTCCTGAGCGGGCTTGTGACGCTCGCGGTAGGACTGACGCTTTCGGGCGCATGCATTGGCATAGTCAACGGCCAGGGCGGGAACGTATCCGACGCTACGCTCGCGTACGGTACGGATTACCTCCGCATATGCATGTCGTTTTCTATGTTCCTGATGATACAAGCGATGAGCGAGAAGCTGCTGCAGTCGTGCGGGCACATGGTGCTCGCCATGCTCACCCAGATAGCGGGCGCTGTCGTGAACATCGTGCTCGACCCCATACTGATATTCGGACTGCTGGGTTTTCCGGCTATGGGCGTCAAGGGCGCTGCAATCGCCACCGTGGCGGGACAATTCGTGGGTATGCTGTTGGGCTTCATGCTCATGCGCGGGCATGCGACGGTCAAGCTGAGGTTTACGGTGCAGGCGGAGGTGGACGGCAGAGCGCGCCGCAGGCTGTTTAAGCCGAGCGGCAGCATAGTGCGCGGCATATACGCCGTGGGACTGCCGAGCATAGTGATGCAGTCCATAGGTTCTGTCACCAACCTGTGCATGAACTCCATACTCGTGACCTTCTCAGAGAGCGCAGTCACCGTACTGGGGCTCTACTTCAAGATACATTCGTTCGTGTTCATGCCCGTATTCGGGCTGAACTCCGGGACGATGCCAATACTTGCCTACAATTACGGCGCGGGCAACGGTGTGAGGGTGAAGAAAACGCTGTACACGGGAATATGCTATGCACTCGTGGTGATGCTCGCGGGTTTTGCGCTGTTCCAACTCATGCCCCAGCAGCTGTTGTCCCTGTTTAATGTGGGCGACGAGATAATGCGCATAGGCACGCAGGCGTTTAGGACTATAAGCATATGTTTCCCGTTCGCGGGTATATGCATAATGTGCGGCACGCTGTTCCAGGCGATAGGGAAGGGCGTGTTCTCGCTGGCGGTCACCGCGTGCAGGCAGCTGATAGTGATAATTCCGGCGGCGCTCATACTCGCAACCGTCACAAAGGACGTGATGGCGGTGTGGTACGCCTATCCGCTGGCGGAAATAATGTCGCTCAGCGTAAGCCTCATATTCGTGACACGCACTATAAGGCGCAACATCAACAACCTCAAGCCGCGGACGGAGGATAATATACTCAATGCGCCCGTAGAGTCCGCTTGACGGTGCGGCGGCGCGGTGATAACATGAATCCGTTGGAATGCGCGCACGGCGCTCAAAATGCTTGATACGAGGGAGATTTACACATGAAGAAGGGCTTCGCCACGAGGCAGATACACACAGGGCATATCGACTTGCCGGGCATAAGCCCGCTTGCCATGCCGATTTTCCAGACGTCGACTTTCGAGTTCGACTCCGCGGCGCAGGGAGCCAGGCGCTTCAGCGGGGAAGAGCGCGGCTACATATATACGCGGTTGGGCAATCCGAATTCGGCGCAGATAGGCGAGAAGCTGGCGGCGCTGGAGGGCGCAGAGGCCGCAATGGCGATGAGTTCCGGAATGGGCGCCATCACCACCGTCATGTGGACGGCGCTGCGCGCGGGCGACCATCTGTTGGCGGACGACGCGCTCTACGGCTGCACATATTCGTTCTTCACGCACGGGCTGACGCGCTTTGGCGTGGAAGTAACGCTCGTGGACTTCTCCAATCCGGAGAATGTCAAGTCGGCGCTGCGGGACAATACGCGGGCTGTGTACTTTGAGAGCCCTACAAATCCCAACCTCAAGTTGGTGGATATAGCGGCCGTTTCAGAGATAGCGCACGCCCACAATCCGGACGTTAAGGTGATAGTGGACAACACGTTCTGCACGCCGTATCTGCAGCGCCCGTTAGAGCTCGGCGCGGACGTAGTAGTGCATAGCGCCACCAAGTATCTAAACGGTCACGGGGACGTAATCGCCGGCATGGCGGCGGGCAGTGCGGAGTTCATAGGCGAGTGCACCATGTTCGGGCTAAAGGACATGACCGGCGCCGTGATCGGGCCGTTCGAAGCGTACCTCATAGCCCGCGGCATGAAGACGCTCGACATACGCATGGCGAGGCATAGCGCCAACGCCATGGAGGTCGCCCGGTACCTCGAGGGACACCCGAAGGTCAAGCGCGTGCTGTATCCGGGGCTTTCCTCGCATCCGCAGTACGAGCTTGCCAAGCGCCAGATGAAGGACTTCGGCGGCATGGTCTCTATTGAGCTCAACGCCACGCGCAGCGAGAGTGCGGAGTTCATAAACTCGCTGGAGCTGTGCACTCTGGCAGTCAGCCTCGGGGATGCGGAGACGCTCGTCGAGCACCCTGCGACGATGACTCACAGCACATATAGTCCGGAGGCGCTCCTGGAGGCGAATATACCCGAATCGCTCATACGCTTCAGCATAGGACTGGAAGACCCGGAGGATATCATCGCCGACATAGAAGCGGGTCTCAGCCGCATATAGCGCGTACAGCGCAGCTCAAGGGGAACGCACAGGCGTTCCCCTTCGTCGTTTGTGCTTTCAACCACACGGGTGCGCCCTTCGTCCCGGTTTGCGCCGCCGCGGATTGTTGGCGCTGGCGCGCCTCCCGCCCGCCCACCCGCAACGAAGCTTCTCGCTCACGCGAGAAGCGGCGGCGTGGGGCTGACATACAGCGCTAATTGCGAAGCCGCTCGTTGAGCTGTTCGAGGCTCATACGCATGCGCGCTATGCTCTTGGGCGCGCGCTCGCGCTCATCGGGGGAGAAGTCCTCGAGCATGGTGGTAAAGAGCATCTCGAAGTCTACCTCGCACCAGCGGGCGTACTCGTCGCCCTTCTTGGTGAGCGCAACCCGCATGCAGCGCGTGTCGCCCTTGTCGCGAGTTCGCTTGACGAACCCGGCGGCTTCCAAACGGCGGAGCGAAGTGCCCGCGGACGCCTTAGATATACCCAGGCGCTGCGCGAGCTCATTTTGAGTGAGCTTGCCCGCCGAGTCGCGCAGCGCGAACAGCACTTGAGGCTGCCCGGGGTAAAGCCCGTATTTGGACAACAGCTTGGTGAGGCAGGCGTCGTAAACGTGCAGCATCTCCACGAATTCGATAGACATGCTGCGCGTCGCAGACCGGTACAGTTGAATATCGACGTCCATGTCGTCCCCCTTTGCAGACAGCGTTAGTTTTCGTTAACGCGGTATTATCTCACGGCGCGGGCGCCTGCGCAAGCAAAAAGTAAGCCGGCATGTCATATGCCGGCTTACGATGCGATTTTGCCCGACTGTTGCTGGGGAATTAACCTATGTCATCCAGCATCAGTATCTCGGCGGTCTCGAGAGACGCGGCTTCCTCTGCCGCGAGCGTGATGATGATATGATAGGACACCATATCGGCGCTCAACTCGCCCTTGGGGGTGATGGTGCGCACGCCCACGTAGAAGACGTCGTTCGTTCCGACTACTCCGATTATTTCAGGGGTAATCGAGCTGCTGGTATAGTTGACGCTGCACACTATCATCACGTTCGACTGGAAGTACTCTTCCGTGAAACTCAGCTTCCGCGCTTCGCCCAACAGGCGCAGCGTGCCGACGCCGGCGATGAATTCCTGGTATTCGTCTACGGAGCGCACTATCAACGCCTCCGGCTCGCTGCGCTCGGCATACTCGCCTATGAGCACGCTTGCGCTGAACTTGCGCTGCTGCTCCTTAGGCATGAGCTGCATGTACTGCGAGCGAATCAGGTCGTCCTCGATCGTCAGGCTCGAGGGATCCTTGGTGGTCGTAACGGCGTCGGGATTGCGCTGGTCAGAGCTTGCATCAGGCGATGGCGTTTCGACGACCTCGACGGGCGATGCACAGCCGACTGCGAGAGCCAGCACCAACAGTATTGATAAAACGGATACAATCCTTTTCATGCGGAACCTCCTCCAGAGTATCTGTTACTAATACGATTATAGACCGAAATGGTTGCGTTGTACAGTAGCAAAGTGCAAAAGTACAAAATGAGTTGACTTTTTGCGAAATGGGGTATAATAACACTTGAAAACTCATGTGGCGGGGACTGACGTATGAAGCGCATTCGACTCATAGGCACGGGCGGCACAATAGCGTGCGTGCAGACGGAGAACGGGCTTGCGCCCAGGCTGGGTGCGGCGGAGCTGTTGGATTATGTAGACGGGGACAAGTCCGGCGTAAACTGCATAGACCTGTTTAAGATGGACAGCTCCAACATTCAGCCGGAGGAGTGGTGCCGGCTCGCGGGTAAGATATACAAGACGGCGTGGGACTACGACGCAATAGTGGTGACGCACGGCACGGATACCATGGCGTACACCGCTTCGATGCTGTCGTTTATGCTGCGGGGCATACGCAAGCCGGTGGTGATAACGGGAGCGCAGTATCCCATAGTGGACGCGGATTCCGACGGCAGGGAGAACCTGCGCGATGCGCTGACGGCGGCAAGGAACCTGGGCGGCGGTGTGTACATCTGCTTCGGCTCACAGGTGATGCTCGGGTGCCGGACGGTCAAGACGCGAACCACTTCCATCAACGCGTTTGAATCGATAAACTATCCCGTTATCGCGCGGTTTACAGACGGGCGCTTCGAGGCGCTCCACACGGTAGAGCCGCCCACGGCGGAGCCCACGCTGGCGCTGAGCATCGACCCCAGGGTGGCGCTGGTAAAGCTCATACCCGGCACGAGCACTTCGCTGCTCGACAACATGCCCGCCTGTGGCGTTCGGGGCCTTGTGGTGGAGGCGTTTGGGCTGGGCGGAGTGCACAACATAAGGCGCGACCACACGGAGAGCCTCGTCAAGCTGATGGAGCAGGGACTGACCGTCGTGCTGTCGTCGCAGTGCCTGTACGAGCCATCCAGTCCGGACATATATGAGGTGAGCCGCGCGCTCAGGGACGCGGGCATAATACCGTCGTACGACATGACGACGGAGGCGACCGTTACAAAGCTCATGTGGGCTCGGGGCATGTCCGGTGACGCGCGCGAGATACGGCGGCTGATGAAGACCAACATAGCCAATGAGATGATGACGCTATCGCCGGAGGAAATCGCGCGATAGCCCGCATCTTTGGGCATGCAAGGGCGTTTGGAACGAATACGGGAGCCCCTCGGGGCTCCCGTCGCTTTTGTGGTGAGCGGAATCGGAGCTACTCGAGCATCTCGCGCGCTATCTGGAACTTAAAGGCGTTGTACTGGTCTTCGTTGTCCACGTCTAGCATTATGAGCACGAGCCGCGCATCTTCCTCGTCAACTCCCGTTCTGAAGCCGGCGAACCACGATATAACGCGCGTCTTGGTCGCGCCTATTTCGGCGGTGCCGGTCTTGCCGGCTATGGTGTAGGTCGATACGCGCAGCGGTCGGCCGGTGCCGTTGTACGCGGGGTTTACCACGTCCTCCAGCATAGGCACTATCTTCGCTATGGCGTATTGCGAGAGCACGCCTTCGCGGTGCACGGCGCGCTCCGTGAGGCTGACCGGCGCGCTTAGCAGGCCCTCTTCCGCGTAGAGCCCTTCTACTATGCGCGGCACAATTACGTCGCCGCCATTTGCGAAGGCGCTGTACATGCACGCCATCTGAAGCGGCGTCACGAGCAGCTCGCCCTGCCCGTAGCCCATGTCTGCGATGAGGCTGATGGGCGTGTCAGACTCGCGTTCGTTGAGTATGTTTGGTTCGGCGACGCTCAGCTCAAACGGTATCGCCTCGTCCATGCTCAAGCTCTCCAGGAATGCGGTCAAGCGCGCTTCCCCTATTCTCAGCGCGGCATAGGCGAAGTAGATGTTGTCGGAGTGCAGCAGCGCGTTTCGCATGTTTAGCGGAGTCTCGCGGTTATTGACCTGCGCCCGCTTTATGGGCGGGGAGACCCATGTGCCGAAGCCCGTGGGCGTCCAATAGTCGTCGGAGATGGTGCCCGAAAACACATAGTCCGTGGAGAGCACGTCGTCCATCAGCGCTTCCGCGGCGATAAATGGCTTTATAATGGAGCCCGGCGGATACGCGCTCGCGGTGAGCTTGCAGAGAAACGGCGCGCGCTTGTCGGAGGTGTACGCCTCGTAGTCCTCCTGCGATATCCCCCTGGCGAACAGATTGGGATCGTATGTGGGCGTGGATGCTGTGGCGAGCAGCTCTCCCGTAACCGGGTTCATGACGACCACTGCACAGGACGTGTTCTCGCCGTAGAGCGTGTTGTCGAGCACTTCTTCAAGCCGCGCCTGCAGATCGTAATCTATGGTGAGCTTGACGTCCAGGCCGTCCTGCGCCGGTTCCTCGCATATAACTGAAGCTATGCTGCCGTCATAGCGGAGTATTATGAAGCGGTTGCCGTCCACTCCGCGGAGTTCGCTCTCGTAGGTGCGCTCCAATCCCGATTTGCCTATGACGTCGCCCTCCGAATAGAGCGGCTCACCCTCGTCGAGTTCCGCGTTGAGTTCCTCGATCTCCTCTGCGCTGGCGTAACCGGCATAGCCGACCAGGTGCGCGAGCATCTCGCCAAAGGGGTAGTAGCGCATGGTCTGCGTGCTCTCGACTATGCTGAAGCCAGGTATGGTATCGAGCGCGCCCCGGACGTAGCTCGTGACCTCATCGGGGTACAGGTAGCCTATGGTCACGACGTCCGCGGACGAGTCGAGGCGGCGCGCCACCGAATCGGCGTCCTGGCCTATCAGTTCAGCTACGAGCGCCGCTGCCGCCGCCTTGTCGGATATGGCGGCTGTTTCGGCGGTTATGGCGTACATGGCGACATTCTGCGCCACCACGCCGGAACTCATAATTATCTCGCCGCGCTGTGCGGGCAGCTTCACGCTGCGCACCGCGTCTCCCCACGTCATGTCGGGGAATATCAGCGATGGACTCCAGGCGAGCTGCCACTCCCCGGCGGAGGACAGTTGAAGCGAAATGAGGAAGTCGTAGGTGAGGTCGCCGTAGCGCGCGGTGTGATATGTCAGCGTGTACGCGGCGCTCCTGAGGTACACGCCGTCCGTGACGCTGTTGAGCGAATACGCGATATCGGTTACGCCCAGTGCGTCGAATATGGCCGTATGCTTTGCCTCAAACTCATCGTACGGGATGCTCTGATAGACGGTTTGGAGGTACAGGCTGTCGCCTATGCGCTCGTCATAGAGCGCCTGCACAGCTGCGAGCTGCTCCGCCGTGGTGCCCGGGGGTATCTGGGGCTCGAGGGATGCGGAGTCGTCGCTCTCTTCGAGCCTCGTGCCGCACACCTCGTAGAAGGCGGTGGCGTACACGTCTTTCTCAATGTTGAGCGCGTCGGTTTCGTCGCGCGCGACGCGCGGCGTGAGCATGGCGAACATACCGGAGTAATCGCCTGCGACCAGGCAGTCGAGATATTGGGTAAATACGGCGTCTGCGCTCGCCGCCGCATCACAGCCCGCCAGCGGAAGCAGCACAGCGAGCAGTACGAGTGCAAGCACGGCGGACAGAAGCCTATTCATAAATGCCACCTCGTCGGATAGTATTTGCTTCACATTATACCCCCTGCGCAAAGCGGGCGCAAATCATTTTGACGCGGCAAAGCCGCGCCATGGGGGCGCGGCGCGTCGTATGCGCAGCCCGTAGGTCGGCGCACTCTGCGCAGAGACGTCCGTCAGGCGCCCTCCGCTCAGGCTCCGCCCGTCGTATTGGCCGCGCCGCCCGCGAGCAGCAGCGCGAAATCGTCGTCGGCGGTGACGCGCCACTCGCCGTTTTTCATGGTGAAGAACACATCGCCGGTCGCGGTTACAAGCGCCACATTGCCGGACTCATAAGTCTCGAGCCATAGAGACAGCAGCTGTTCGCTCGAAGGCGCGGTTATGCCGTTTCTGATGCATATGTCCAGAAACAGCTGTGAAGCGGAGTCTACGGAGTACGTCTCTATGGTGACGGTAGCCTTCGCCGAGCGTGAATCACCCTCTCCGGCGACGCTCAAGTCATCAAAGTCCGTCACCTTCAGCGCCTCGAAGGAAAGCTGCATGAGCTCGCGAAGCGCGGTGTTGGAACTGTCCGGCATGGCGCCGAACGCCGAACCGCCGGTGGCCTCGCTTCCCAAATCCATGCAATACCTGTCCAAGCCCTCGGCGTCCAAGGATTTGAACGCCTCTATGCAGAGCTCGAGCACTTGCTCCGGCGAATTGCCGTTTACATCCGGATGCTGCGGTTGACAGCCCGTCGTCAGCAGCAGTAGCAGAGCGGTAGCGACCGCCAATAGCCTTTTCGTCATGTTGCACTCCTCGGATAAAGTATTCAATCGGCGAGAATGCGGGTCAGCCGCACAAAACTCTCCACGTCGACCGCCTCCGCGCGCACGGGGCGGGGAAGCCCAAGTTCGTCAAGCGCGCCGTGCACCGCGTCTTTCTCAAAGCCCGCGCTAAGCAGGTTGTTTACGAGCGTCTTGCGGCGGCTGGCGAACGCGAGCGCGGCTACCCGCCGCAGCTGCTTCGGAACATCGCGCCGCGCCGCAGCGAGGCGTATCACGGCGGAGTTTACATCCGGCGCAGGGTAGAAAGCCGAGGGCGGCAGCGTGAATAGCGTGCTCACGGCGAACCGCGCCTGGACGAGTATAGCAAGGGGCCCGTACACGCGCGAGCCCGGTTGAGCGCTGAAGCGCTCCGCCGCCTCCTCTTGCACCATGAGGCACATACGCTCTATGGGCAGCGCGCACCCCGCGAGTTTGAGGGAAATCGGGGTCGTTATGTAGTAGGGCAGGTTCGCCGCCACGCAGAACGGCTCGCGGCCGAGCAGTTCAAACGCGCGCTCCATGTCGAGCTTCAAAAAATCCGCGCGCACGAGCGACACGTTCGAGCTGCCGGCGAAACGCTCGTTCAGCACCGGATCAAACCGTCCGTCTATTTCCACGGCCACTACCCGCCGCGAGCGCGCCGCGAGCGCCGCCGTGAGGTCGCCCAGTCCTGCGCCCACTTCAAGCGCGGGCGCGCCGTCCCCGCAAGCGGCTTCGGCTATTGCGTCCAGCGCCGCGCGGTCAACGAGGAAATTCTGCCCCAGCGCGCGGTTGGCGACTATCGAATGGCGCTCCAGCAGCAGGCGCGCGCCGTTCACTTACGGGTGACGGGGTACATACACCCAATCCTCGAGTATGTACACCTTGTAATTGCGCTTGCGCCCCCACTGCACGCACTCCTCCTCGGTATCCATGAAGAGGTCGATGAGGTTAATCATGCCGTCCTCGAGCCAGCGGAAGCCGCCGGTGTCGAGCGCGGTTCCGTAGCCGTAGCCCGGAACGTATATCTTGCTGTAATAGGGTATGCGGCGCGGGTTTACCGCCATCGTGCCGAGGCAGGGCCATGTGCCCATTGCGGTAGTATTGCCGGTGTGCGTGTACGCCGTGACCTGGACGTACATAACTTCCTTTATCATGTCTTCCGTGGGCGCGGCGCGCCATCTGCGCCATTCGCCCCTGAGGCTCGTCTGGAGCCGTATGCGAGTGCCGACGCGGAGTATTCTGTCCACGGCGGGGGTCAACACCACCTGGTCGACCACGCGGCGCGAAACCTCTTTGCCGTCGCGTATGATTATGCGCTGCGTTATCTGCTTGCTGCCGGCGCTGCCCTCGCGTATGACCTCGCTGTTGCCCTCGTACCAGTTGGGGTCCTCCTGCACTATCTCCTCGAATTCGAGAGTGGTGTAGGACGTATTGTAAGTTATTTCCACGTCGGAATAGTTGATGACCATGCCGGGCGCTATGTCCTCAAACGGCATGTGCGAGAGCTCGTCGTCCGCATCGCAGTATATCTCGGCGGCGCGCAGCGCGTCCGAGACCGTGCCGTCTACGAGCTTTATGACGTGAACCTCGTCCTTGGCGGTGACCACCAGCGGAACCGCCCGCTTTACCGTGAGAACTTGGCCGTCGGTGAGCTTCGAGGTGAGTTCCGCCGACAGCTCGTCCTCGTCGGAGAGGGCTGTTTGCGTGTAGTTCAAAAACTCCGCCACCGTCATGGCGTGTACGCGATATGTGGAAGTTGCACCGTCCGCTTCAAGTGTGACGACGATCCGCTCGTCGTCGAGAGAGGCGGCATAAGCGAGGGATGCGCCCGAAACGAGAGTGAGCAGCGCGAGCGTAACGCTCAACGCGCAGAGCCCTATGCGCTTTAGCTTGTTGCGGTTGTAACCGCCGCCGTCCGGCGCGGGGGCAGCAGTCTCTTCTGCGGGGGCAGCGGCTTCATCGCCATTCTTGGGAAACGCCTTGTTCCCCAGGGCGAGCGCCGTGCGTTTGACAAAGCTGCAGAGCTGCCGGACGTCCTCCGCAAATGCGGCCGCCGCCGCGCATACGAACCCGCGCGCCGCCGTCCATGCGGAAGACAGCTTCTCCTTCGCTCTCGTGATTATCTCCTTAGCCTCGGCGAGTTTTGCCGCGGCAATCTGTTTAGCCCTGGCTGCGAATGGCGACGCAGCCGCGGCCGGTTTTGGTCCCGTGACCGCCGTTGTGTCGTTATGCATCGTTCCTCCTGGCATTGTCCCGAGATTGAGCCTATGCGGCTTAACGCACAATGCCTGAGCGCATTTTATCACATACGGGCGCATTAGTCAAACGGCGGCGCGCTCGACCGATGGCCGCACTTCGTCAGCTCCCCGCGTAGATGCTCTCGAGCGCAATGCCGGTATAATAATGCCTCAGTATTTCGTCATACGAGTGTCCGGCGGCAGCCATGGCGTTCGCCCCGTACTGGCTCATTCCCACGCCGTGACCGAAGCCCACCGTGCGCACGAGCACTTTAGCGCCGGAGATCTCCAGCGTGAAGTTCGCGCTGTTGAGCTCCAGCGCCGCCCTGAACTGACGGCCGGTTATAGCCGTGCCGCCTATGCGAATCTGTTCCACGCGGCCGCTGTCGAAGCGGGATACGATTTCCACCTGCGTCTCGAGTTCGTCCGGTGTGAGCGCCGCTGCGGGAAACGCCGCGTTCAGCGCGGCGGCGAACTCCTCCTCCGAAAAGACGCGCTCGTCCGTGCCGTCGTTCGCGCCGAGGTCGGGGCTATCGACGCTTACGAGGTACGGCAGGGCGGCGGCGAATACATTTTGCGAGTACTCTGTGCGCCCGCCCGAGGATGAGTGGTACAGCGCGTCTATGGGCATGGAGTCGTAAGTCGCTATTAGGCCCGCCGTAGAGCTGACGGCGAGCCGGACTTTTGCGAGCTTTGCCGCATAGTCGTCCCACGACGCCCGCAGCTGCGAATCGGTGCGGTACGCCTGGCAGCAGCCGCTGTCGGAACACAGGTCGCAGTGTTGGGAGCATGGCGAGCCCCCGAGCGACTCGAGCCTCTGCGCGGCGTATGTGCGCGCGGCGACCGCCTGCGCCTTGAGCGCCTCCAGTTCGAATGAGGCGGGCATCTCCCCCGCGACGACCCCCACAATGTAGTCCTCCAAGTCGATGGTGCGGACTGTGCCGTCGGAGAGCTCCAGCCGCATATCCACGCGGACGGCGCGCTGGTCGTAGTCGTCCGGCACGAGCGCGTCCGGTGAGAGGCTGCGGGCGGCGAAGCAGCCGCGCACGAGCAGTACGACCGCCGCGAGCGCCAACAGCAGCGGTATGAGCTTTTTGAAATCGATGCGATAGTTCACGTTTTATTCTTATTAGCGTCACATGGATTTAATGCGCGAGGGCGCGCGTGCGGGAAATTCGGTTGAATATTGGGAGCGATTGTAGTACACTGAAAGAGAAGCTTCAATGGAGGTTCCCAATGGGCGACATCGTAGAGAGAATCAATGCCGGCGACAGGGAAGCGCTGAGAGAGTTCCTCACCCGTATGGCGGGGGACATGTACGCCGCGGCATTCGAACTCCTGGGCGACAAGGAAGCGGCGCTGGCTGCGGTCCGGGAAGCTGCGCGCACCGCAAGAGAGCGGGCGTCTGATTGTCCCGGGGACGCGCGCGAGTGGGCGTTGGAGCTCGTGCGCGATGCGTGCCGGAGAGACGCGGCGCTGCCGGGCGACGCAACCGAAGCGGAGCCGCCGGCATTGGAGTACGAACCGCAGGACGCCGAGCCGCCCAAGCGGCGCATAGGCGGCAGGGAGATAGCGGATTTCGCAATTACGTTCGTGTTGGGCGCGCTGACGCTGTTTGTGCTGTGGGTGACGCTCGTAATGCTCACTGAAAGGGGCGTCTTGCCGGACTTCTTGGGCGAGGCGGGAGATGCGTTTGCGCGGTGGTTCAACGAGACGTTCTTTGAGCTGTTTACCGCATAGAAAGGGGAGCATATGTTTTTTGAAATGGTGTTGGAGTATCTCGCGGGCTGGAATGTGCTGTCCGTGGTCCTCCTGGTGGCGGGTCTCGGGCTCGTTACGGCGGAGATGTTTCTGCCGGGCTTCGGCGTGTTCGGCGTGGCGGGGATAGGCGCGCTCATAGCGTGCATAGTGCTGAGCTCGACCACGGTGGGGCATGCGCTTGTGACGTTTGTCATTATAATGTGCATCGTGGTGCTGCTCGGATATGTGATATTCAAGAATTTCGGCACAAACGGCAAGTCTAGAATAGTTCTCAAGGACGTGATCGCGTCCAAATCCAACGAGGGCGGCGACGAGGAGCTCGCGGAGCTCTGCGGCAAGGCGGGCGTGGCGAGGACGGCGCTCAGACCGGTGGGCAAGGCGCTCATAGATGGCAAGCAGTACGACGTCGTGACCGGCGGCGAGTTCATACAGCCGGGCGAAGCGATAGAGGTGACGCTCGTAAAGGGGCTGCGCGTAGAAGTCAGGCGCCTGGAGGGCGCGCCCGATGGAGAGTGACGGCCTAAAGCGGGCGAATGCGGCTGAGCGCGCGGACGACGCGCTCTCTCCCGAGGAGCTCAGGCGTGAAAGGCGCAATTCCTGGATAGGGCTTTTGATAGGCATACCTGCGTTCATGGGCGTGATCTACTTACTGTACTGGCTCATGAAGCAGTTCGTATAGCGATAATAGATACGGATTCACGTCCGGAAGGAGTTTTAAATGACAAATTATCTCATCCCTGTGCTTGCGGCGCTGGAGCCGTGGGGCGTGCTGGCGATAATCGTAGCGTCGGTGCTGTTGCTCATAGTGTTCTTCACATTCGTGCCGGTCGGGCTGTGGATAACCGCCGCGGCTTCGGGCGTGCGGGTAGGAATATTCCAGTTGGTGGGAATGCGCATGAGGAAGGTTCAGCCCAGGCGCATAGTCAACCCCATGATAAGGGCCACAAAGGCGGGGTTGGACATGTCCATCAACAAGCTCGAGGCGCATTTCCTCGCGGGCGGCAATGTGGACCGCGTAGTCAACTCGCTCATAGCCGCGCAGCGCGCGGGCATACCGCTGGAGTTTGAGCAGTCCTGCGCCATCGATTTGGCGGGCCGCGATGTGCTCAACGCGGTACAGATGAGCGTCAACCCCAAGGTGATCGAGACGCCCATAATCGCCGCGATAGCCAAGGACGGCATAGAGCTGCGCGCCAAGGCGAAGGTCACGGTTCGGGCGAACATAGACAGGTTGGTCGGCGGCGCGGGCGAGGAGACCATAATCGCGCGCGTGGGCGAGGGCATAGTCACGACCGTCGGCTCGTCGTTGAGCCACAAGGACGTGCTCGAGAATCCGGACAGCATATCGCGCACGGTGCTGGGCAAGGGGCTGGACTCCGGCACGGCGTTTGAAATCCTGTCGATAGACATAGCGGACGTCGACGTAGGGCGCAACGTAGGAGCGCAGCTCCAGATAGACCAGGCGGAGGCGGATAAGCGCATAGCCCAGGCGAAGGCTGAGGAGCGCCGGGCGATGGCCGTGGCGCAGGAGCAGGAGAACAGGGCTGCCGTACAGGGCATGCGCGCCAAGGTCATAGAGGCGGAGGCTGAGGTCCCGCAGGCGATAGCGGCGGCGTTCAGGAGCGGCAAGCTGGGCGTGATGGACTACTACAACATGCGAAACGTACAGGCGGACACGCAGATGCGCGAATCCATAGGCGGGTCGTCGGCGGGCAAGCCCACGCCCACGCAGGAGTAACCTTGCTTTGGCGCATAGGCCGCTAAAGGAGGTGTGCGTGTGGAAATACTGATAATCTTTATCGTGGTGATCTCGATAATCAGGCTGCTCGGCGCGTCGGCCGCCAAAAAGGCCCGGCAGAGTGCGGCGGCAGCGGATAAAGAAGCGCCCATGCGCGGCGGCGCGCCCGCGGGCGCGCCGCCGAGGGTGGCGACGCCGCGAGCAGATGCGATCCAACCGCGCGTGAGCGCGAGAGTTGCCGCCGCTGCGCGGACGTGCCGCCATTGCGGGCGCGCCGTCGCGGGCGACAGGGCGCAGTTCTGTCCTCACTGCGGCAGGCCGCTGGCTGAAGCCGGAGCGAGCCGGGTGACGGCGCATGTGGTGCGCCCCGCCGTGGGCGGCGCGGCGCACGCGCACACGGAGAGCAGCATGACCGGCATCGTGGACTGCCCGCCTGCGCTCGATTTGGACGCGGTGCGCGTTGAGGTCGAGGAACCCGCCGCACAGGCGTTCTCACTGAGCAAAGACGAACTCGTCAGGGGGATAGTGCTCTCCGAGATACTGGGCAAGCCCAAGGCGCTCAGGGGACGCGGCGGATACTGATACATAGACTTTGGCCGCCGGCGCGGTTTGCCCCGGCGGCTTTGAGGTGAAGCTGACGTAATATGAAGAAAGCCCTTTATATCTGCTCGGGAGCGCTCTTAGCGGCGCTCGCTGCGCTGTTCGGCGTCTGGCTGGCGCAGAATGACGGCATGTCTGTGGCGTCCGTCGTCATGGCGGCGCTCGTAACGCTGTTGTTCGGCGCATTTTTGATTGAACTCGTCCGTGCGGTGTTGGGCGCGTGGTTTGCGGACAGGGATCCGGACGCGCCGCTGCAGCCGCTCAGGCGCGCGGGTGAGGCCGGCGCGCGCGATACGCTCCGCATTGGCGGCTGGCTGCTGTTGTCGCGCATCGCCGTGTTTGTGGCGGCGTATCTCATACTGCTTGCCATGCGCGGGTACGAGGGCGGCTTGTTCGATACCATGGAGTCCATATGGAGGCGCGGGGATTCTCCGAGCTATCTGGGCATAGCGGATAACTGGTACGTCACCGAAGGAGATCCGCAGTACCACATCGTGTTCTTCCCATTCTATCCGGTGCTAATAAAGCTGTTTGCATATGTGACCGGGAACACGTTTGCCGCGGCGATGCTCGTGTCGCTGCTGACTTCCGTCGGGGGAGGAATGCTGCTGTACAGGCTGTTAAGGCTGGATTACGGGCACAGCGCGGCGGCGTTTGCGGTGGCATTGGTGTTCATTGCGCCGGGCGCGTTCTTCTTCACCGCACCCATGACGGAGAGCCTTTTCCTGCTGCTGTCCGCGGCGTGCCTGTACTCGGTGCGCAAGCGGCGGTATCTGCTCGCGGGTTTGTTTGGCGCCTTGGCGGCGTTTACCCGCTCGCCGGGCGTGTTGCTCGTGGTGCCCATGGGGATAGAGGCGGTGCGCGAGCTGATAGCCATGTACAAGGCGAAGGACGCGCGCGCGGCGCGAGAAACCGTAAAGCGCGTGGCGGGCATACTCGCGGTGCCGCTCGGCATATGCGGGTATCTGTTGATAAACTACCTGACGTGGGGCGACCCGTTCAAGTTCCTGCAGATACAGCAGGAGCACTGGAGTCAGGGCCTGGGCTTCTTCTTTAACACGGTATCGTATCAGACGGACTATTTCCTGAGGTACTTCGACTCAATGGAAATAGAGGCGGCGTGGGGGCTGTGGTTTGCGAATCTGGCGGTGATATTCGCGTCGCTTGCGGTGGTGACAGCGGCTGCGCGCAAACTCAGGGCGTCGTATGTGGGCTATTTCGGCGTGTATTTCGCAGTGTCCGTGGGCGCGACGTGGCTGCTCAGCGCGCCGCGCTACATGACGGTGGCCTTTCCCATAGCTTTGGGCATTTCGCTGATGTGCGACAAGCGCTACAAAAAGGTACTCGCCGTTACCGTGATAGGGGCGTTTTCGCTGCTGTACTTCGTCGGCTTCCTGCACGGCGGCTTTCAGATTTGGTAGGGAGGATTAAACGTGAAGAAACTGCTGCTCGTCATAGACATGCAAAACGACTTTGTGTCGGGCTCGCTTGGAACGCGCGAGGCGCGCGCCATAGTGCCGGAGGTGGCGGGGCTCATGAGGCGCGCCTCACAGGAGGGCGCGGTCGTGATACTCACGCTGGACACTCACGGCGAGGATTATCTCGATACGCGCGAAGGCAAGGCGCTGCCGGTGAGGCACTGCATTGAGGGTGAGTGGGGCCACGAGCTCTGCGACGAGATAAAAGCCGAGCTGACGGACGATATGCGTACCGTGTGCAAACCTACTTTCGGCTGCGTGGCGCTAATGGGAATACTGTTCCCGCTGGTAGACGCCGAGACGGAGATAGAGCTCTGCGGGCTCTGCACGGACATATGCGTGGTGAGCAACGCGCTGCTGGTGAAGGCGCTGTACCCGGAGAACCGAATCTCCGTGCACGCGCGCGCCTGCGCGGGCGTAACGCCCGAGAGCCACGAAGCGGCGCTCGCGACCATGCGCATGTGTCAGATAGAAATTGTGAAATAACGGCGAACCCGCTTGTAAACGGCAGGAGAACTGTATATAATTCATAGATGCCGGAGGAGGGAGCTTCTCCTTAAACAGCAAGACCGTAGGAGGACAAACGGATGAAAGAGTATGTCGAAGCGCTGGGCATTATAGCGCCCAAGGCGATTTATCACAATCTCGCGCCTGCGCGGCTCGTCGAGCATGCGTTGAGGCGGGGCGAGGGCAGGCTCTCGGAGACGGGGGCGCTCTGCGTGACGACCGGGAAGTACACCGGACGCTCGCCGGATGACAGATATGTGGTAGACGTGCCCGCCATACGCGACGAGATAGACTGGGGAAAGATCAACGCGCCAATCTCTCGGGAGCGCGCGGACGCCATCTACAACAAGCTGACGAGCTACCTTCAGGGTCGGGAGCTGTTCATATTCGACGGATTTGCCGGCGCCGCGAAGGAGTACAGGCTGCCGATACGCGTCATAAACGAGCTGGCTAGTCAGAATCTGTTTATTCATCAGCTGCTCGTGCGCCCCACGGACGAGGAACTGGCGGGTTTCGAGCCGGGCTTTACCATAATCGCCGCCCCGGGCTTCAAGTGCGTGCCCGAGGTAGACGGTGTAAACTCCGAAGCCGCCATAATCGTCGACTTTGAAAAGCGCAGGGTGCTCATCGCGGGCAGCCAATATGCGGGCGAGATCAAGAAGAGCGTGTTCTCGGTGATGAACTATATACTGCCGCACAGGGGCGTATTCCCCATGCACTGCTCGGCTAACATCGGCGGAGATGGAGACAGCGCGCTGTTTTTCGGGCTGTCCGGCACGGGCAAGACGACCTTGTCCGCAGACCCGGCGCGTTTCCTCATAGGCGACGACGAGCACGGCTGGTCGGACGACGGCATATTCAACTTCGAGGGTGGCTGCTACGCGAAGTGCATCAACCTCTCGAAGGAGCACGAGCCGGAGATATACGGCGCAATAAAGTTCGGCGCACTGGTCGAGAACGTCACAATGGACGAGGCGGGCGCGCTCGATTTTGCCGACGCGAGCCTCACCGAAAACACCCGTGCGGGCTACCCGGTAACGTACATACCCAATGCCATGATACCGGGCGTGGGCAGCCACCCCAGGACAGTCATATTCCTCACTGCGGACGCATTCGGCGTGTTGCCGCCCGTGTCCAAGCTCGACAAGCACATGGCGATGTATCATTTTGTGTCGGGCTACACATCCAAGCTGGCGGGTACCGAGCGCGGAATCGTCGAGCCGCAGACGACGTTTTCAACCTGCTTCGGCGCGCCGTTCCTGCCGCTGCATCCCTCCGTATACGCGGAGATGCTGGGCAAGCGCATTGACGAGCACGGCTCCAACGTATACCTCATAAACACCGGTTGGAGCGGCGGCCCCTATGGCGTAGGCAGCCGCATAAAGCTGCCCTACACGCGCGCCATGGTAACGGCTGCGCTCACGGGCGCGCTCGAGGAGAGCGACTTTACGCTGCACCCGGTATTTAACGTGTACGTGCCCAAGACCTGCCCGGGCGTGCCGGACGAACTGCTCGACGCGCGCTCGATCTGGGCGGACAAAGCGGCGTATGACGAGCAGGCGAAGCTGCTCGCGTCCAAGTTCGTGCAGAACTTCAAAAAGTACTCTAACATGCCCGCGCACATAGTCAACGCAGGCCCGAGGGCGTAGGGCCGAGCTCTCGGCAGCGCCGGAATACGATTGCGAGCGGCGTCAGACGCGTCTGACGCCGCTTTTGTCGTCTAAGGGGGCTGCAAAAACGCGAATGATGTGGTATTATGCGGGCAGCAACTGAGAAAGGCAGAGTCTTTATGGCAGAGTTCTTTGAGTTGACCGCATGGCCCATGGAGAAGCCGGCGCCGTACGGTGCATTCCACCTCACATTCGCGTTGGTCGGACTTGCGGTTGTCGTCGCGCTCGCATACGCGCTGAGGCGGAGCGATGAGCGGCGGAATCGCGCAGTACTGCTCACAGTGGGAGTGTTCCTGTGCGTCTGTGAGCTGTACAAGCAGCTGTTCTACTTCTATGTAATCGGTGCGGGCAGCTACCAGTGGTGGATATTCCCGTTCCAGCTGTGCAGCGTACCCATGTACTTCTGCATAATCGGCGGCGTCCTGAAGGATTGCCGCGTGCGCAGGGCTATCTACAACTTCATGCTGGCGTTTAACCTGATGGGCGGATTCATGGCGCTTACGGAGCCGTCCGGCCTGGTGCACGAGTACTGGACGCTGACCATTCACGCGTTTATATGGCACATCACGCTCGTGTTCGTGGGCTTGTATCTGGGGTTCTCAAAGCGCGCCGGGCTCAAGCTCTCGGACTACAAGAGCACCGTTTTAGTGTTTTGCGCACTCTGCCTGGTGGCGTTCGGCATCAATCTGGCGCTGCGGGAGGTGTCCGGAGCGAGCGTGAATATGTTTTTCATAGGGCCGTCAATATCGCCCATCATCGTGTTTAAGGACATTGCCACACGGTATGGCTGGTATGTCAACGCGCCCATATACATGCTCTGCGCCTGCCTGGGAGCGTTTATATTCTATGCGCCGTTTGCACTGTACAATTCGCGCTCAAAAAAGGTGAAGCCCGCCGCTGTGGCGGCATAGAACCGCGCGGGTGACCGCGGGGCGGGGCGCGGCCTGCGCGCTCCGCGCGCCGGCGTGCGCGTACGCGCACGCTGAAACGGCTCTGCCGTTTCGGCCGCGCCCGCTTCCCGCGCTTGCGCGGGAAGCTAACTTGCGGGTGGGCGGGCGGGAGGCGCGTCAGCGCCAAAAATCGCCCTGCGCGGAAAATGCGGGACGGACGCCCGGCGGCTATTGCTTATCCGAGTGGCGCGGCGATTCGTCTCCCGCGCGCGCTTTTGTTTGCGCTGCACATTTGGCGCATATCATCAGGTCGAGGTCGTGACACGAGTCGCAGTGCCATTTGCCGCAGCGCGCACAGTAATTGCAAAAGCGCCGCGCGGTCTCCCGGTGCTCGCGCAGGCGCTCCTCGAGGCATTCTTCGGGCTCTATATGCCCTGACCAGAACGACATCCCGCATATCTCGCATACAAAAACGACGTCTGTCCCGTCAACGGTATGGCGCTGCAAGCATTTGCACGGCAACATATTTCCCCCTCGGCTGGTGCGGCGCGGAGGTACCCGCGTAGCGACGCCGTCTAACACTCGCATTGTACGCCGCAGACACGGCGCTTGTTAGCCCAACAAAAGGGGGTGTAATACGTACAAATGCGTCATCACAGGGGTGATTTGAGCATAAAAAGAACGCCGCTTGTGAGCGCAGGGGCGCGGTGTGCGCTATGGCGCGGATATGACGTCAGTGTAGAGCACCCCGTGCAGCGCGTCGCGCGCGTCGACTCCGCTTATGGAGTCGCTGTCGGGCGAGTGGCTGAACCTTCCCGCCTCACCCGCGTATGTCGAGAAGTATATGTAGCTGGGCGGCCCCGGCGCATAGCTCTCAAAGCGGACTCTCGTGCCGGACGCAAGCAGTATCTCTTCATAGTAGCCGCTGCCCGTGAGCACATCGGCGGGCAGGTCGCGCTTGAGCACGCAGTACTCGAGCACTGTCGGATCTGCAGAGGTTATGCGGCCGTTCGTGAGGGCGTCGTAGTCCACCAGCCCGTCCACGAATGTATTGGGGTCCTTCCAGTCGCGGACGCGGACTCGGACTATGCGAGGCGTGTATGGCAGCGGCGGCAGGAACTGATCTATTGTCCAGCCGCGCTCTATGGTTTCAGACAGCCCGCCCGGGAGGTGCAGCGTGAGCTGGCCGAGTATCTTAAACTCGTATTCTCGCTCCTGTGACAGGAAGTGGGAGCTTATGGTGTAAGACTCCTCCTCGACTCTCTCCATTGTCAGCGCGTCGAGTCGGTAATTGACATACATATACCGCGTGCCCGCTATCGTCTCGCGCGAGGCGAGCGTTAGCGCGTTGTAGTCGGCGGCAGCAATGCGCCCATTGTGCGCGATGTCCGGTTCCGTATACCTGTACGTCGTGTTGGAGTATGGCTCGTCGAACGCGACAAACAAATCCGAAGTGTCGAAGCCGTCACAGCCCGTGTCCAGCGCTATCAGGCTCACGGAGCGCTTGTGCGCCGCGTATACGGTGGCCACGCGCCGCACGTCGCCGTTTACGGCGATGTAGATGTTCCACATCTCCGGGCCGGCGCCGTCCGCGTGCGGAAGGCCTATCATCAGGCGCACCGACATGCCGCCCACGCTCACCGTCTCTCCGGCGGAGGCGTCGATTATGCCCAAGCCGCGGGGGTTGTAGACGCTGACCGCGTACGGCGGATCTGCAAGCTTCAGGTCGTAGTCTATTTCGTTGTCCACGCGGAGGGCTCCGGGGTTATCGGACGAGTGTGTAACGCCGTGCGTGGGAGCGGCCGGGCCGGCGCCGTCACAGGCGGCAAAACACATCGCGAGCATGGCGCATACGAGCGCAGTTATGGTGCGGACGGCGATTCTCATTGTCATACTCCCTCAAGGCAACGGCTCAAGTGTGAGCGGGTCACGGTCGTTTATGGAATCATACCATTATGATACAGTATCGAGCTGCCTTGCGAATGTGTACAGTTGTTAAGTTTTTATGAACTTTTCGTGCGGCTTGCCGCGTGTGCGATGCGACTGCAACGCGAGTGCGCCGGGCGAGCCGCGATTTTTGCGCTGCGCGCCCCACCCGCCCGCCCAAAGAGGAACCCTTCCCGCTGAGGCGGGAAGGGCGGCGGCGTGACTCAGGGATTCAGGAGTATCTGTGCGAGTGGCGAGTCCGGACCGAGCACGATGGTCTTTTCATCGCCTGTGAGCGATGCCTTGAGGGCGTCGAGCGCGAGCATGAACTCGTAGAAACCGCGCCTGTCCTCGGTGTTGTAGGCGGCGGCGAGCAGCCGCATATACTCAGCCTCGCCCTCTGCGACGAGCTGCGCAGCTTCGGCGCTGGCGTTGGAGATGAGGATATTAACCTGCTTATCTACTTCGTTGCGTATCACGGACGCCTCGTATTCGCCATCGGCGCGGTACTTCTCGGCTATCTGGCTGCGCTCTGAGATCATGCGCGAGTACACCGCCTGCTCGTTCGCCTCGGGCAGGTCGAAGCGCTTGATTTTGACGTCCACCACTTCAATGCCGTATGTGCGGGCGAGCGAAGCCACGTCGGATGCTATCACGGCGTACAAGTCGTTTCGCTCGGCGCCGTCATCCTCGTTGATAATGTCCGCCTGTGCGAGCGTTCCCATGAAGTTTTTCAGCGCGTTGTAGGTAATGGCGTCGAGTCTCTGCTCCGCGACGGAGGTAGTGCCGAGCGTCTGATAGAATACGAGGGGATCGGCTATGCGCCACATGACGTAGCTGTCGACGGACATGTTTTGCTTATCCGATGTCAGCACCTCGGAAGGCGGTATGTCGTAGAGCATTATGGCCTTTGGGAAAGCCTTTATGCTGTCCACGAACGGCGCTTTGAAGTACAGGCCGGCATCGGACGTGGTGCGGATTATCTTCTCGAAGCGCACCACGCAGGCGTATTCATTCTCCTCGACCGTGTATATGGACGATGTGACGCATATGATGGCGAGCAGGGCCGCTATTGCAAGTATCCAGATGAGAGGCTTCTTCATCACTGGCCACCTCCTTCGACGAACGAATCGAGCGGCAGGAGCGTATCCACGCCGTTCTCGGTTGTGATTATGTAGAGCTTGACATTGGGCAGCGCCTCGCGTAGGGCTTCATAGTACATGCGCAGCCGCGTGGCGTTGGGGTTGAGCATGTATTCCTGATACATCGCCTCGAACATGGCTATCTGCTCACGGGCTTCGTTTATGCGGTTTTGCCTGAGGTATTGCGCGTTTTGAACGAGCTTATCCGCTTCGGCCTCAGCCTGGGGGAGCTGTGCGTTCTGGTAAGCGCGCGCCTCGTTAATGACGGTTTCCGCGCCCTGCTTGGCGGTCTCGACCTCCTTAAATGCGAAAGTCACTTCCTCGGTAGGCGGCTCCGAATCCTGGATTTTGACGTCCGAGAGCATGAGCCCTATGTCGTACTCCTCCAGCGTCTCGGTTATCAGCTCCTTGACCTGCATCTGGATGGCCTCTTTGCCGTCGGTAAGCACGCTGTCTACATTCGTAGAGCCCACGACGTTGCGCACCTGGCTCTGAATGAGGTTGCGGAGTATCAGTTCGGGCTCGTACGAGGCGTAGAGGTATTTAACGGGGTCGGAAACCTTGTACTCCACGAAGAACTCGACGTTTACTATGTTGTAGTCGCCGGTTATCATCATGCTCTCCGTTTCAACCAGCTCGTAACCCTCCGCCTTTGTTTCGTCGGAGCGATAGCCCAGTTCAATCTTTTGGTAGACGTTGACGTCGACCTTCTGTACGCTCTGTATGCCCAGCGGCAGCTTGAAGTGTATGCCCGCCTCGGTGACGTCCGTGACCTTGCCGAAGGTTGTGACTACTGCCTGTTGCTTGTCGTCTACCGTGTACCAGCATGTGGCGAATACGGCGATTATGACGGCGAGCGCTATGCCGTAGGCAATGTAGCGCCCCGCCCGCCCGCGCTTGCGAGGTTTTGCATTGTCATTAACTACGTAATTGTCCATAGTATACCGCCTTTCTGGTTGGGATTGGCGAATTGTACCACGCGGTGCGCGTCGCGTCAATGAAATTGTAATCTTATAACAGGACACAAGTACAAACAAACATGAGTTGAAAAAGCGCGCCGCGTGCTCTATAATAGCGGGGTGCGCCGCATGTATGGGTTGCGGCGGCGAGAGGAGGGCGGTATGAAGCTATACCTCATAAGGCATGGCATAAGCACGGCGAATGTCGCCCGCAGATACGCGGGCGTGTGGGACGTTGAGCTTGCGCCGGAGGGCTATGCGGCGCTGGAGGAGCTGAAGGCGAGCGGGATATACCCGTCGGCGGAGGGCAAGGCGCTGTACACGTCCGGCATGAAGCGCACAGAGCAGACATTTCGCGTCATATTCGGCGATTTGCCGCACGAAGTCTGCGCGGCGCTTAAGGAGATGGATTTCGGCGATTTTGAGCAGCGTCCATACGAGGAACTGATGTTGGACGAGAGCTATTTGGATTGGGCGCGGAGCGAGTCGTGGGACACGCCCTGCCCCAATGGCGAGAGCAAGCGCATGGTCATAGAGCGCGCGCACGCCGCCGCGATGGCGCTTGCAGCGACCGGACGGGATGCGATAGTGGTGTGCCATGGCGCGGTTACGGCGCTGCTCATGTCGCGCTTGTTCGGCGCCGGCGACGGCTCGGACTACTTCGATTACCTTCCGTCGCAGGGCACGGGGTATGTGATAGACTTTTCTGGGGATAGTCCCTCATATGAAAGACTTGGCGAAGGCTATACGGTAAGGAGATGGTAGACATGGCGGAGAACTGTTCTCACGATTGCAGCACATGCGGGGCGGATTGCCCGAGCAGGGATGGCGGAGCGAGCTTGCTCGAGAAGCCCAACGCGCTCTCGCGGATAGGCAGAGTTATAGCGGTGGTAAGCGGCAAGGGCGGAGTAGGCAAGTCGCTTGTGACGACGCTGCTGGCGGTGCTCGCAGCGCGCAGGGGCAAGCGCGTGGCGATACTGGATGCGGACATTACAGGCCCTTCGATACCCAAGCTGCTCGGCATATCCGGCAAGGCCGGCGCGACGGGCGACGGCATATACCCGCTGCGGAGCAAGACGGGCATAGAGGTGATGTCCATTAACCTGCTGCTCGAGCGCACGACGGACCCGGTCGTATGGCGCGGCCCGATAATAGCTGGGGCGGTAAAGCAGTTCTGGACGGACGTCGTCTGGGGTGATGTGGATTGCATGTTCATAGATATGCCGCCCGGAACGGGCGACGTGCCGCTCACCGTGTTCCAGTCGATTCCCGTGGACGGCGTGGTAGTGGTCACATCGCCGCAGGAGCTGGTGTCCATGATAGTGGAGAAAGCGGTCAGCATGGCGGCTATGATGAATATGGACGTGCTGGGTCTGGTGGAGAACTACTCGTACTTCGTCTGCCCGGATTGCTCGGCGAAGCACGAGATATTCGGCGCGAGCAAGGCGGCGGGCATAGCGGCCGAGCACGGCATCGCCAATACCGCGCGCATACCGGTGGATGCGGGCATAGCGAAGCTGTGCGACGAGGGCAGGGCGGAGGCCATCGAGGCAAAATGGCTCGAGGCGCTTGCGGACGCGCTGCTCGCGGATTGACGCGCGGCCGATGGAAAAAAAGCGGGAGAGCACCCGCTTTTTTTTCATCGGCTGTGTGAGGCGCCCAAACCTGCCGCGCGGAGATCGTTGGCGCTGACGCGCCCCCACCCACCCGCCCCTGCATGAAGCTTCCCGCTCGCGCGGGAAGCGCGCTGGTACGGGGCGCGAAAAAGGAGCGGCCTGCGGGCCGCTCCGTATGGCGTCCGGCTGCGAGCCGGTGCGTTTACCGGTGCGTGTCAGTCGAGCGCTATGGGCTCTACCGCGCCGCCGAAACTGAGCTCAAACAACCTTTCGGGCAGATGCCCGAACATGTACGCCATGGGCGCGCGGTCATGTATGGTCTTCACTGCCTCCGCGAAGAGCGGCGCGGCGGATATGACGCGTATTTTGTCGGACTTGACGACGCCGTTCAAATCTACTGTGTCTGTGGAAACGAGCAGCTTGAGCGGGCTTTTCTCTATGCGGCGCACGCCGTCGGCGCTGAGCACCATGTGCGACAGGAAGGCGAAAACGTTGCGCGCGCCCTTGTCGACGAGGCCGTGCGTAACGTCCACTATCGTGCCGCCGGATATGGTGAAGTCGTCCACTACCAGGCAGTTCTTGCCCTTTACGTCGCCGATTATCTCGAGCACCTTGGCGTTCTCGTCGTGAGCAGCGCGCACTTTATCGCCTATGGCGACATTGCAGCCGAGCTCGTTTGCAAAGAGCCGTGCGCGCTTGGCGAAACCGGCGTCCGGAGAAACGACCACGAGGTCGTCGTTCACTATGCCGAGCCTGCGTGCATACTCACAGAGCAGCTTTTGACCGTAGAGGTGGTCGACGGGCTTGGAGAAGAAGCCCTGGACCTGCGCGCTGTGCAGATCCATCATTATGGCGCGGTCGGCGCCCGCGGACTCTATGCAGTCTGCGCACACCCGCGCGCGTATGCTGACGCGGGGCTCGTCCTTCTTGTCCGCCTTGGCGTAGCTGAAGTAGGGGATGATGGCGGTGACGGAGTTAGCGCTGGCGCGCTTGAACGCGTCTATCCAGAACAGGAGCTCCACGAACTCGTCGTTGGGGTTTCTGCCTATGGATTGAACGATGTACACGTCGCTGTTGCGAATGGACTCGTCGACCTTGACGTAGATATTGCCCTCCGAAAACGTAATGGTCGTGGATTTTCCGAGGTTGACGCCGAGGTAATCGCACATGCGGTTGGCGAACCGTTCGGAGCCCTTGCCGGCAAAAATCCTGATATCAGACATATCAAAGAGACCCCCTTGTGTTTCACTCACCCGATTTTAACAGATGAAGCGTCAAGAATCAACAAAGGGGAAATTATATCATTTGACGACTTTTGTGTGTATTGCCATGCTTGAGTGAAAATGCTATCATAGGCGAATGAAAATGAGGAGTGCAAAACTGAGTTTGGCGGGATTGTTCCGCGACAGGGAGTTCTGGTCTGCGATACGGAAACTCGCGCTGCCGCTGGCGATGCAGAACTTGCTCACCAGCTCTCTCGCGCTGATAGACACCGTCATGGTGGGCAGCTTGGGCAGCCTCTCCATATCTGCGGTGGGCTTCGCGTCGCAGGTGGCTTTTTTTGCCAACATAGTGATGTTCGGCATCGCGTCGGGAGGCGCGGTGTTCATAGCGCAGTACTGGGGGAACAACGACAGGGACGGCATTGCCAAGACATTCGGCATGACGCTCGTGTGCAACATACCCATTTCGCTGACGTTTTTCCTGCTGGCGTTCTTTACGCCGGAGCTGATGATAGGCATTTTCACCGACGACGCGCTGGCGATAGCGGAGGGCGCGCGGTACATAAAGATCGCCTCGTTCTCGTACCTGGGCGTCGCGCTCAACCAGACGATGTCGATAGCGCTGCGCTCCACGGAGCACGTCAAGTCACCCATCGCCGTCAGCGCCGTAAGCGTGGTGCTCAACGCGCTGCTCAACTACATACTCATATTCGGAAAGCTCGGCTTCGAGCCCATGGGCGTGGAGGGCGCGGCGTACGCGACGGCAATATCCGCGCTGGCGGCGCCGGTGCTGCTGATAATAATATCGCTCATAGAGAAGAACATACTCGTCGCGCCGCTTAGAAAGCTGTTCGGCTTCGACTCGGCGTTTGTGAAGGAGTTTTTCCGGCGCGCGACTCCGGTGCTGATAAACGAAAGCCTCTGGGCGCTCGGGGTAGTGGGCTGCAATATGATACTGGGGCGCCTGGGCACGGACAACTACTCCGCGCTGACCATATCCAGAACCGTGGAGAACCTCGCGTTCGTGTTTTTCCTGGGAATATGCAACGCATGCAACGTGCTCGTGGCAAAGAACGTGGGAGCGGGCAACATAGCCAAGGCGAAGCGTCATGCCACGCAGTTCATGGCGCTCGTGCCCATGCTCGCGATTGCGCTGGGTCTGGTGATAATACTGCTGCGCGGGCCGATACTGAGCGTGTTCAACATTACCGACGCAGAGCGGGCGATAGCGTTCTGGCTGCTGCTCATATACGGCTGCGAGGTGGGGCTGCGCAACCTGCCCTACATTGCCGTAGTGGGCGTATTCAGGGCGGCGGGAGATACGAAAATAGGGATGAAGTACGACCTGGTATTCCTCTGGTTCATAGCGCTTCCGGTGACATTCCTGTGCGCGTTCGTGCTCAAGCTGCCGTTTGTGGCGGTATATGCCGTGATGCTGCTGTGCGAGGACATACCCAAAACGCTGGTATGCCTGAGGCGTTTTGCGGGCTTGAAGTGGATAATGCCCGTCACCGAGGAGGGCATAAGGGGATTGCGAGAATACAAGGAGGAGCTTTATGCGGCTGGTACTGTCGAAGGAAGTGGAGCGGGCGATAAGTGAGAACAGGCCTGTGGTGGCGTTGGAGAGCACTATAATATCGCACGGAATGCCTTACCCCAAGAACCTGGAAGTTGCGCTGCGCTGTGAGGAGATAGTGCGCTCCGAAGGCGCTACGCCCGCGACTTGCGCCGTAATAGGCGGCGCGCTCTGTGCGGGGCTCGATGACGAGCAGCTCGAGCATCTTGCGACCGCGCGCGACATAGAAAAGCTATCGAGGCGGGATTTGGCGCTCGCGTCGTGCAGAGAGCTGGACGGCGCCACGACTGTCGCCGCGACCATGATTATAGCCCACATGGCGGGTATAGAGGTATTCGCTACCGGCGGAGTGGGAGGCGTTCACAGGGGCGCACAGACCACTATGGACATATCCGCAGACCTGGAGGAACTGTCGCGCACGCCTGTTGCGGTCGTGTGCGCCGGCGTAAAGAGCATACTCGACATAGGGCTGACGCTCGAATACCTGGAAACGAAGGGCGTGCCCGTGGTTGCATACCGGACGGAGGAGTTTCCGGCGTTCTACACGCGGCAAAGCGGCTACTATGCCGACGCGCGGCTGGACTCGCCGGAGGAAGCGGCGGAGCTGATAGCGGCGCAGCGGAAGCTTGGCACGGGCATTCTCATCGCCAACCCCATACCCGAGGAGTACTCCATGGATGGCGCTGTGGTGGAGCGCGCGATAGCCGCCGCGCTTGAGGAGGCCCGCACGGCGGGCGTGCGCGGAAAGGCGGTCACTCCGTTCCTGCTGGAGCGCGTGCGGCAGGAGACGTCGGGCGACAGCCTCGAAGCCAATGCCGAGCTCGTGTACTCAAACGCAAGGCTGGCGGCACGCATTGCGGTTTGCGCGAAAAACTGAGCGGGTCGCAAGCTGTTCACAACTTGTTTACGATTCATACCTGCTTGGCGGGCGTGCGGAAGTTTGAAAAGCAGCGGATTTGTGGTACTATAACTCTTGATGCTGCTGATTGCGATAATTTGGAGGAAGTGTTTTGGCGGATAGAAAGCGAGACCAGAAGAATAACAGGCGGCGCGGCGGCCTCAGCGGGGCGCTGATGCTGCTGATGGGAATAATCGGAGTGATACTGATACTCAGCATGGCGGGTATGTTCGATTTTTCGCCCTCGAAGGAGATAACCTACCAAGAGTTCATCGAGATGGTGAAAAACGACGAGGTTGAAGCTGTGCAGATTCAGACGGAGACGCTGTACGGAATCGAGAGGGGCTCTCAGTACTCGGAGGATGACTTTTTCGAGGAGGGACGCTACGACTTCAGGTGCGTGATACCGTCCGAGGAGGTGTTTGCCTCGGACATGGCTGCATTGATAAGCGCGCGTGAGGATATGGACGCCGCGCTGGTGACGGCGGCGGACTACCCGTTCGCGTACAAGAAGCTGCCCGCGCCTACCACGTCCGTACTGGAGTACATACTGATAAACGTCATACCTATAATCATACTGTTCGCGCTCGTGTACTTTTTGGTGATACGGCCGCAGGTCAACGGCAACAGGCAGATGCAGACGTTCACCAAGAGCAGAGCGCGGGCCACGATGGGCAGCGCAAACGACGTAACGTTTAAGGACGTGGCGGGCGCTGACGAGGAGAAGAACGAGCTGCAGGAGATCGTCGACTTCCTCAAGCACCCGCGCAAGTTTACGGACATGGGCGCGCGCATACCCAAGGGCGTGCTGCTCGTAGGGCCTCCGGGGACGGGCAAGACGCTGCTCGCCAAGGCGACGGCGGGCGAGGCCAACGTGCCCTTCTTCTCCATATCCGGTTCGGACTTCGTGGAGCTGTACGTCGGCGTGGGCGCCAGCCGCGTGAGAGATATGTTCCTGACGGCCAAAAAATGCGCGCCGTCCATCATATTCATAGATGAGATAGACGCGGTCGGCAGACAGAGGGGCACCGGCCTGGGCGGCGGCCATGACGAGCGCGAGCAGACGCTGAACCAGCTGCTCGTCGAGATGGACGGCTTTGCGGTCAACGAGGGCATAATCGTCATAGCCGCAACGAACCGGCCCGACATACTCGACCCCGCGCTGCTGCGGCCGGGCAGGTTTGACAGGCAGGTCACGGTGAACTACCCCGACGTCAGGGGGCGCGAGGCGATTCTAAACGTGCACGCGAGGAAAAAGCCCCTTGCGCCCGACGTGGATTTGTCCGTAATCGCGCGCATGACGGTGGGATTCACGGGCGCCGACTTGGCGAACGTGCTCAACGAGGCGGCGATACTCGCCGCGCGCTACGGCAAGCCGAGCATAACCTCGGAGGAGATTTCGGAGGCCATTACGCGCGTCGAGATGGGGCCTGCAAAGGTCAGCCTGGCGGTTTCGGAGGAAGATAAGCGCGTAACCGCGTATCACGAGGCGGGTCACGCCATAGTTGCCAAGTATCTGCCGCATTGTGATCCGGTGCACGAGATAACGATAATACCGCGCGGCATGGCGGGCGGCTACACGATGACATTGCCCGAAAAGGATAAGACATACGTCACGCGCGGGAAGCTGCTCGACCTAATTGCCGAACTGCTCGCAGGCAGAGCTGCAGAGAGCCTTACGCTCCCCGACATAACGACGGGTGCGTATTCTGACTTGAAGCGCGCGAGCGAGATAGCGCGCAAGATGGTGGGCGACTACGGTATGAGCGACAAGATAGGCCCGCTGTTCCTGGGCGGGCAGTCCGAGATAATAGTGGGCAAGGAGTTGGGCCACTCGCGCAACTACTCCGAGGAGACGGCTTCCAAGGTGGACGACGAGGTCTACGCGATACTGGAGACGCAGTACCTCAGGGCGGTTGAACTCCTGAAGGAAAAGCGCGTCGAGCTCGACCGCGTGGCGGAGGCGCTGATGGAGTACGAGAGCCTCACGGGCGAGGAATTCAACGCCATATGCGAGGGCAGGGAAGTGAGCGTCGTACCGTATCGCAAGAAGGCGGCGGAGCGCGAAGCGCTGCGCGCGGAGGCGCGCAAGAAGGGCGCGGCGCGTCGTCCCACTAACGAAGACGATGCGTACAAGTACGGCGCGCCGGATGGCGATGATGCGGACGAACGCAGCGATGCGCAACCGGCGCCGGACGACGAATCCGCACAGGATGCCGCCGAGAGCGGCAAGGCGCCGGACGGCGAATAACTCCGCGTAACGCGGCGAGCGACGCCGTGCGCTTGAGAAGCGATAAGCGCCGCGGTTCCCCTCACGGCGAGCGCCGTAGGCAGGGAACCGCGGCGCTCTGCGTTTGAAACCTATGCGGCGTCGCTTTATACAGAGGTGTATATGCGAAAGTACGAACTACACGCACATTCCAACATGTCCGACGGCTGCGAGAGTCCCTCGCAGGTCGTCGCGCGCGCTTCGGAGGCAGGCGTAAAGCTGTTGGCGCTGTCGGATCACGACTGCATGTTGGGCATAGGCGAAGCGCTGGAGGAAGGAGCGAGGCGGGGTGTAACGGTGCTGCCCGCCATAGAGATAGATGCGGAGTTCGCAGGCGAGGAAGTGCACATACTGGGCTTGGGCATAGACCGCTTGGACGCGCGGCTCAACGAGGAGATAGCCGCTCAGTGCGCGCGCCGGCGCGAGCGGTTGGAGCGCATGGCGGAGGCGCTGCTCGAGCGGGACATTGACGTGCGCCCCGCGCTCAGGCTGTCCGGCGGCAGCGTATCGAGAGTGGACATAGCGCTCGCGTTGATTCGCATGGGGTTGGCGGAGAGCGTTGCCGACGCGTTTGAGCGCTTCCTTGCGAGCGGCCGCTTTGCCAACCGCGAGTTTGAGCGCATGGATGCTGGGAAGGCGGTGGAGTTGATAAACGGCGCCTCCGGTGTGGCGGTGCTGGCGCACCCATGCCAGTACGATACGGACGTCGGGGAGCTGGTGCGGGTGCTAAAGCGCCATGGGCTGTGGGGAGTAGAGGCCTATTACCTTGACGCGACGCCGGAGCAGGCGGCGCGCTTCAGCGCGCTGGCGGCGCGCTGCGGGCTGTTTGTGACCTGCGGCAGCGACTATCACGGACTAAGCCGGCGACCGCGGGCGCGGATGGGGAGCGCGTTTGTGGACAACGCCGCCACACGGCGGGGCTATGACGCGCTCGTGCGCAAGTTGGGCGTGGAGGGTTTGGCGTATAGCGATTGAGTAGTAGCCGCGCGCCGTCCCCTCGTGCCGCGCCGCGACGATTGTTGGCGCGGTGCGCCCCCACCCACCCGCCCCAAAAGGAAGCTTCTCGCTCACGCGAGAAGCTGGCAGGGGCGGTGCATTATTTCCCGGTGACAGATGACTTACGCCCGACTGACGCCGCACACATCAGACGGCGTGGAGCACGCATTGGGCGAGGCGCGTGTGCTCGAGCGAGCGCCAGAGTAGTAGCCGCGCGCCGTCCCCTCATACCGCGCCGCGACGATTGTTGGCGCGGTGCGCCCCCACCCACCCGCCCTAAAAGGAAGCTTCTCGCTTACGCGAGAAGCTGGCAGGGGCGGCGCATTATTTCCCGGTAAATAGCCTGTCTACGCCCAGATGACGCGGTCGAGCTTGCGCTCTATTTCCCGCGGCGCTGCGTCGGGATAGCCCACGGCTACCGAGCCGTACACTATCTCGTCTGCCGGGAGACCAATGGACGTCAGTACGGCGCGCACGGCTTCATGGTCGCAGAGCGGGTACACGCAGTTGATCCAGCACGCGCCCAGGCCGAGGGCAGAGGCGGCGATGAGCATGTTCTCCAGCGCGCAGGAGCAATCCGCGTAGCCCAGGTGATTGGCGCTCGTTTCGCTCGCCAGTATCAGTGCGGGCGCGTTGTAGTGCGGACGGAAGGCCTCCCCCGGCTTGATGCGCGCGGCGAGCTCAGAGGAGCGCGCAGCGGTGTCTATCGCGCCCATGAGCTGTTCGAGCGCCTCTCCCTGCAGCACCGTAAGCCGTACCTGCTGCTTGTTCATGGCGGTGGGCGCGTAGAGGCCTGCTTTCACTATCAGCTCCAGCTTTTCGCGCTCTACGCCGTCGGGCTTATAGGCGCGTATGCTCCGCCTGTTGAGTATTCCGTTGATCACTTCGTTCATGAGTTACACCTCCAAATTAGTTTTTAGTTGTCTTTGCCGGTCAGCCGCCAGTTGGCGCCTCGGCCTCCTCAGCCTTTGTGTGAACGTCCTTCCACACATAGAGCCACTTGCCGCGGTAGTAGCGCACGAGCGACAATATGCCCCGCATTGTCAGATCCAGGAACATGGCGTACCAAGCGCCCAACAGCCCCAGCTCAAAGACGTACGACAACAGGTACGCCACGCCTATTCGCACGCCCCACATGCCTATGAACCCTATGTAGAACGACCACTTCGTGTCGCCCGCGCCGCGCAGCACGCCGGCAACTATGCTCGAAGCGGCGAACATGGTCTGGGCGCAGGCCTCCACCCTCAGCACCTGCGCGCCGAGCTCTATGACCTCCGCATCGGGGGTCATAATGGCTAAGAGCGGCGCGGCGGCAAAGTAGAGCACCGCCCCCATGGCGGTCATGAAGCCCATGCCCCAGTACAGGCACTGGCGCGAGTAGCGCTTTGCAAGCTCGTGGTTGTTAGCGCCGAGGCACTGCGCCACGAGCGTAGTCGCCGCAGTAGAGAATCCAAACACCGGCATGTAGGTTATGCTCTCCGCCGTGATGGCGAGATAGTGAGCCGCCAGCACCTTTGTGCCGAGGCCCGTCACCATGGCCGTTAGCGCTATCTGCCCGCCCGAGA
This sequence comes from Clostridia bacterium, assembly GCA_030527165.1. GTDB lineage: Bacteria > Bacillota > Clostridia > Christensenellales > CAG-138 > RGIG1693. Next base: position 36,720 of record JAUNBH010000001.1, read on the forward strand.
GCGCTATTCGCTCCAGCGCGACCGGATACGCGAGCCGCAGGGTGTCCTTCCAGATGGCGGCGTCGAGCCTGTAATTGTCGCGTATGCTGATTCTGGCGGGGTAGTCCTTGAGGTAGAGCGTGAGAATCATGATAAGCGCCGAAACGGACATTGAGATGACGGACGCGAGCGCCGCGCCCTGCACGCCCATATCCGCGCCCCACATCGTGAACGAGACGTCTATGAGCGCCGCGCCTGAGAAGGGCGACGTAATGTGGATAGCTACATCGCGCGTGGGGAAGATGAACAGGAAGTTCATTGCCACGTTAAGCACGTTTGCGATGAGATTTCCGACCATGGGCGTGCGCGTGTCGCCTGCGCAGCGGATTATCGCGCCCGAGATGGCGTTTGGCACGTTAAACAGGTACACGAACGCTATCACGGAGAGATACGCGGACGCGTCTGCGTGCAGGTATTCGTCGGCGCCGAGCCAGCCCGGCAGATACCCCGACAGCGCGAACAGCAGTATGCTTATCGCCGCCCCGAATACCAGCATGGCGACTACCGCTTGGCGCACGACGCGCTTTGCGCGCTCCCCGTCGCCCGCGCCTATGCTCCTGCCCACGAGCACGGAAAAGCCCACGCCCAGCGCACCGCACAGCCCGTTGATGAGCCATGTGGTAGAGGCGTTAAGGCCAACTGCCGCCGATGCATCGGGCCCCAGCGAGCCGACCATGGCGGTGTCGACGTACATCACGGCAGACATGAGCAGCTGCTCGATGATCGTAGGCCATGCCAGTATGAACATGACCTTTACGGGATTGATGCTGCCGTCAAAAATATTCAGCGGCTTACCTTTCATGGGGTCATTATATTCGAGATTCGGAGCGTTGTAAACATACACACGGCGAAGAAGTGTTGACTAAATTACTAATCGGCGGTAATATGGCGACAGACGTCACTCACTTGACACGGTGTGACGCGAGCGAAAGGAGGGGATGCGCAGAGGGCGTGCGTCGGATGGGAACGCTCAGGCGGGAGGCTGCGCCGCGGCAGGGCGCGGCAATTCAAACGGACTTTATATGCAATTATGTACTCACAGCCCGTCTGTGTTCCCTGTTTCTACGATTATCGGTTTCCGCCGTTCGGCGGAAGGTGAAACTGCCGTTGTGCCGGCGGGCTTTTTGGTCGTCCGATAAAGAGGCGGCCTCGGCTTTGCGGGCGCGGCGGACAGACGGAGGTAGCTTAATATGATATTGACAGTTGTATGCGATGTGTTGGGCGCGGAGAACAACGGCACGACCATCGCCGCCATGAACCTCATACGGGCAATGCGGGAAAAAGGACACACGGTCAGGGTGGTGTGTCCCGACGAGGAGCAGAGGGGCGAGAGCGATTATTATGTAGTCAGGCCGATAAGCTTCGGCCTGTTGGACGAGTACGTCAAGAAGAACGGCGTGTGCATAGCCGAGCCGGACGAAAACACGCTGCGGCGCGCCATCGAGGGCGCGGACGCGGTGCACGTCATGACGCCGTTCCTGTTGTCGGCTGCGGCGGTGCGCATAGCCGGAGAGCTGGGTATACCCGTGACGGCGGGGTTCCACTGCCAAGCGGAGAACTTCACAAATCATCTGCGCCTCATGAACGCGAGGCTCGTCAACCGCGGCCTGTACAAGGTGTTCGACAGGCATGTGTTCAGCAAGTGCGCCTGCATACACTATCCGACCAGATTCATATGCGACGTGTTCGAGAGCGAGACCGGCAGGGCGACGAACCACCGCATAATATCAAACGGCGTAGGCAAGGCGTTCGAGCGCAGGCCCTCCGTGCGCCCTGCGGAGTTTGCAGATAAGTTCATTGTAGTGTACACCGGCCGTTACAGCCGTGAAAAGAGCCATAGCGTGCTCATAGACGGCGTCAACCTGTCGAAGTATCGCGACGGCATACAGTTGGTGTTCGCGGGCGCGGGGCCGCTTCGCGAGTGGCTGGAGAAGTACTCGTCAGCGCTTCCGAACGCGCCGGTGTTCAAGTTCTTTTCCCGCAGCGAGCTCGTGAACCTGTTGAACTCTGCGGATTTGTACGTCCACCCCGCGGAGATAGAGATAGAGGCAATATCCTGCCTGGAGGCGATATCGTGCGGGCTGGTGCCGCTCATTGCCGACTCGCCGCGCAGCGCCACTCGTTACTTCGCTCGGGACGAACGCAATCTGTTCAAGTGCAACGACGCGGCGGATTTAGCGGCAAAGCTGGACTACTGGATAGAGAATCCGCGCGAACGCAGGCTCTGCTCGGACGGCTATCTGGGCTATGCGAGGAGGTTTGACCGCGACGCGTGCATGGACGACATGGAGCGCATGCTGCTGGACGTGGTCAGGAGCGGACGTGAAGCGGTCTAAGCGGGTCGTGCGTTATACGGATGCCGCGCACGATGATTTCGCCGGCACCGGCGTCAGGGCGTGCGAGGTAACGGCGGACTTCGACTTCGCGCCAAAGAGCCTGCTGTTCAGGGTGAGTTCGTTTCTGCTCTACTACGTCGTCGCTATGCCCTTGATATGGTTCTACTGCCATATAATCCTGGGCTGGCGCATCAAGAACCGAAGGGCGCTCCGGGGCATTGGCGGCGCATACTTTGTGTACGCCAACCACTCGCATTACAGCGATGCGTTTTTGAGCCCGCTGGTTACTTTCCCGCGCAGGTCGTATGTCGTGACGAGCCCCGATGCGGTCTCCATAAAGGGCATTCGCTGGCTGGTGCGGCTGCTGGGCGCGATACCCATACCGACGGCGCCGTCGGCGGCAAAGCGCTACATGCGGGCGGTTTCGCAGCGGATAGATGAGAACGCCTGCGTAGGCGTGTTCCCGGAGGCGCACATATGGCCGTTCTGCACGTTTCTGCGCCCGTTTGGCTCGGCGGCGTTTCACTATCCGGTTATGAAGAACAGGCCGGCGGTCGCCGTGGCGGTGACGTATCAGCGGCGCAAGGGACTCTTTGCCGCGTTCGGCACGCCCAAGCGGACTATATACATAAGCGAGCCGTTCTACCCGGACGAAGCCCTGGCGCCCAAGGCGGCGCAGCGCAAGCTCTGCAGTCAGGTCAGCGATTTTTTGGCGCAGACACTCGCAGCGCGTTCCGACTATGCGTACGTCGAGTACATAGATGCCTCCGGCCGTGACGAGCGCCTCGATGACGAGAGCCGCGCCGTATAGAGGAGAGGCGCGCCCGGCGCGCACGGGAGCGGAAAATGTAGTATAATGAGTGCGTGGGGCAGCGCAGGTTTCGCCGCTGTCGCCGCGCATTCTTGTTACGGGTGTGTACGATGGACATTTTTGACGCGCGCAAAAAGACACCTCTGGCGGACAGGATGCGTCCGCGCACGCTGGACGAGTTCATAGGCCAGGAGCACATAGTGGGCAAGGGGCGGCTGCTGAGGCGGGCGATAGAGACGGATTCGCTTCAGAGCAGCATATTCTTCGGGCCGCCCGGCAGCGGCAAGACCACGCTGGCGTCGATAGTAGCAAACACGACCGGCGCGGCTTTCTGCAAGCTCAACGCCGTCACCGCGGGCGTGAAAGACGTGCGCGAGGTAATAGCCAAGGCGGAGGACGAGCTAAAGTTCTACGGGCGCAGCACATATCTGCTTTTGGACGAGTGCCACAGGTGGAGCAAGGCGCAGTCGGACAGCATATTGCCGGCGATAGAGAAGGGTACGATAAAGTTCATAGGTTCTACTACCGAGAACCCGATGGTCAGCATGACGGGCGCCATAGTATCGCGCTGCAGGCTGTTTCGCTTTTTGCCGCTTTCGGACGGGGACGTGCGGCGCGCCGTACTGGCTGCGCTCGCCGACGCGGAGCGCGGCCTGGGCGGGTATCCGGTGCGCCTCGACGAGGACGCGCTGGAGCACGTAGTGCGCATATCCAACGGCGATGCACGGTGCGCGTTAAATGCGATAGAGCTGGCGGTGCTTACGACGCCGCTGGCGGACGACGCGATACACATAGATATCTCGATAGCGGAGGAGTCGATACAGCAGAAGGCTATAAACGTGGACGACGAGCAGTTTTACAACATGCTGTCGGCGTTCTGCAAGAGCTTGCGCGGCTCGGATTCGGACGCGGCGCTGGCGTGGTTTGCGCGGCTGGTGTACGCGGGAGTGGACCCGCGGATAATATGCAGGCGGCTCATAGCGCATGCGTCGGAGGACGTAGGGCTTGCCAATCCGGCGGCGATGCAGCAGGCGGTCGCGGCGGCTCAGGCGCTGGAGCACATAGGCATGCCGGAGGCGCGCCTGTCCATAGCGCAGGCGATAATATTCATATGCGAGTCGCCCAAGTCGAATTCGGTGGTCATGGCGGTAGACGCGGCGTTTGAGGATGCGCGCACCACAAAGGACGAGCCGGTGCCGGCGTATCTGCGCGATACGAGTTACAGCGGCGCGTCAAAGCTGGGGAGCGGCATTGGGTACAAATATCCGCACGACTACCCGGGGCATTACGTCGAGCAGGAGTACATGCCGCCGTCTGTGAGGGGGCACAGGTACTACGTCCCGTCAGACCAGGGCACGGAGGCGCGCATAAGGCAGCGGAGCGAGGCGCGGCGAAGCGGGAGCGCGCCGGGAGAGGAAGCCGAGTAGGGCGCGCCGCTTTGGCGGCTGCGCGCGCGGAGTGTCGGGTTCGCATTTCGGCTTGTCAATCCGCCAATTTTTCGTTTACAACGGGAATGGTTGATGTTAAAATACTATTTGGTGTATTGACGTTGGTCGGATTAACCTAATAACTCACAGGGGGAGATTGATAAAAATGAAGGCTTACACAGCAGACAGCATTCGCAACATAGGCATATTCGGCCATGGCAGCGAAGGCAAGACGACGTTGACGGAGGCGATGTTTTTCAACGCGGGCGGCATTGAGCGCATGGGTCGCATAGAGGACGGCACGACCGTATCCGACTACGACCCTGAGGAGACAAAGCGCGCCATATCCATAAGCATGTCCGTCGTCCCGTTTGAATGGAAGGGGACGAAGGTGAACGTCATCGACGCGCCGGGCAGCTTCGACTTTTACGGTGAAGTGGCGGAGGCGATGGCGCTGGCGGACTCGGCGTTGATACTCGTCGGCTCTGTTTCGGGCCTTACCGTGGGAGCGGAGAAGGCGATGGCGCTGTGCAAGAAGCATTCCAAGCCCCGTATGATAGTGATCAATCAGATGGACAGGGAGCACGCCAACTTTGACAAGGTGCTGGGCGAGCTTGTGGGCGGCTTCGGGCCGTCTGTCGCGCCCATTCAGGTTCCCATATGGGAGGGCGGCGCGTTTTTGGGCTATGTCGACCTGATTACGCTCAAGGCGTACAAGTTTGACGGCAAGGGCGTCAAGGAGACGGATATGCCCGCCGGCCTGGCGGACAGGGTGGAGGAACTGCGCGGCATGCTCACAGAGGCGGCGGCGGAGACCTCCGAGGAGCTCATGGAGAAGTACTTCAGCGACGGCGAGCTGTCCCAGGAGGACATAGTCATCGGTTTGAACGCCGGCGTTGCCGCGGGCGACATAACGCCGGTGTGCTGCTGCTCCTCGCTGCAGAATCTGGGCGTTGTGACACTCATGGACGAGATGCTGCGCTACATGCCCACTGCCGCGGCTTGCGCCCCCAGGGCGTGCGTCAACGCCAAGACGGGCGAGCCGACTCAGCTCACGCCGGACAAGTTCGCCGCGCAGGTAATGAAGACCGTGGCGGACCCGTTTGTGGGCAAGATATCTATTATGAAGGTGTTCTCCGGCACGCTCACCAGTTCCGTCGCGCCTTACAACACGCGCGAGGAGAAGGCGGAGAAGCCGGGCACCGTGTACGTCATGACGGGCAAGTCGCTCACCACGGCGGACAGGATAGAGGCGGGCGACATAGGCGCCATGGCGAAACTCCAGCTGACCAACACCGGAGATACCCTGTGCGACGCTTCCGTGCCCGTGACATTTGAACCGATAGCGTTCCCCAAGCCCTGCATCTCGCTGGCGGTATCCGCCAAGAAGCAGGGGGAGGACGACAAGATAATAGCCGGGTTGAGAAGGCTCACCGAGGAAGACCCGACCATAGTGATCGAAAAGAGCATGGAGACGGGCGATGTGCTGGTATGCGGCATAGGCGAAGCGCACATAGACGTCACCTGCGCCAAGCTGAGGAACAAGTTCAAGGTCGAGGCGCAGCTCGCGGATCCCCGCGTGGCGTATCGTGAGACGATCCGTTCCTCCGCGGAAGCCGAAGGCAAGCACAAGAAGCAATCCGGCGGCGCTGGTCAGTTCGGCGTGGTGCAGATGCGCTTCGAGCCGCTCGCCGAGGGCGATTTTGAATTTGTAAACGCCATAGTCGGCGGCGTCGTGCCCAAGGAGTACATACCCGCGGTCGAAAAGGGACTGCGCGAGGCGCTGGTTCACGGAGTGCTCGCGGGCTATCCCATGATAGGCATAAAGGCGACGCTCTACGACGGCAAGTATCATCCCGTAGACTCGAAGGAAGTGGCGTTCAAGAGCGCGGCGAGGCTCGCATATAAGGCGGCGTGCATAAAGGCGTCCCCCGTGCTGATAGAGCCGATTTACCGCTACGATATAACGGTTCCCGCGGACTATCTGGGTGACATAATGGGCGACATGAGCCGCCGCAGGGGCCGCGTAATCGGCACCGACCCCGCCGATGAGGGCACGACGGTCATAGCGGAAGCGCCGCTCTCGGAAATGGTCAAGTACGCCACGGATCTGCGCTCTATGACGCAGGGCCGCGGGTCGTTCACGTCCGAGTTCGTGCGCTACGAGGACGTTCCCGCCAACATCGCTCAGAAGATAATCGAGCAGGCGAAGCGGGACGAGGAAGACGACGAGTAGAAGCGGCAGCTTCAAACAGTTCGGGCATGGCGTTCGCCATGCCCGTTTTTTTGAGGCACGCCAATCGAGTATACGGTCAGTCGCTCCACTCGATGTCGCAGTACTGTTTCACGCATATGCCGTCGTCCCGGCGGTAGAATGCGAACAGCACGCCGTCGCCGGGCTGGTACAGCTCCCGCGAAACGCCCGCCGCAGAGCGGCTCTCGACTATTATGTACTCTGCCTCCGGCTCCGCTGCTATGCTGTCGGGCAGCTTGCCGGGCGCGTACTCGGTTGCGGCCAGCACGCGGTTCGCGCCGTCGAGCTGGATCACCGTCACGCTGGCCGGCGGGTCGATAAAGCGCACGGTCAGCGCCACATTCGTGGTAGCCTCCTCGCTCAGCGGACTTTTCGCCGTGCGGATAGTCTCGCTCATCGTGTAAGTGCCCTCCAATAAACCGGCTACGGTGTTTGCGAAGGAGTCGCCCATGTCCGCCATGATGGCGTATACATCGCCCTCCTCCGCCTGATAGACGGGGTTGTAGTAGAACGTGATCCTCCCCACGTCGGAGGCGACGTAGACCGTGCCCTCCAGTGAGAGGGTGAACGCATTGCCGTCGTCGGCGTAGTCAAGGGACGTATGCCCGTCGGAGATGCCCTCGTTGGAGGAGGCGCCGTGATAGCTGCTCGCGCCGTCCGCGTACAACGGGCAGAAGTAGCTGATTCCATCCACGTCCGTGAACGCGTATTCCGTTGCGGGCGGCGCGCCGCTCATTTCCGCATCGATGGGCGGCGTTTCTACGAGGGAAGCGTAGAACCTGCCTTCATTTGCGGCGCAGAACGTGTTGAGCGGCGCCATGGTGATCAGGACGCCTATAAGCCGGTCGCCGCCGGTTTCATCCGCCGTGCTGGAGCCAAACTGCGCCATGCCGGTTGCGCCCACCGCGAAGCATGCCAGCAGCACGCACGCAAATATGATGATAATGACCTTAGTTTTCATCGTGATCCTCCAGATTGCCGTCGTATTTAAGTATGTCGCCCACGTCGCATTCGAGGTAATGGCATATTCGGTTTATCGTGGCAAAGCGGACGCCCTTTGCCTTACCGCTGCGCAGTATGGAGAGGTTGGCCTCTGTGATGCCCACTTTTGCGCAGAGCTCCTTTGAGGTCATGCCGCGCGCCTTGAGGACGTCCTCCAGGTGTACTCGTATGGCCATAGCTTCGCCCTCATATGAACAGCGCGTTGTCGTCCTTGAGCCGGTGATTCTCCGCTATCAGTCGCGCTCCTAAAAGCGCCGCCAGCACGAATGCGAGGCTCATGACGGGTATGTCGGCAGTTACCGCAACGGCAGTTAGCCACCGCGCCAACGCCAGCTGCAGCGCATTCAGTCCCGCGATCGCAGCAGCCGTCACACCCAACGAAACGCAGCAGAGCCTTGCGAGCTTGTGCGCGAGCTCCGCCGCGCGGGGGCCGTCCTGGGCGCAGAGCGCGTCTATCAGCGTCAGCGCGGAGAGCGTAATCGCTATGTCAAGCGCATAGGGCAGCGCCGTCGCGAGAAACCGCGCAAACGCTATCGCGCCGTCCAAGCCGTGCTGTGCATTGGATAACCCGTTTATCAGCGCGCCCCCGCACGAGACGGCGATGGCCCCTGTGAAGAGCGCGCACAGCGCGTACAGCAACGCCTTGAGGTAGCGCAGCAGGCTGCGCTCGTCTTCAGTGCGAAACAGCCTCAACAGCCGCAGCACTCCCCAGAGCACCGCCACAGACCACACGACCAAGCCAACGACGGCCTTTGCGGTGGACATGTCGGCGATATTGGGGAAGCACGCCCGCAGGCTCTCCGGATTCGCCATGGTGAACAGCGCCGCGCACAGCGACGCGGACAGCAGCGCCAAGGCCACGCCCTCAGCGCGGCGGGATTTGTCGCGTGCGCACTTTATCGCGGGAATCAGCGGCAGCATGGAAATGCCCGCCCATATCGCCAGCGCCGCGCCGTTGCCCATGTTTCCGGTCAGTGCCAGCGCCCCGAGACCGGCGCCTATTTGCTCAAACGGGAACGCCGGAAGCGCCGAAAACAGGGCGGGGAAACCGCTTGCGAGCAGCATCAGCGCTATCAGCGCGGCAAACTCCACGCCCAAGAGTGAGAACAGTAGTTTTCGATTCATTGCAAACACCTCGTTAATTATTGTCGTACGATAATTTGAGGCTAACACGGAAATTATCGTTTGTCAATAATGTTGCGAAATTTATTTTATGCGCGCCCGCAACACAGGGCGTTCCGCAACCAGGGATTGCGCGCGCGCAACTGAAATACCTTTGCCCGCATGCGCGTATATGGTACAATACCGGTGTAAAACGGTCGCGGCGGAGTACGCCGCAGGAGGAGGAAAAACTTGATAGAACAGAGGATTGCGCAGAGAGTGCTCGATGAAGCGCTCAAGACGGGCGGCGACTTCTCGGAGCTGTTCATGCAGGATACCGACAACAATGGCGTCACCATGGCCAACGGCGTCGTGGAGGAAGCGACGTATACCAGGCTGAGGGGCGCGGGCGTGAGAGTGCTCAAGGGGACAAAGTGCGCCTATGCGTATACCGCGGACACGAGTGAGGACGCGTTGCTCGCCACTGCCCGCGCGGCGGCGTCTGCGATAGACGGCGTCGCACAGGGTGAGACGAGGAGCTTCCGCGTGCGCGACTATTCCGTAGCGCCCCGGACGCCGTTTGCTTCCGTGGCAAACGACAGGCGCGTGGAGCTCCTGCGCGAGGGAACCGCGGCGGCCAAGGCGTATTCCGACGAGGTGACGCAGGTCATGGCGAAATACATCGACGTTGACCACCGCATAATGGTATGCAACAGCGAGGGAGTGTGGGCGCAGGACAGGAGACCGCGCACCCGCGTGATGATTCAAGCGGTAGCCACGAAGGACGGCGAGGCGCAGACGGGTTACGAGAGCCCGGGACTGGGCATGGGGTTTGAGGCTTTCGAGCGCATAGACGTGAGGAGCGTGGGCGAGCAGGCGGCCAAGACCGCGGTGACGATGCTGCACGCGCCCCAGTGTCCGGCGGGAGTCGTGCCCGTGGTGATAGACGGCGGCTTTGGCGGCGTGATACTGCACGAGGCGTGCGTACACTCGTTGGAGGCGACCAGCGTGGCGCGCGGCGAATCGGAGTTTTGCGGCAAGCTCGGGCAGAAGATAGCTTCGGACATAGTGACGGCGATCGACGACGGCACGCTGCCCGGTGAATGGGGTTCCATCAACGTGGACGACGAGGGCACGCTGCCCCAGCGCAACGTACTGGTCGAGAACGGTATACTCAAGTCCTACCTGTTCGACATGCTCGGAGCGCGGCGCATGGCCCATCCGCTCACGGGCAGCAGCCGCAGGCAGAGCTATCAGTACGCGCCGACGTCGCGCATGACGAACACGTTCTTCGCGCCCGGCGAGCACGACGAGGAGGAGATGATAGCCACTATGGGCGACGGGCTGTTCGCCGCGAGGATGGGCGGAGGTTCCGTAAACCCGCTCACCGGCGAGTTCAATTTCGCGGTGCTCGAGGGCTATTGGGTAAAGGACGGCAAGATATACTGCCCGGTCAGGGGCGCGACGCTCATAGGCAAGGGCGCGGAGGTGCTGATGAAGATAGACCGGATAGGCAGGCGCATGTGGCTGGGCCAGGGCATGTGCGGCTCTGCGTCCGGGAGCATACCCACAAATGTCGGTCAGCCGCGCATAAGGGTACAGAATATCGTAGTAGGCGGAAAAGGAGGGGCGCTCTAATGACTATACGGGAATACAGGGATCTGGTGTTTAATATCGCGCTGGAGCAGGGCTGCACGGCGGCGGAGATATACTTCTGCGAGGACGAATCGTTCTCCGTGGGCGCGCGCGAGGGCGAGCTGGACGAGTACTCGGTGAGCAAGGACTTCGGGCTCAACCTGCGCGTGGAATACGGCGGCAGGAACGGTTACGCCTATACGGAGGCGCTTGAGGACGCCGACGCGCTCGTGCGCAAGGCGATGGACAATGCCCGCACCGTGGAGACGGACGACATGTGCCCCATGCAGGGCGCGAGCGAGTACGAGGAGTGCGCGCCGCGTGATAACCCCCTGTCGGACATGAGCGCCAAGGAGAAGATAGATATGGCGCTCGAGCTGGAGCGCAGGACGCTGGAGCGGGATTCGAGAGTCACGCAGGTGCAGGGCGCTTATGTGATGACCGGCACGAATCGGGTGTGCATCTACAACACGCGCGGCCTCGAGGCGGAGAAGCGCGGCCGGAGCAGCCTGGCGTATGTGGCGCCCATAATGGCTGACGGCGATGCGGTGAAAAACTCGTTTGCGTTCCGCGTGGGCAAGGAGTGCCTGAATCTCGACGGCATGGTGGACGAGGCTATCGAGGATGCGGCGATGCAGTTCGGCGCGAAGCCGGTGCCGACGGGCGTGTACAACATAATACTGCGCAACAGCGCCATGGCTGATCTGGTAGCCGCATTCAGCCCCATGTTCTCGGCGGACAACGCCCAGAAGGGGCTGTCGCTGCTCGCAAACCGCGAGGGCGAGGTAGTGGCGTCCGCTGCCGTAACGCTGGTGGACGATCCGTTTCACGAGGAATATCCCCGTGCGTTTGACGCAGAGGGCGTTCCGAGCTTCACAAAGACGCTGATAGACGGCGGCGTATTCAAGACGCTGCTTTACAACCTCAAGACGGCCGCAAAGGCGGGCGTAGCCTCCACCTCCAACGCGAGCAGGTCGAGCGCCTCGTCGCCGATAGGCACGAGCCCCACGGTGATGTACCTCAAGGCCGGCGAACTCAGCTATGACGAGCTCGTAGCCAAGCTGGGCGACGGCATAGTCATCACCGATATTTCCGGGCTGCACGCGGGTGTGGACGAAGTCGCGGGCGAGTTCTCGGTGCTGTCGCGCGGCAGGCTCGTAGAGGGCGGCGTGGAGACGCGCAGCGTGGAGCAGATAACGATAGGCGGCAGCTTCCTCGAGCTGCTCAAGGCGGTAGTCGCCGTGGGAACTGACATGCGGTTCTCATTGCCTTCCGGGAGCTCGATGGTGGGTTCGCCGAGCGTGCTCATAGAGGGAGTCATGGTGTCCGGCGAATAGCGCGCGGACGCCTGAGGGCGGGGGCGAAAGCCTCCGCCCTTTGTGCTGCAATCCGCAAAAAACAAGCAAATACGCGCTTTCCCGCGATAATGACCCGCCTGCGGGGAGCAGTGGCGAGCTTGACAAAGCGGGAAAGTTTGTGTACAATGATGACGAGGGTATTACGTTGGCGCGTAATACCCCAAAAGAGAGAGGAGGGGCGGAGCGTGTTTTCAGTAGGCGATATGGTGTGTTATCCCATGCATGGCGTAGGCACCATCCAGACGATAGAAGAAAAGACGATACTTGGTGATACGGCTACTTATTACACGATACGCTTTGTCTCCAACAGCATGACGGCCATGGTTCCCGTAGACAATGTCGCGCAGGTCGGGCTGCGCCGCGTCATTGAGGCGGATGAGTGCGGCAGAGTACTCGAGTACCTCGACGGCGACTCGATGGCGGAGAGCGACAACTGGAATCAGAGATACCGCGACAACATGGAGAAGCTCAAGCGCGGTTCGATATACGAGATAGCCGACGTAGTCAGATCGCTGAAGAAGCGGGACAACGAAAAGGGACTCTCCTCCGTGGAGCGAAAGATGCTCTTATCCGCGAAGAACGTGCTCGTGACTGAACTCTCATACGCGAGCGGCAAAGACGCGGCGGATGTTGAGGCGAGCGTCGAGTCCGTCTGCGGAAAGCGCGCATGACTGGACAAAAACTTAATACTGTGAGGTAGAAGATGGCTCGAAAGTTAGTGAGAGTACTGCTCGCCTTGCTGGGCGCCGGCGCGGGAATAGCGCTGGTCGCTTCGGTGAACGAGCTGCTGCCGGTGATTGTGATAGGAATCGGCGACTCTCCGGTCTACGCATTGGCAATTACCATCGCCTACATAGTCTTTGCAGTTGTATGTGGCATTATAGCTTTTGTTTATTCCGCAAAGATAATGGATGGGGTGATTGTGCTGGTGCAGCGCATTCAGGGCAGGCTTTCGGAGATACCCGCCGCCGACGTGTTCATAGGCATAGTCGGTCTGACGATAGGTCTCCTGATAGCCTATTTGTTGAGCGCGCTCGTGAGGAGCATAAACGTAGTTTGGATAGAGATACCGATAAACGCGGCGATATACTCAATATGCGGGTACTTGGGCTGGAACATAGCGTTAAGCCGGCGCTCCGAGATAAACGTGCCGCATTGGTTCAGGCGCTCGCGGGGGCACAAGGGCGCGGCGGCCGTCAGGCCGAAGATATTGGACACATCCGTGATAATAGACGGGCGCATACTCGACATATGTAAGACAGGTATAATGGAGGGCGATATAGTCGTGCCGGAGTTCGTGCTCTCAGAGCTCCAGCATATAGCGGACAACGCCGACTCCACTCGCCGCATGCGCGGCAGGCGCGGGTTGGACGTGCTGGCGCGCATGATGGAGGAGCTGGACGGCAGGGTGGCCATTGAGAAGCGCGACTATCCGGAGATAGAGGAGGTCGACCTGAAGCTGCTGAAGCTGGCGCTCGTCATGGGCGGCACGGTGGTGACGAATGACTACAATCTCAACAAGGTCGCGGTAGTGCAGGGGGTGCCGGTGTTCAACATAAACGAGTTGGCGAACGCGGTGCGCTCTGTGGTCGTAACGGGGGAGGAGCTCAGCGTACACATAGTAAAGGAAGGCAAGGAACACAATCAGGGCGTGGCGTATCTCGACGACGGCACTATGATAGTGGTGGACGGCGGCAAGGCGTTTATAGGCGACAGCGTGCATGTAACGGTGACGAGCGTACTTCAGACCTCGGCCGGAAGGATGATATTCGCAAAGCTGAGGCAATCCTTTGACGCGTGACCGCATCGCGGCGCCGGAAATATATTTGTGCAAATCGCGCGGCGCGGCGTTTTTCGTGTTGACTCACTTGACATATAGTGATAAACTACTAAACTGCATTAGCATTGGCATACTGCCCTTATTATGCCCTGTTGCGGGATATATATCTGCATTGGGTATACATTATGCCGATTTGGAAACAATTGTCAGGAGGCTTGCCTCATTATTGTTTCGTTTAAGGGCACGGCTGGGTACGGCGGACTAAAGCTTCAAAATAACAGTTAGGAGTGAATGCGATGGTGCAAAAGGCGAAGGATGTGCGGTTGGGCAGAAGGGTACGCAAGAGCTTTTCCAAGATTCACGAAGTTATCAGTATGCCTGATCTGATAGAGGTTCAGAAGAATTCGTACAGGCGTTTCGTCGAGGAGGACTTCGCTGAGGTTCTCAGGGACGCATCGCCCATTGTCGACCATAGCGATAAACTCGTATTGGAGTTCGTCGATTACAGCATTGACTTTGATCAACCCAAGTACAGCGTCGAGGAGTGCAAGAGCCGGGACGCCACTTACGCCGCGCCGCTGAAAATCAGGGTGCGGCTCATAAACCGCGAAACCAACGAGATAAAGGAACAGGATGTTTACATAGCGGACTTCCCGCTTATGACGGATTACGGCACGTTCATATACAACGGGGCGGAGCGCGTAATAGTCAGCCAGCTCGTGCGTTCGCCGGGCGCGTACTACGACATGGGCATAGACAAGGCGGGCAAGAACCTCTACACCTCGCAGATAATACCCAACAGGGGCGCGTGGCTCGAGTATGAGACGGACAGCAACGAGATACTGTACGTCAAGATAGACCGCCAGCGCAAGCTGTTCCTCACTACGTTCATGCGCGCGCTGGGCGTGGGCACGGACGCGGAGATAACCGAGCTGTTCGGCGAGGACCTGCGCCTCATGAACACGCTCGAAAGGGACTCTGCAAAGGGAGTAGAGGACGGGCTTAAGGAGATATACAAGCGGCTGCGTCCGGGCGAGCCGCCCACGGTCGAGGGCGCGCAGACCCATCTGCACAACCTGTTCTTTGACGGCAGGCGTTACGACCTCGCGCGCGTGGGGCGTTACAAGTTCAACAAGAAGCTGGGCCTTTCGCACCGCTTGGAGGGCATGGTAGCCGCCGAGACGGTAATAGACCCCAACACGGGTGAAGTGCTCGCCGCCGAGGGAGATACCATATACCGCGCCATGGCGCGCGCCATTGAGAACGCCGGCCTGGTCGGGGTGTACGTCATCGCGCCGGACGGCAAGCGAGTTCGCGTGGTGGGCAATGGCTTCGTAGACGCCGCGTGCCATCTGGACTTCGAGCCGGAGCGCGCGGGCTTGAACGAGAAAGTGCACTACCGCACGCTTATGGAGCTGCTCGCGCAGGCGCGGGAGAAGGAGCTCGGCGAGGAAGCGCTCGTAAAGCTGCTCAAGGCGCATGTGAACGACCTCATACCGCGCCATATAATTAACGACGACGTGTTCGCGTCCATGAGCTATCTCATAGGGCTGCCGCACGGCATAGGCAAGACAGACGATATAGACCATCTGGGCAACAGGCGCATACGCTCCGTAGGCGAGTTGCTTCAGAATCACATAAGGGTTGGCTTCACCAGATTGGAGCGCAACGTGCGCGACAGGATGTCCTCGCAGGACCTCGACGCGCTCACGCCGTCAAACCTGATAAACACGCGCCCGATTTCGGCGGTAATAAAGGAGTTCTTCGGCTCCTCGCAGCTGTCGCAGTTCATGGACCAGACAAACCCCTTGGCGGAGCTCACGCACAAGCGGCGCCTTAGCGCGCTGGGGCAGGGCGGTCTTAACAGGGACAGGGCGACGTTTGAAGTGAGGGACGTTCACTTCTCCCACTACGGCAGAATGTGCCCCATAGAGACGCCGGAAGGCCCGAACATAGGGCTCATAAACTCCCTGTCAACATATGCCCGCATAAACAAGTACGGCTTCATCGAAACGCCGTACCGCATAGTGGATGCCGAGCACAGGCGCATACTCAACGACGCCAAGGACGTCGTGTACCTGACCGCGGACGAGGAGGACGATTTCATAATCGCCCAGGCGAACGAGCCGCTCGTGGAGGCGGAGGACGGCAGCATGTGGTTCAAGCGCGACCGCGTAGTCGCCAGGCTGCTCGATGAGATAATCGAGGTGCCGTGCACCGAAGTGCACTACATGGACGTCTCGCCAAAGCAGTTGGTTTCGGTGGCTACGGCCATGATACCGTTCCTTGAGAACGACGACGCGAACCGCGCGCTCATGGGCTCCAACATGCAGCGTCAGGCGGTACCCCTGTTAAAGCCCGAAGCGCCCCTCGTGGGCACGGGCATGGAGTACATCGCCGCCCGCGACTCCGGCGTTGTGGTACGCACGACGCACAGCGGGACTGTAAAGAGCGTAAGCGCGAGCAAGATAGTGGTCGCCGGTGACGACGGGTTTGACCACGAGCACAGGCTGATAAAGTTCAAGCGCTCAAATCAGGGCACCTGCATCAACCAGCGGCCGTTGGTCGCCGTGGGCGAGCGCGTCGAGGCGGGCGATATAATAGCCGACGGTGCTTCGACGGAGCAGGGCGAGATAGCGCTCGGCCGCAACGTGCTTATAGGCTTCATGACGTGGGAGGGCTATAACTACGAGGACGCGGTGCTCATAAGCGAGGAACTCGTCCGCGACGACATCTACACGTCGATCCACATAGAGAAGCACGAGCTCGAGGCGAGGGACACGAAGCTCGGCAAGGAAGAGATAACACGGGACATACCCAACGTCGGCGGCGACGCGCTCAAGGATTTGGATGAGCGCGGCATAATCCGCATAGGCGCGGAGGTGCGTCCCGGAGACATACTGGTGGGCAAGGTCACGCCCAAGGGCGAGACGGAGCTGACGTCCGAGGAGAAGCTGCTCAGGGCGATATTCGGCGAGAAGGCGCGCGAGGTGAGGGACACTTCGCTCCGCGTACCTCACGGCGAAGGCGGCATAGTTGTGGACGTAAAGGTGTTCACGCGCGAGAACAAGGACGAGCTGGCGCCGGGCGTCAACGTAATAGTCAGGGTGTACATAGCGCAAAAGCGCAAAATATCCGTAGGCGACAAGATGGCGGGACGCCACGGCAATAAGGGCGTAATATCGAGGATATTGCCGCCGGAGGATATGCCGTTCCTGCCGGACGGCACCCCGCTTCAGATAGTGCTCAACCCCCTGGGCGTTCCGTCGCGAATGAACATAGGGCAGGTGCTGGAGCTGCACCTTGGGCGCGCGGCGAAGGAACTCGGCTGGCACATAGCCACGCCGGTATTCGACGGCGCTACTGAGGAGGACATAGCGGAGCTGCTGCAGCGCGCGGGCTTTGACGAGGACGGCAAGACCTGGCTCTATGACGGCCGGACGGGTGAGCGCTTTGAGAACCGCATCTCCGTGGGCTACATGTACTATCTCAAGCTGCACCACCTGGTTGACGACAAGATACACGCGCGCAGCACGGGCCCGTATTCGCTGGTAACGCAGCAGCCGTTGGGCGGCAAGGCGCAGTTCGGCGGCCAGCGCTTCGGCGAGATGGAAGTCTGGGCGCTCGAGGCGTACGGCGCGGCCAACACGCTGCAGGAGATATTGACCATAAAGAGCGACGATGTCACGGGGCGCGTAAAGGCGTACGAGGCGATAGTAAAGGGCGAAAACGTGCCCGAGCCGGGCATACCGGAGTCGTTCAAGGTGCTCATAAGGGAGCTGCAGTCGCTCGCTCTGGACATAAAGGTGCTCAACAACTCGCAGGAAGTGGCGATAGGTGAGTCCATAGACGTGGCGGACAGTCCGCATCTCGGCGTAAACATAGCCGGCCGGGAGGATACGCCCGACCCGGTAGCCATGGCGGACGGCGCCGGCAGCGGCTTCTCCATATTTGAAGACGACGACGCAGAACCGTCGGACATCGACCTCACGAGCTTTGCGATAGGCGATTCCGACGACCTGCAGTAATGCTGAACCACGAAGGGAGAGAAACGCAGTGTTTGAACTCACCAATTTCGATGCCATACAGATAGGTCTTGCGTCGCCGGAGAAGATACTCGAGTGGTCGCACGGCGAGGTCAAAAAGCCGGAAACGATAAACTACCGCACGCTCAAGCCCGAGCGCGACGGCCTGTTCTGCGAGCGCATATTCGGGCCCACTAAGGACTGGGAGTGCTACTGCGGCAAGTACAAGCGCGGGCAATCAAAGGGCATAATCTGCGACAAATGCGGAGTTGAAGTGACGCGCTCCAAGGTGAGGCGCGAGCGCATGGGCCACATAAAGCTCGCCGCTCCGGTATCGCACATATGGTACTTCAAGGGTACCCCCTGCAGGATGAAGATGCTGCTGGACATATCCCCGAAGGAGCTTGAGAATGTGCTGTACTTTGCAAAGTTCGTGGTGCTCGACCCCGGCGACACGCCTCTGGAGTTCAAGCAGACGCTGACGGACAACGAGTACAGGCGCGCACAGCAGGAGTACGGCGCAAAGTCGTTCCGCGCCGGCATGGGCGCAGAGGCGGTCAGGGAGCTGCTGCGCAATCTTGACCTCAACGCGCTGGCACTGGAGCTGCGCGCGGACATAGCGGGCTCGTCGCCGTCAAGCCAGAAGCGCGCAAACGCCATAAAGCGCCTGGAGGTCGTAGAGGCGTTTATAAAGAGCGGCAACAAGCCCGAGTGGATGATACTGGACGTAATACCCGTCATTCCGCCGGAGCTCAGGCCCATGGTGCAGTTGGACGGCGGCAGATTCGCCACGAGCGACCTAAACGACCTGTACCGCCGCGTAATTAACAGGAACAACCGGCTCAAGAAGCTCCTGGAGATACACGCTCCGGATATAATCGTGAGAAACGAGAAGCGCATGCTGCAGGAGGCCGTGGATGCGCTGATAGACAACGGCAAGCACGGCCACGCCGTCACCGGCCCGAGCAACCGCCCGTTGAAGTCGCTTTCGGAGCTGCTCAAGGGCAAGCAGGGGCGGTTTAGGCAAAACCTGCTCGGCAAGCGCGTGGACTACTCTGGGCGCTCCGTTATAGTCGTAGGCCCGGAGCTCAAGATGTACCAGTGCGGGCTGCCCAAGGAGATGGCGCTGGAGCTGTTCAAGCCGTTCGTGATGAAGCGCCTTGTGCAGGACGGCACGGCGACAAACATAAAGAACGCCAAGCGCCAGGTCGAGCGCATGAACAAGGCGGTATGGGATGTGCTGGAGGACGTTATAAAGGATCATCCGGTGCTCATGAACCGCGCCCCCACGCTTCACAGGCTGGGCATTCAGGCGTTCGAGCCGGTGCTCGTCGAGGGCAGGGCGCTCAAACTGCATCCGCTGGTGTGTACGGCGTTTAACGCCGACTTTGACGGCGACCAGATGCCCGTGCACGTTCCGCTGTCCGTCGAGGCGCAGGCGGAGGCGCGCTTCCTGATGCTCGCGTCAAACAACATACTGAAGCCGCAGGACGGCAAGCCGGTAGTAACGCCCACGCACGACATGATACTCGGCTGCTACTACCTGACCATGGTCAAGCCGCCGGAGGATCCGGAGCACAAGAAGATATACTCCAGCCGGGACGAGGCGTACATGGCGTATCAGATGGGCGCAATATCCCTGCACGAGGAGTGCAAGGTGCGCATAGAGCGCGAAATAGACGGCGAGAAGCGCAAGAAGATAATCGACACGACCGTCGGCAGGCTCATATTCAACGACGCCATACCTCAGGACTTGGGCTTTGTAGAGCGCAACACGCCGGATGACATGTTCAAGCTCGAGATAGATCATCAGGTGGGCAAGAAGGATCTGGCAAAGATAGTGGACTTCTGCTACCGCCGCTACGGTGCGTCCAAGACGTCTGAGGTGCTGGACAGAACAAAGAAGCTGGGCTTCACTTACTCGACCCGCGGCGGGATAACCGTGGGCTACAGGGACATAACCGTGCCGCAGGAGAAGAAGCAGATACTCGCGCAGGCGGAGGAGGCGGTAGTCGCCATTGAGGACATGTACCGCATGGGCTTCTACGATTCAAACGGCCGACGCGAGGCGGTAATAGACATTTGGGACAAGGCGACCAAGGATGTCACCAAGGCGCTCATGGATAGTCTCGACGCATGGAATCCCATCTACATGATGGCCAATTCCGGCGCTCGAGGCAGCACCAACCAGATAAGGCAGCTCGCCGGCATGCGCGGTCTCATGGCGGACCCCTCCGGCCGCGTAATAGAGGTGCCCATTCGCGCGAATTTCCGCGAGGGCCTCAACGTACTGGAGTTCTTCGTGTCGTCCCACGGCGCGAGGAAGGGACTCGCGGACACGGCGCTGAGGACTGCCGACTCCGGATACCTGACGCGCCGTCTGGTGGACGTTTCGCAGGACGTAATAATCCGCGAGGAGGATTGCTTCGAGGCGCGCAATATAGGTATAGACGGCATGCCGCTCACCGAGATACGCGAGGGCAACAGCGTCATAGAGCCGCTGGGCGACAGGATACTGGGCAGGTACACGTCCGAGCCCGTATTCCACCCGGAGACGGATGAGGAGATATGCGGCGCGAACGTGCTGATAACGCACGAGCTGCGCGACAGGATAATTGCCGCCGGCATCACTACCGTGCACTGCCGCACGGTGTTCACCTGCAAGAGCGAGCACGGCGTCTGCGCGAAGTGCTATGGAGTAAACCTGGCAAACGGTTATCCGGTAGACATAGGCGAAGCGGTGGGCATAATCGCCGCGCAGGCGATAGGCGAGCCGGGCACGCAGCTGACGATGCGTACGTTCCACACCGGCGGCGTGGCGTCCGCGGACGACATCACGCAGGGCTTGCCCCGCGTAGAGGAGATATTCGAGGCGCGCCGTCCCAAGGGCGAGGCGGTCGTGTCCGACATACACGGAAGCGTCCGCATAGACGAGACCGGCAAGCGGCGCGAGGTAGTAGTGACAAACGACGACGGCGAGAGCCAGAAGTACGTCATACCGTTCGGCTCCAAGCTCAAGGTGGAGGACGGGCAGGATATAGACGCGGGCGCGGAGCTCACGGAGGGCTCGGTAAATCCGCATAAGATACTTGAGATAAAGGGGCGCAACGGCGTGCAGGCGTACATGCTCAAGGAAGTTCAGAGCGTCTACCGCCTCCAGGGCGTTGAGATAGCCGACAAGCACATTGAGATAATAATCCGCCAGATGCTGCGCAAGGTGCAGATAGAGGACGCGGGCGATACGGACCTCCTCCCCGGCGAGACCGTGGACATATTCCGCTTTGAGCAGGCCAACATGTCCGTGCTCGAAAGGGGCGGCAAACCTGCCGAGGCCAAGCGCAAACTGATGGGAATAACCAAGGCGGCGCTCGCTACGGATTCCTTCCTGTCCGCCGCGTCGTTCCAGGAGACCACCAAAGTGCTGACGGACGCCGCGACGAAGGGTAAGATAGACCCGCTGGTAGGGCTAAAGGAGAATGTGATAATCGGCAGGCTCATTCCCGCGGGCGTGGGACTCAAGCGCTACCGCGACATCGAGATAGAATCCGACTTCCCCATCGCCACAAAGCTGCCGGAACCGCCCAGGCACGAGCGGAAGTTTGAAAACCTGGACTTTGGCGTGGACGACGACGAGGACGCCGCAGAAGCCGTGTCGGGCGATGCCTTTGACGACGGACTGGATCTCGACCTGTTCGACCGACTCATAGACTCACTCTCCGCCTCGGCGAGTGATGAGCCCGTGGGCGACGAGGGGGATGACGGCGCGGACGAGCCGGCGGAGTGACATTTGACACACGGGCAGGCTGAGTACGCCTGCCCCGTTCATTCTCGGAGGATACATGGCGAACGAGCATTACAACGCGCAGTGCGAACTCAATGGCACCAGACTCTGTCAGGAGCTCAACATGGCCGAGTGCCGCGAATGCCCCTTGGGTGAGTTGAAAGCGTACGATCGCAAGCGGATAGCCGCTGACGTCTCAGCGGTGCTCGACATGATGCCCGAGGGCGGCATGAGGCGGTTTTTCGCCGGGGACGCATGTGTCCACTGCGTGGGAGAGCCGCGCGAAAAGGCCTCGTACGGGCTCTGCGACATAGGCAGGGCGCGCCCGGACGGGGAGGAGCGCCATCGAGTCTGGAAGGCGCTGATGGGCACCTCGTCCAGGAGCGGCTACATGTTGCCGCTGCAAACGGGCATATGTGAGCGCTGCAGGCGGAATTTCCGCATAATCGGCACGGCTCCGCTGCTCGCCCTGGGATTGATTTCCGCGTTGGGAGTGGCGTTGATGAGCGTGCGCGCACTGCGCGAGCCGCTCGCGGCCGTAGCGCAGATATTGCCGTTTGTGCTGTTCTTAGCCTGCCTGGGCGTTGGCACGGCGGCGTACTTTTTGCTCAAGCGGCTTTTGACCAAGCGGTTATCGCGGGAGACGCGGCTCAACGTATTCGACATAGAGGGCATGGACGCCTTTGAGCGCGCGGGTTGGTTTGAGCTGTCAAAGGGAAAAGCGCCGCACACATACGAGGTGTCGAGCCTGGTGTTTATGAAGCGGCCGCTCAAGAGCGGACTGGGCACGCGCGTGGAACCGCCGGACGTGGACGTGCCGGAGAGGTAGACGGCTCCGAGCGGGCAAATACTTTGAAAAAGTGTTTGACAATTGCGCTCGGCAATGCTACAATGCTCCTGCTGCGCCAAAACAGGTGTTTTTTATGTGCGCGGCGCACGGGTTTTGCAGAAACAATCCTCTTCAAGGGGTTGCAGGGGATTTTCTTACAATATAGACATTAGAAACTATCGAAGGAGATTGAAAATGCCCACTATTAACCAGTTGGTTCGCAAGGGCAGGCAGCAGGTCGAGTACAAGTCGACGGCGCCTATCCTCAAGCAGCGGCCACAGCGTCGCGGCGTATGCACCCGCGTAGGCACAATGACGCCCAAAAAGCCCAATTCGGCGCTTAGAAAGATAGCTCGTATCCGCCTGACGGACGGTCTGGAGGGTACGGCGTATATCCCCGGCATAGGCCACAATCTGCAGGAGCACTCGGTCGTACTCATCAGGGGCGGCAGGGTAAGGGATCTCCCCGGTGTGCGTTACCACATAATCCGCGGGGCTCTCGACACGGACGGTGTAAAGAACCGTAACCAGGCGCGTTCGCTGTACGGCGCAAAGCGCCCGAAGAAGTAAGGAGGTACTCATATGCCGAGACGTGGATCAGTACCCAAGCACGAGGTCCTCGAGGATCCGATGTATGGCGGTACCATCGTAACCAAGCTCATAAACGGGGTCATGCTGGACGGCAAGCGCGGAACCGCGCAGAAGGTCTGCTATGGCGCGTTTGAGATAATACGCGAAAAGACCGGCCGCGAGCCCGTGGAAGTGTTCACGGAGTGCCTCGAAAACGTGATGCCTATGCTGGAAGTCAAGGCTCGTCGAGTCGGCGGCGCGACATATCAGGTGCCGCTCGAGATTCGTCCGGAGCGCAGGCAGACGCTGGGGCTGCGTTGGCTCATTAACGCCGCGCGCGCGCGCTCGGAGCGCACGATGATGCAGCGTTTGGCAGGCGAGATTATGGATGGCGCAAACTCTACCGGCGCTGCCTTCAAGAAGAAGGAAGACACCCATAGGATGGCGGAGGCGAACAAGGCCTTTGCGCACTTCCGCTGGTAGAAATCGCAATAGAACACGCGCAACCATGGGGCAGATGATTCCGTCTGCCCTATAAGACTTTTTATAGCGCTGCAAGGAGGTCCTGAGATGGCGAGAACCACGGCGTTGGAGAACACCAGAAACATAGGAATAATGGCGCACATCGATGCCGGGAAGACCACCACAACGGAGCGGATTCTCTACTACACCGGCAAGATTCGCAAGGTGGGCGAGGTGCATGAGGGCGCCGCGACCATGGATTTTATGGCGCAGGAGCGCGAGCGCGGGATAACCATACAGTCCGCCGCGACGACGACGTATTGGCGGGAGCACCGCATAAACATAATAGACACGCCGGGGCATGTGGACTTCACCGTGGAGGTGGAGCGCTCGCTGCGGGTGCTGGACGGCGCGGTGGCGGTGTTTTGCGCCAAGGGCGGCGTGGAGCCGCAGAGCGAAACCGTGTGGCACCAGGCGACCAAGTACGGCGTACCCAGGATAGCCTATGTAAACAAGATGGACATAATGGGCGCGGATTTCTACAACGTCGTAGACATGCTCAGGGAGCGCCTGGGCGCCAATCCCGTACCCGTGCAGCTGCCCGTCGGGAGCGAGGCGAGCTTCCGCGGTATGATAGACCTGCTCAACATGAATGCGGAGCTCTACTACGACGAGGAGGGCAACGACGTGCGCGTGGAGCCCATACCGGACGAGTATCTGGAGCGCGCGCAGGAATACCACGCCATGCTCATAGAAGCGGTGGCGGAGCAGGACGACTTGCTCGCGGACAAGTACTTAAGCGGCGAGGAGATAACGAAAGCGGAGATAATCGCCGCGCTGCGCTCTGCGACCATAGCCAACAAGGCGGTGCCGGTGTGCTGCGGCTCATCGTACAGAAACAGGGGCGTACAGCCGCTGCTGGACGCCATAGTGGACTATCTGCCTTCGCCTTTGGACATACCGCACGCCGTCGCCACCGCTTTGGACGGTCAGACGGAGGTGGAGGTGCCTACCGACGAGGAAGCGCCATTCGCCGCCCTGGCATTCAAGATAAACAACGACGCATACGCCGGCAGGCTGGCGTTTTGCAGGATATACAGCGGCAAAATATCGAGCAACTGCTATGTGCTGAACGCAACCAAGGGCAAGCGCGAGCGCATCAGCAAGGCGGTGCTCATGCACGCCAATATGCGCGAGGAGCTGGATGAGGCGTACGCGGGCGACATAGTGGCGCTCGTGGGCGTGCGCGAAACGTCGACGGGCGATACGCTCTGCGACCCCGAGCATCCGGTGCTGCTCGAGTCCATGGAGTTTCCGGATCCCGTCATAAGGGTGGCGGTGGAGCCCAAGACCAAGGCGGGGCAGGATAAGCTGCTGGCGGCGCTCGTAAAGCTCATGGACGAGGACCCGACGTTTAAGACTTATACCGACAATGAGACCGGGCAGACGATAATCGCCGGCATGGGCGAGCTGCACCTGGACATAATAGTAAACAGGCTGATACGCGAGTTCAAGGTCGAATGCAAGGTGGGCAGCCCTCAGGTCGCGTACAGGGAAACGCTCACAAAGCCCGTGCGCATAGAGACGCGCTATGTGCGCCAGACCGGCGGTCACGGGCAGTACGCCCACATTGTAGTCGAGTTCTCACCCGTCGAATCGGGCGCGGGCATATCGTTTGAGGATGCTACCGTGGGCGGCTCGGTACCCAAGGAGTTTGTGCCCGCCGTGGAGAAGGGCATACGCGAAGCGGCGAAATCCGGGCACTTGGCGGGTTACGAGGTGGTAGACTTCCACGCGAAGCTCGTAGATGGCAGCTTCCACGAGGTGGACTCCTCCGAGCTGGCGTTCGCGGTGGCGGGCAGCATGTGCCTGCGGGAAGCGCTCGCCAAGGCGGACTCGATACTGCTCGAGCCTTTTATGAAGGTGGAGATACTCGTGCCCGACGAGTATACTGGCGACATAGTCGGCAACCTTACATCGCGGCGCTCGCGTATAACGGCGCTTGACGTGCGCAATGGCGCGCAGGTTGTCCAGGCGACGGCTCCTCTCTCCGAGATGTTCGGTTATGCTACGGATTTGCGCTCCAGGACGCAGGGCAGGGGTACGTTTACCATGCAGTTTGACCACTACGAACAGGTCAGCCAGGCGGTATTCAAGAAGCTCGTCGGAGAGCCCATGCACGGGTAGACGCCGGGGAATCGGTTTGCGCGATAAACGGAGCGGACTTAGCTGAACGCCGATAAGGAAGTATCATGGAGTATTACCTTAACGGCTGACAAATAGGGCTGCTACGAAGGACGGGCAAGTAGCCAGCGGCTTCTTGCCCGTTTCTTATGTTCCTGTGCGCTTGTGTGAAGGTTGCGATAATGCGCAGCTACTCCATTATTAAAGAATAAGAGCTTCCTTTAGAGATATTGTATTCAGTAATTATTGTCCCGGTTAAATCGTCCGTCCCTCCATCGATCGCCACCGGTTTGCTAAACACAACTCCCGTTGATGTTTCTGCAGCGACAACGATTACAGCCGGCACTTCCTCGGCGTCTATTGTAACGGTCTCTCCGTTTTTTATACAGTATTGCTTATCAGAGTCGTCAACAGTCGCTTTCTCAAAACCTATTATTAGGTAATAAGGAATGAGCATACCAAAGGGGCTTTTTCTGCGAGTTATTATTAGCTTTCTCATTTATTATCCTCCGGTTACATAAATAGATCCCCTGCAAATCCCACTATGTTTCTCTGTTTTGACAGCTGTATTTTATCACGCCGCTATGAATATCTCTACGCTAATCTCATCGGCAGACCATTGAACGGCAGAGAAAAGACAAGACGGCATGGCCGAGACTATGCCGCCTTGAACAACTATGGAATTACTTCCCTGGGGGTGTGCGCCTTTGCGAGTGCAGCTCCTTTTTGCTGCGATATGCGCTCGTCACGGCACAAACAGCCCCGCTGTGCCTCCGAGCGCGTAATTGGCTATCACGAATGCCAGGTGGTCTGTCGCAGCGAGCGCCTCTTCGAGTGAGTTGGCGTTGTGCCCGACTTCCACGAGCAGGCTCTTGCGGGCTATGTGCTGGTTATACCTGCCGGTTTTTGTGCGCACATCGCGGGCGAGCGCCGGGTCTATATCCCTGAGCTTCTCGGTTATAAGCTCTGCGAGCGCGCTGTTGGCGGGGTAATTGCGCATGTTGTCGCTTCCCGCCTCGGCGTACTTAACGCCCCTGCCCACCACCATCATCAGGCGCGCCGTCTTTACGCCGTCTATGGTAACGTAGTCCGTGTTCTCGCCGTTGACGGTGTAGGCGTCCCTGTGCACGTCGATTACGAGCTCTATTGTGGGGTACTCGGCGCAGTAGCGTTCCAGCATGGCGCAGGAGCGGTCGTATGAAGTGCTCAACTTGGGCGGCTCGAAGTTCTCAGTGACGTGTATCACCGCGATGCCGTAACGGTTCTCCAGCAGCTCTGCCAGCTTTGCGCCCACGGTCACTATATTGCGGGTGTTGTTGTCAGTGCGCCAGGCGCCGGTTTCGGCGTACTGGTATTGGCTCGTCTGATTGTACGCCTCAGTGGTGTGGGTATGGTATATAAGGACGGCGGGCTTGCTGCGGTCTAACTGCGTCGCGCCGGCGGAGGCGAGCGTCACGCTCTCCGGAGCGTCGGTGTGTGGAACCAAAGTCGGAATGAGCAGTTCGCGTATGTCCCCGCGCGGCAGCGCTGTCACGGAATCCGCCCCGGCGCCTGCCTGAGCTTCCGCCGCCACACCGAGCAGCGCGGGCGAGTTCAGGGAAATTATGCCGGACAGCGGCTGTGCGCCCAAGAATGCCGATTGCAGCGCGAGCGCGGCGATGCAGCCCAGTATTGACAGCGCGAGCGTCATGCGCCGCCTGCATATGAATAACCGCGTGTTTTTATTGCTGTGTCTCATGCAACTCCTCCTGACAATATCGTATGCGTGCGTTATAAGCGTATATGCGTATTGACTTGCGCCAAACAAGTCGCGTACAATACTCCCGAATGAGGTGCGCATGATTCTGACTGAACTCGTGGCGAAGTACGGTTCGCTCTCCATAATAGGAATGTGTAAAAACGCGGGCAAGACGACCGTGCTCAATGCGCTCGTGACGGGCTGGCGCGGAAATGGCGGCGCTTTGGCGCTGACGTCAATAGGGCGCGATGGAGAGAGTCAGGACGTCGTTACAGGTACGCACAAGCCCCGCATATATGTGCAGGAGGGCGCGCTCATCGCCACCGCTGCGGAGCTGCTTATGCACTGTGACGTAACGCAGGAGGTGCTGGGCGCGACGGGCATAAGCACTCCATTGGGCGAAGTCGTGATAGTGCGCGCGCGGAGCGACGGCTATGTACAGCTTGGCGGGCCGTCCATGGCCCAACAGCTCATATGGTTAAACGGCGAGTTGGCGCGGCTCGGGGCGGAATTAGTCATAATCGACGGCGCGATAAGCCGCAAATCGCTGTGCGCGCCGGCAGTGACGGAGGCGACGATACTCTGCACGGGCGCGTCGTACTCTCCAAGCATAGAAAAGGTAGTGCAGGATACGGCGCGCGCGGCGCAGCTGCTCACGCTCCCCAAGAGCGAATACTGGCGGCACGTCCCGCAAGCGCGCATAACGCTGGGCGCGCGCGCGGGTGAGGAGCTGCCGTGTCCCGACATGACGCTGCACGAGGCCGTTCGGGCGCATCCTGAGTGTGACAGGGTGTTCATGAGGGGCGCCGTCACGGATTCCATGCTCCTGCCGGTGCTCACGAGCGCCGCCCCGCTTGAGGGATACGAGTTCTGCGCTGAGGACGCGAGTAAGCTCCTGCTGTCGCCGCAGGTGGTGGAGAAGCTGGAGCTCAGGCGCTGTGCCCTGAGCGTGTTCAGGCGGACGGAGCTGCTGGCAGTCGCCGTAAACCCCGTCAGCGCGTACGGAACGGACTTTGACCGCTCGGAGCTGAGGCGCAGGATGTGCGCGGCGGTCGACGTACCCGTCATTGACGTAATGGAGTGAGAGATGATAGTGCTTAGCTATGAATTGATGGAAAAGAGCGGTCTGCGCTACGTCCTGGACATGTTGGGCACGTGCTCGCCGTATGGCGCCCAGCGCAAGCGCAGGCTCCGCGTATACGACCGCGCGAGCAGGGCAGAGCTCGTCGACGAGCTGTACAACGTGCGCCGCATAGTGGAGTACATGGGGGAGCACGACTGCTCCGGCCTGGAGCGGCTGCTCATGGGGCTCAAGGACATACGGCGTTCCGTGGAGGCGCTCGGCTCGCTCGCACTGAGCGATGTCGAGCTGTTTGAGCTAAAGCGCTTCTTCCTGCAGCTGGAGCGGATAGCGCCGGAATACGCGCAGCTTGACGAGGCGTGCGAGCTCAGGGGGATGCACATAGCGAGCTATCCCGAGGCGCTGCGCATTTTAGACCCCGAGGGCCAGCGCGCACCCACTTTCATGGTGAGCTCGCGGTATTCGGAGCGCTTGACGGCCATACGGCGCGAGAAGCGCGACATAGAGGAGCGCATACGCAGCGCAGACGGTGGGGAGCGCGAACAGCTGATGCTGGAGCGCACGCGAATAGCCGCCTGCGAGGACGAGGAGCAGGCGAATGTGCGCCGCGGGCTGTGCGAGCGGCTCCTGCCGTACGCGCGGGACGTGCTGCTCACCATAGACTCCCTGGGCAGGCTCGACTTCACGCTGGGCAGGGCGCGGCTTGCGCGGGCTCACGGCTGTTGCGCGCCAGAGTTGACCGATGCTCGCGTGGCGTTTGAAGGAATGACACACCCGCAGGTTGCGCACGCGCTGGAGCAGCGCTCCAAGGCGTTTACGCCCATAGACGTGTCCGTGGACAGGGGGGTCACGGTCATCACCGGCGCCAATATGGGCGGAAAGAGCGTCGCGCTCAATTCGATAGCGCTCAACGTGCTCTGTGTGCACTGCGGCATATTTCCCTTTGCCCGCTCCGCGGCCGTGCCGCTGTTTGACGGCCTGCACATGATTTCGGAGGACGCGCAGGACGCGTCTCGCGGGCTGTCCAGCTTCGGCGCGGAGATGCTGCAGCTCGACGGGGCGGTATCGCAGCTTCGGGAGGGGGAGCTGGCGCTGCTGCTCATAGACGAGCTCGCGCGGGGCACGAATCCCGACGAGGGCGCGTCAATAGTGCGCGGAGTGGTCGCCATGCTGCGCGCCGAGGCGGCGGTGACGGTGCTCGCGACGCACTACGACGACGTCGCGTGCCTGGCGGACGCGCACTACCAGGTCAAGGGCATGGCGCAGGCGGATCTCGCGGAGCTGCGGCGGAGGATACAGCTGCAGCGGACGGCGTCCATAGAACTCATAGAGGAGTGCATGGATTACGGTATAGCGCGCGTCGACGGGAATAACGGGGTTCCCAAGGACGCCGTAGAGATATGCGAGCTGCTGGGGATTAACGAAAAAATCATGAGAAGCATAAAGAATTTCGTTGACAAGCGGCGCTGAGAGTTATATCCTCTATACATAAGAATAGGTTGGTAGAGGCGCGGTGCGCAAGGTAGTGCGAAGCGGTGACATGGGGCGTGTGGCTTCGCGCGAATGTGCGGCCGCCGAAAGGACGGAGCGGCCCCCGCTCGGTTCTTGGGCGCAACGCTCAGCGCGGTGCGACTGTCGTCCGGGAGACGGAGCGCTATCAATGCACGAACGGTGATTTCGTGTGTTGGTAGCTTTTTGTTTTGGATAATGCGCCAACAGGGGGAAGGTATTTCCCCGTAGGCGCTTTCAATTACAGACAGGGGGATTTGGTTATGAAGTCAATGATAAGGTTGCGCATGAGCGCGCACGACGCGCATTACGGCGGGAATCTTGTGGACGGCGCCAGAATGCTGCAGCTGTTCGGAGATGTTGCTACGGAGCTCCTCATACAGCGCGACGGCGACGAGGGTCTGTTCAAGGCGTACGACATGATTGAGTTCATGGCGCCCGTGTACGCCGGGGACTACATCGAGGCAGTCGGAGAGATAGTCGCGGAGGGCAATACGTCCCGCAAGATGGTCTTTGAGGCGAGGAAGGTAATCGTGCCGCGCCCCGACATAAACGATTCGGCGTGCGACGTGCTGCCGGAGCCCATAGTAGTGTGCCGCGCGAGCGGAACGTGCGTGGTACCCAGGGACAAGCAGAGAAAGTGAGGACAGGTATGGAAAAACTCATTATAACCGCGTGCATATGCGGCGCGGAAGTGACCAAGGAACACAATGCGGCGGTGCCGTACACCGTGGAGGAGATAGCACAGCAGGCATACGACGCGTACAAGGCGGGCGCTTCGATAATACACCTTCACGTTCGCTGGGACGACGGCACGCCCACGCAGGACAGAGGGCGCTTTGAGGAGTGCATGAAGGCGATATACGAGCGCTGCCCGGACGTCATAATACAGCCCTCGACCGGCGGCGCGGTGGGCATGTCCAACGATGAGCGGCTCCAGCCCATAACGCTTCGCCCGGAGATGGCGACGTTGGACTGCGGGACGTGCAATTTCGGCGGGGACGACATATTCGTAAACACCGAGAACATGATAATCGACTTCGCGCAGAAGATGAACGCGCTGGGCATAAAGCCCGAGATTGAGGTGTTCGACAAGGGCATGATAGACATGGCGAAGCGCCTCGCGAAGAAGGGTCACATCAAGACGCCCATGCACTTCGACTTCGTAATGGGCGTAAACGGCGGCATATCCGGCGACGCGCGGGACCTGGTGTTCATGGCGGGCAGCATACCCGAGGGCTCGACCTGGACGGTTGCGGGCGTAGGCAGGTTCGAGTTCCCCATGGCGGTGATGGGCATCATCATGGGAGGCCATGTGCGCGTGGGCTTTGAGGACAACGTGTACCTGTCCAAGGGAGTGCCGGCAAAGAGCAACGGCGAGTTGGTTGAGAAGGTCGTGCGGCTTGCGCAGGAGCTGGGCAGGGAGATAGCCACTCCGGACGAGGCGAGGGGAATACTCGGCCTTCCGCCGAGGGCGTGACAGAGCTTGGAACGATATAAAAATAATACAAATATACGGAGGTAAAACACATGACAATGAAGGGCAACAAGTACGGGATCCACAGGGTAATAGAGCCGCAGGGCGTGCTCACGCAGGCGGCGTACCGCATTGACAACGACATGAGCAAGCGCTACTCGAACGAGATAATCTGCGACGTCATTTCGCTCAACATCGACTCCGCGTCTTTCACTCAGATCGAGGAAGTATGTGGCGGCGACGAGCAGAAGATTGGCGAGATGATACTCTCGATAGTGGCGGAGCGCGGCAAGCAGCAGAATCCGGTCACGGGTTCGGGCGGAATGTTCATAGGCAAAGTCGCCTACATAGGCGAAGACCTCAAGGACAGGGACCTCAAGGTGGGCGACAAGATAGCGTCGCTCGTATCCCTCTCGATGACGCCTCTGCGCATAGACAAGATACTCGCCATACACAAGGACATAGACCGCGTAGACATAATCGGTCAGGCGGTGCTGTTCGAGAGCGGCATATACGCCAAGCTGCCCGAGGACATGAGCGAGGCGCTGGCGCTTGCGGCTCTGGACGTGGCGGGTGCTCCCGCGCAGGCGCGCAAGCTCCCCAAGGAAGGGGACAGCGTGCTCATAATAGGCGCGAACGGCAAGTCCGGCGTGCTGTGCGGCTATGAAGCGATGAAGGCGGTAGGGCCCAACGGCAACGTCGTGGGCGTAGTCCGCAATCCCAAGCAGGTACCGGGTCTCATAGAGCTGGGCGTGTTCCACAAGGTCATCGTGGCCAGCGCGACCGAGCCCGTAGCGCTGCTCGAGGCGGCGCTCGAGGCGAACGACGGCAAGGAGTACGACATATCGATAAGCTGCGTAAACGTGGAGAGCTGCGAGATGAGCGCGATACTCCCCGTACGCGACGACGGACTGGTCTATTTCTTCTCCATGGCGACGAGCTTCACGAAGGCCGCGCTGGGAGCGGAGGGCATAGGCAAGGACGTTACCATGATAGTGGGCAACGGCTACACGAAGGATCACGCAGAGATAACGCTGAACATACTGAGGGAGAGCGAGAAGCTGCGCAAGCTCTTCGACCAGAAGTACGTATAAGCGCGACAGACGGGGTGGGAAACCGCCCTGTCGCCATAAGCAGCCAACGGCACAAAGCCGGGAAAGGAAAACATCATGAGAAAGAGCAGGGAATTCGGTTTGTTCAAGGACGTGCCCGACGAGCTGTGGAACGACTGGCATTGGCAGGTCACAAACCGCATAGAGACATTGGAAGACCTCAAGAAGTATGTTGAGCTCACACCCGAGGAGGAGGACGGCGTAGCAAAGTGCCTCTCCACGCTGAGAATGGCCATCACGCCGTATTATCTGTCGCTCATAGACCCCACGGATCCACACGACCCCGTGAGGAGGCAGGCGATACCCACGGCATTGGAGCTGCACCAGGCGGATGCCGACCTGTTGGACCCGCTGCACGAGGATACGGACTCGCCTGTGCCGGGACTCACGCACAGGTATCCGGACAGGGTGCTGCTGCTCATAACCGACCAGTGCTCCATGTACTGCCGCCACTGCACGCGGAGGCGTTTTGCGGGTCAGAACGACTGCGCCGTGCCCAAGAAGCAGATAGAGGCGTGCATAGAGTATGTCAGAAACCATCCCGAAGTGCGCGACGTGCTGCTCTCGGGCGGCGACGCGCTCATGCAGAACGATGACGTGCTGGAGTTCATAATCAGCTCGCTGCGCGCGATACCCCACGTTGAGATAGTAAGGCTGGGCTCGCGGACGCCGGTGGTCATGCCGCAGAGGATAACGCCGGAGCTGTGCGCTATGCTCAAAAAGTACCATCCCATATGGCTCAACACTCACTTCAACCATCCCAACGAGATAACCGAGGAGTCCGCGGCGGCTTGCGCAAGGCTCGCGGACGCCGGCATACCCCTCGGCAACCAGAGCGTGCTGCTCGCGGGCGTGAACGACTGCGTACACGTCATGAAGAAGCTCGTGCAGGACCTGGTGAGGATAAGGGTGCGGCCGTACTACATCTACCAGTGCGACCTCTCCATGGGGCTGGAGCACTTCCGCACACCCGTGGCGAAGGGCATAGAGATAATCGAGGCGCTGCGCGGTCACACATCCGGTTACGCGGTACCGACATTCGTCGTGGACGCGCCCGGCGGCGGCGGCAAGACGCCCGTAATGCCCAATTACATAATCAGCCAGTCTTACAATAAGGTGATACTGCGCAACTTCGAGGGCGTGATAACGACCTATACGGAGCCGGAGCACTACGAGGAGACCTGTCAGTGCGAGGTCTGCCGCGGGGCGAAGCAGGCGGAGCTCATAGGCGTGGCGGGACTTGAGAGAGGGCAGCAGCTCGCCATGGAGCCCAAGGATTTGGCGCGGTCTAAGCGCGGCCGTCACGATTGATAAAAGCGGGCGCGGCAGCTGTTGCGCTTGAGCCGCGCACAAGGCGAAAAACGTGGGGCGCGCTCTGGCGCGCCCCGTGATATGGAGGTACAGATGGAGAGCAAACTGCATCTTAACAGAGAACTGGTCGATAAGGCGCGCGAGTCCGCCAGGCGCATAGCTCAGGACACGCAGCGCTTTATAGACGTTCACACCACCGTTACGGTCGAGAGAGCGGTGTGCAGGCTGCTGGGGATAGACGGAGTAAACGCCGTAGACGTGCCGCTGCCCAATGTGGTCGTAGACCACATGACGGAGAAGGGGATACTGGCTTCCGGCGCGGCGTACTACATAGGCAACGCCATGGCGAACACGGGTCTGACGCCCCAGGAGATAGCCGAGAGGATAGACGCGGGCGAACTCGACCTGACGCGACAGGGCGCGCACAGCATAGCCGAGATAAGGGCAAATATCGTGCCTGTGGCGGAGCGCACTGTCGCACGGATACGCGCCAATGTCGCCAAGCGAAACGAGTATCTCGGCGAGTTTGGGGACAAAGAGGGCCCGTACTTGTATGTAATAGTGGCGACGGGCAACATATATGAGGACATTACGCAGGCGAGGGCTGCCGCGAAGCAGGGCGCGGACATAATCGCCGTGATAAGGACGACCGGGCAGAGCCTGCTGGACTATGTGCCCTACGGGGCCACTACGGAGGGCTTCGGCGGCACATACGCCACGCAGGAGAACTTCCGGCTCATGCGTGCCGCACTGGACGAAGTCGGACGGGAGGAGAAGCGCTACATCAGGCTGTGCAACTACTGTTCGGGGCTGTGCATGCCGGAGATAGCCGCTATGGGTGCGCTCGAGCGGCTGGACGTCATGCTCAACGACGCGCTCTACGGCATACTCTTCCGCGACATCAACATGCAGCGGACGATAGTTGACCAGTACTTCTCGAGGGTAATAAACTCCTTTGCGGGTGTGATAATAAACACCGGGGAGGACAATTATCTCACGACGGCGGACGCGGTCGAGGAGGCGCATACAGTCTTGGCGTCACAGTTCTTAAACGAGCAGTTCGCGCTCTGCGCGGGACTGCCGGAGGAACAGCAGGGGCTGGGGCATGCTTTCGAGATATCGCCCGATGTAGAGAACGGTTTCCTGTACGAACTCGCCCAGGCGCAGATGGCGAGGGAAATATTCCCCAAGGCGCCGCTCAAGTACATGCCGCCCACCAAATTCATGACGGGCAACATATTCAGAGGGCATGTTCAGGACGCGCTGTTCAACATGGTGACCATACTGACTTCGCAGAAGCTGCACCTGCTGGGAATGCTCACGGAGGCGATACACACGCCTTTCATGAGCGACAGGGCGCTGTCCATTGAGAACGCGCAGTACATATTCCGCACAATGAAGGATTTGGGCGCGGAAATCGAGTACAAAGAGGGCGGCATAATGGAGACGCGCGCCAACGAAGTGCTCGCGAAGGCGACAAGCCTGCTCGCGGAGATAGAACAGATGGGGCTGTTTGCGACGCTTGAGAAGGGCATTTTCGCTGACATAAAGCGCTCGCGCGAGGGCGGCAAGGGCCTTGCGGGAGTGGTGATACGGAGCGAGGAGTACTTCAACCCGTTTATAGAGCTGATGAAAGGCGGTGCGGAGTCATGAGCGGAGGATTGTACAACACCAGCAAGCAGGATTTCGACAAGACGCTGGATCTGCGCAAGCTGAAGGCGTACGGCGACACGATGAACGACGGCAAAGTTCAGCTTTCCTTCACGCTGCCCGTGAAGAACGACGAGCGCGGCATGGAGGCGGCGCGGCAGTTGGCGCGGCAGATGGGCGTTTCGGATCCCAACGTCGCGCACAGCCAGAGCCTCGATGCGGAGTTTACGTTCTACGTCGTTTACGGTTCGTGTGCGCATACCGTTGACTACGAGGGCATACATGTGGAGACTGTTGAGGCGGAAACCATGGGCATGGAGGAAGTCAACGAGTACATACGGGAGAACATAGGGCGCAAGGTCATAATGGTGGGCGCGTCCACAGGCACGGATGCGCACACCGTGGGCATAGACGCCATAATGAATCGCAAGGGCTTTGCCGGCCACTACGGATTGGAGCGCTATGAGATGATAGAGGCGTACAATCTCGGCGCGCAGGTGACCAACGAGGACTTCCTCAAACAGGCGTTGGAGCTAAACGCGGACGTGCTGTTGGTCTCGCAGACGGTGACTCAGAAGGACGTGCACATAGCCAACCTGACAGAGCTGATAGAGCTCATGGAGGCGGAGGGCGTGCGCTCGCGCTTCATAGTGGTGTGCGGCGGCGCGCGGATAACTCACGAGCTCGCGAAGGAGCTCGGCTATGATGCGGGCTTCGGGGCACAGAAGTACGCGGATGACGTGGCGACCTTTGCCGTTACTGAGATGGCAAAGCGCAATATGGGCAAATAACAAGGAGG
Source organism: Clostridia bacterium (assembly GCA_030527165.1). Lineage (GTDB taxonomy): Bacteria > Bacillota > Clostridia > Christensenellales > CAG-138 > RGIG1693. Next base: position 72,991 of record JAUNBH010000001.1, read on the forward strand.
CATTTAGATGGACTTTCAACTGTCGAAGGAACATGCTCTGCTGAGGGAGCTCTATCGGAGCTTCGCTCAGGCTGAAGTCAAGCCTTTGGCCGAGGAAATCGACGAACAGGAGCGCTTCCCCGTGGAGACGGTAAAGCAGCTCGGGCGGTATGGGTTCATGGGTATACCGTATCCGAAGGAGTACGGCGGAGCAGGGGCGGACACATTGGCGTACGTCATGGCGATAGAGGAGCTGTCGCGGGTATGCGGCACCACGGGCGTCGTAGTATCCGCGCACACATCGCTGTGCTGCGGGCCGATATACGAGTTCGGCACTGAGGAGCAGAAGCGCAAGTACCTGCCGGGGCTGTTGTCAGGCGAGCGCGTAGGCGCCTTTGGGCTTACGGAGCCCGGGGCGGGCACGGACGCGGCGGGGCAGCAGACAAAGGCCGTGCTCGCGGGCGATAACTGGGTACTCAACGGCACCAAGATATTCATAACCAACGCCGGCCACGCGGACGTGTTCATCATATTTGCCATGACGGATAAGGCGCAGGGCACGCGGGGCATATCCGCGTTCATAGTGGAGCGCGGCTTCGAGGGCTTCAGAGTGGGCAAAGAGGAGAAGAAGATGGGCATAAGGGGCTCGTCCACCTGCGAGCTCATAATGGAGGACTGCATAGTGCCCAAGGAGAATCTGCTGGGCGGATTGAACAAGGGCTTCAAGGTCGCGATGAAGACGCTGGACGGCGGCAGGATAGGCATTGCTGCGCAGGCGCTCGGCCTCGGGGAGGGCGCGGTTGACGAGGCGATAAAGTACGTCAAGGAGCGCAAGCAGTTTGGACGCAGGATATCTCAGTTCCAGAACACGCAGTTCAAGCTTGCGGATATGAGTACGCGCATGCAGGCGGCGCAGTACCTCGTGTACAGCGCGGCGCTCGCCAAGGACAGCGGCGCTGCGTACAGCAAGGAGGCGGCGATGGCTAAGCTGTTCGCATCGGAAGCCGCCAATGACGTGACGCGGCAGGCGGTGCAGCTCTTTGGCGGATACGGCTACACGCGCGAGTATCCGGTGGAGCGCATGATGCGCGACGCGAAGATAACCGAGATATACGAGGGCACGAGCGAAGTCATGCGCATGGTCATTGCCTCGGCGCTCGGTGTTAATTAGGGAGGCGCTTATGAACATAATCGTATGCATTAAGCAGGTTCCGGACACCACGGAGGTCAAGCTCGATCCCGTTACGGGAACGCTGATAAGAGAGGGCGTGCCGAGCATAATAAACCCGGATGACAAGGCAGGGCTGGAAGCGGCGCTGAGAATAAAGGAGCAAAACGGCGCGCGCGTGACGGTGGTCAGCATGGGCCCGATGCAGGCGGACGTCGCACTCCGGGAAGCGCTAGCGATGGGCGCGGACGAGGCGTACCTCATAAGCGACAGGGCGTTTGGCGGCGCGGACACCTGGGCGACTTCGTACACGATAGCCGCTGCGATACGCACTCTCGATTACGACCTGATAATTGCGGGGCGGCAGGCGATAGACGGCGATACGGCGCAGGTAGGGCCGCAGATAGCGCAGCACCTGGGGCTTCCGCAGGTGAGCTATGTGGAAGCGGTGGAGCGTGTGGAGGCGGGTTCGCTCGTGCTGCGCAGGCAGTTTGAGGACAGGTATCACATAGTCGAGGTAGCCACCCCGTGCGTGATAACGGTGCTGTCCGAGCTCAACAAACCGCGCTACATGAGCGTGTCCGGCGTAATGGATGCGTACCGCGAGAAGACGGTGAACGTGCTCACGCTCGCGCAGCTCGAATCCGTGATAGACAAGGGCAACATCGGCCTGGGCGGTTCGCCCACCAGGGTCAAGCAGAGTTTCACGAAACAGCCGAAGGCGAAGGGCGAAAAGTACGAGGTCGACGCCGACGAAGCGGTACGGCTCATAGTGGAATGGCTGGAAGCCAGGCACATCATCTGACGGGGGCATGAACATGAGTAGAAACATTCTTGTATTTGCGGAGCAGCGGAACGGCGTGCTGCAGAAGGTAGCCGCGGAGCTGATAGGCAAGGCGTCGGAATTGGCGCAAAAGCTCGATGAGCAGGTGATTGCGCTCATACTGGGGCACGGCGTTGAGCGCTTAGCGCAGGAGGCGATAGAATACGGCGCCGACAGTGCGATAGTCGTAGACGCGCCCGAGCTCGGGGAGTATTTGACCGCGCCGTACACGCGGGCGGCGGTTGAAGCGATAAGGCGCGCAGAGCCGGGCATAGTGCTCTACGGGGCGACCTCCTTAGGCCGCGACCTCGCGCCGAGGGTGTCCGCCACGGTAAAGACGGGCCTGACCGCGGACTGCACCAAGCTGGAGATAGACGAGGAGTCGCGCTTGCTGCTGATGACGCGCCCCGCGTTTGGCGGCAACATAATGGCGACGATAGTGTGCGCGGAGCACCGCCCGCAGATGGCGACCGTGCGCCCCGGCGTGATGCAGGCGCTCCCGCGCGACGCGGGCAGGCGCGGCGAGGTGACGCGGCTTGACGTGGCGTTCTGCGAGGAGGACAATCGCGTGCGCATACTGGAAGTCGTAAAGGGCGACAGAAAGGACGTCGACATAACGGAGGCGAAGGTGCTCGTGTCCGGCGGCAGGGGCATAGGTGGCGCTGAGAAGTTTGCGCTGCTCAAGCAGCTGGCGGAGCAATTCCCCGGCGGTGAGATATCCTCGTCGAGGGCAAATGTGGACGCGGGTTTCATAGGTCGTGAGCGCCAGGTCGGGCAGACGGGGAAAACCGTGCGGCCGAAGCTCTACATAGCCTGCGGCATATCGGGAGCCATACAGCACATAGCGGGAATGGAGGACGCCGACTTCATAATCGCCATAAACAAAGACCCGGGCGCGCCAATATTCGATGTGGCGGACTTGGGCATAGTCGGGGATCTCAACGTGGTGCTGCCGAAGCTGATAGCCGCGCTCGAGCGGCGGGCATAGGCGGTTCGCGCCACTGAGGAGAGTTGTTAATCCGGCTTTACGCTGACAGCGCGGTGCGTACCGCGCTGTCACTCTTTATCCGGCGGCGCCATGCGCGCCCGTTTAGGGCGCAGCCGCGCTTGTCGCCGTATGGCGCTACATGGTGCTCGAGAGCAATGTGTGCGCGTTAATGGTAAAGCCGTTGCCCGATTCGATGGAGAGCACCGTAAAGCGCACCGAGCCCAGCAGCGTGGCGCCGGAGCCGTCGTATATGTTGAACAGGACATTCACGGCATAGCTCTCCTCCTCGTCAGAATCGTTTGCGGCGACTTCCTGCGATACAAATTCGAGCGTGCAGTCCGGCTGCGGGATGTCGAGCCTGACGAAGAAGTACTCGTCCGAGGCGTACACGTCGCCGCCGGGCTCGTCCCCTATGCCATACTCGTACAGCGGCAGTCCGAACACCGCCTCCATAAGCGCGTTTGCGTCTGCGCGTGACACGCGGCCGTATCCGTCCTCATACTCCTCGAGGCGCGCTGCGAAGTACGTCGCCATGAAGTCGATTGCGGCGGCGTCATATATTGCGACGCCCGGTTGATACGCGTCGTCCGATGTCAGATAGCGGCCGTACTCTGCGAGCAGCTCCAGCTCCGCGTTCGAGAGGAGCAGCTCGCTGCCGGGCGTTTGTGCGGCGGTGGGTGACTCTTCGCCCTGGTTATCGCCGCACCCGGCGCAGAGGAGCGCGAACGCTGTGGCGAGCGCGGCGACAGTTACAATAGATTTCTTCATTTCAGTTACTCCCGCGTGGTAGTTTTCCTCATTGCGAGGGTGTGCAAAACGCATTATATCACAATGCCGACCCCCGCAAAAATCGCAAAGAAAGCGGGGCGTCCGCCCCGCGTGATTATGAGTCTCATTCCGGCTCTATCAGGCCGTAATTACCGTCTTTTCTCAGATACAGTACGTTTATGTCGTTTGTGTCGCCGTTGGTGAAAACGTAAAACGAGTGGCCGAGCAGTTCCAGCTGCAGCATGGCTTCATCGAGCGTCATTGGCTTCATGCTGAATCGCTTCACCTTTACTACGCGCTTCTGTTCGTCGTCGGGGAAATCCTCCTCGACGCCGGGCGCGGGTGCGAAGGCGTCCGCGCGGAGCGACTTCTCAAGCCTGGTACGGTGCTTGCGCACCTGCCTCACGAGTTTGTCGATTACGTTGTCGATGGAGGCGTACATGTCGCCCGTCACTTCCTCGCCGCGTATAATGCCGTTAGTGTACGGTATCGTGACCTCAACTATGTGGCGGTTGCGCTCGACTGACATGGCGACTTCGGCAATCGTGTCCTCAGGGAAGTATTTGTTGAGTTTCGACATCTTCTTTTCGACCAGCTCGCGCAGGTACTCGGAAATCTCGATGTTCTTGCCTGTGATAGAAATGCGCATACAGGGTACTCCTTTCAGTTTTTAGTACAGCCCTGAACTCTGCACTATATATTATAAGTATTCGCCGTGCGCGTTTGTTTTCCTGCCTCGCATTGTAGTAAACTTGTGAACTTGCGTGTTGCATGGAGTGTGAAAGCGTTTATAATATAGTGGAAGTATAGCGGAGGCGGCATGTACATAATAGTTGGACTGGGAAATCCCGGCAGGGAATACGAGAATACGAGGCACAATGCGGGCTTCTGGGCGATCGATGCGCTCGCCCGCGCGGTTGGCGCGCCGGTAAACAAGCGGGCGCACAGTTCGCTTCTGGGCGAGTGCAGACTGGACGGGGAGAAGGTGCTGCTCGTAAAGCCTCAGACATACATGAACCTCTCGGGGCATGCGGTCAGCGCGGTCATGCACTACTACAAGGCGGACATAGGCCGCCTGATAGTCGTGTACGACGATAAGGCGCTCCCGGCGGGAATGCTGCGCATACGGGCGCAGGGCAGCGCCGGCGGCCACAACGGGATGCAGAGCATCATAGAGCAGCTCGGCACGGATGAGTTTTTGCGCATACGCGTGGGCATAGGCGGTGACAGTGCGCAGCACGGGTTGATATCGCATGTGCTGGGCACGCCCGGAGCCGCCGAGCGCGCCGAAATAGACAGTGCGGTAGAGCGGGCGGCGGATGCAGCGCGGCTGATAGTGGCGGGCAGACTGCAGGAAGCGCAGGAGAAATACAACAGGAAAGCGAAACTCACGGTTCACGATGGCGAATCAGCTACTTAAAATACTCGACAGGTCAGAGGAGTTCGGCAATATACTGGCGGCGATAGGTGGGGGCCCCCTGTGCATTTACGGCTTGGGGGACGCGCATAAGGCGCATGTGACGGCGTCCATACGGGCGCATGTCGGCGCGCCCATGCTGTTTGTCGCCGCAAGTGAGGCGAGCGCCGTTGCGATGCACGAGGAGCTGAAGGGCTACTGGGAAGATGCGCTGCTGCTCCCCGCGCGGGACATTAACCTGTCGGCAAGGACATATGCGCAGTCGAGCGAGGTCACGGGCAAGCGGATAAGCGCACTGAGGGCGCTGCGCGGCTCGCGCGACTGCATAGTCGTGTGCTCCATTGGCGCGCTGCTGCAGCGCGTGGCTCCGCCGGCGGCGCTGTTCGGATCGGACATGGAGCTCAGGGTCGGGGAGAGCGTCGACCTGGGCGCGCTGGCGTCCGGGTTATCCGCCATGGGATACGAGCGCTCACAGCTGTGCGAGGGCAGAGGTCAGTTCGCCGTGCGCGGCGGCTATGTGGACGTATTCCCGCTGCTGGAGCGCAATCCGGTGCGCATTGAGCTGTTTGGAGACGAGATAGATTCCATGCGCTCATACGACCCGGTAACGCAGCGCTCTACGGGCAATATAGACAGCGTGTACATAGCGCCTGCCTCCGAGCTGCCGCATTCGCAGGAGGCGCTCAAGCTCGCTGCGGCGGGTTTGAAGGGCGTGAAGGCGTTTGAACACGAGCGCGAACTCATACTCCAGGGGGCAATGCCCTCGGGCGCGCTCAACCTGCTGCCGTTCATGTTGAGCGAGAGCTGTATATGCGATTATCTGCCCGCGGACGCCGTAATAGTATTGGACGAACCGCCGCGGTTAGACGAATCCGCCGAGCTGGAACGGACGCTGTTCGCGGAGAGTCTGGCGGACGCGCTGGAGCACGGGCTGGCGCACAAGCGGCAGCGGGATTTGCTGCTGCCTCAGCACCGGGTGACTGCGGCGCTCGACACGAGCCGCACGGTTATGCTCTTTTCGCTCGTGCGAACATACAACGCCATACGCCCCAAGGCGGTATTCAACCTGCAGACGCGCACAGTATCGAGCTATGCAAACGGGCTAAAGCCGCTCGCAGACGACATGCGGCACTGGAAGCAGAGCGGAGCGGGCGTGCTTATAATGGCGGGCAGCCATGCCGAGCGCGTCAAGGACGAGCTGGACGACTACCTCGTGTCGGCGCCCCTGGTAGAGCGGCTGGAGCGCCAGCCCTTGCCGGCTGAGGCGCTCATAGTGAGGGAAAGCGCGCCAAGGGGATTTGAATACACGGATCTCAGGGTGGTGGTCGTCACCGAGCGCGAGCTATACGGCAGAAGGGCGCGACGGGCGGCAAGGCCGCGCGGCAAGCGGCCATCACTGACGTTTGAGGAGCTGGAGATAGGAGATCTCGTCGTACACGAAGCGCACGGCGTGGCGCGGTATACGGGCGTGGAGACGATAGTTGCGGACGGCGTGCTGCGCGATTACATAAAGCTGCAGTTCCAGGGAACGGATGCCATGTTCCTGCCGACAGATCAGTTGGACAGGGTACAAAAGTATGTGGGAGCCGACGGCAACGCGCCAAAGCTCTCCAGTCTCAATTCACACGAGTGGCAGCGAACCGTGGCGAGGACGCGCGAGAGCGTGAAGAAACTCGCGTTTGACCTGGTTAAGCTCTACGGCGAGCGCTCGCGGCGCAGGGGCTTCAGCTTCTCGCCGGATACGCCTTGGCAGGCGATGATGGAGAGCAGTTTTTCATTTGAGATGACACCCGACCAGTTGCGCAGCGTGGAGGAGATAAAGCGCGATATGGAGAGCGCCAAGGTTATGGACAGACTGCTGTGCGGGGACGTAGGCTATGGCAAGACGGAAGTGGCGCTTCGCTCCGCTTTCAAGGCGATAATGGACTCCCGGCAGGTAATATTCCTGGTGCCGACCACCATACTGGCGCAACAGCACTACAACACGGCAATATCGCGTTTCCACGGTTTTCCGGTGAGGGTGCGCATGCTGTCGCGCTTCAACTCGCCCGCAGAGACCGCGCGCATACTCGAGGAGCTGGCGGACGGCAGCTGTGACATGGTCATAGGCACGCACAAGCTGTTGGGGAAGCGCGTTAAGTTCAAGAACCCCGGGCTGCTGATAGTAGATGAGGAGCAGCGCTTCGGCGTGGGGCATAAGGAGCAGATAAAGCTGCTCAAGCAGGAGCTGGACGTGCTGACGCTGTCCGCCACGCCCATACCGCGGACGCTGCACATGTCCATGACGGGCATACGCGACATGTCCGTAATAGAGACGCCGCCGGAGGAGCGCTATCCGGTGCAGACGTACGTCATGGAGGAGTCGCCCGCTATAATGCGCGAGGCGATACTGAAGGAGATGGGCAGGGGCGGGCAGGTATTCGTGCTGTACAACAAGGTGCAGAGCATGAGCGTGTTCGCGGATGAGCTCCGGCGTTTGACGCCCGAGGCGCGGATAGCGACGGCGCACGGCAGGATGTCTGAGCGGCTGCTTGAGAATACGATGCTCGACTTCATAGAGCACCAATACGACGTGCTGGTGTGCTCCACCATAATCGAGAACGGCTTGGACGTGACCAACGCCAACACGATAATAGTCATCGACGCCGACAAGCTCGGGTTGGCGCAGCTGTACCAGCTTCGAGGGCGCGTAGGTCGTTCCACGCGGCTGGCATACGCCTATCTCATGTTCAAGCGCGACAGCGTGCTCACGGAGGAGGCGGCGAAGCGGCTCCAGGCGATACGCGACTTCACGCAGTTTGGGTCGGGCTTCAGGATAGCCATGCGGGATTTGGAGATACGGGGCGCGGGCAACCTGCTGGGGGCAGAGCAGCACGGATTCATGCAGGACGTCGGCTACGACATGTACTGTAAGCTCATAGACGAGGCGGTGAAGGAGGCGCGCGGCGAGAAATCGGATGCGCCGATAGATACCGCCATAACAATACCGGCGAATGCCAATATCCCGCGGGAATACATCTCGCGCGAGCAGGAGCGGCTGGCGATGTACAGGCGCATCGCGCTCATAGATTGCTTGGACGACCTGAGGGATGTGCAGGATGAACTCATAGACCGCTATGGAGCCATACCCGACGAAACGCAGGCGCTGCTTGACATAGCGCTGCTCAAGGCGGAGGCGCGCAGGGCGTACATAACGAAGCTCTCGGCAAAGACGGGCGAGCTCCGACTGACGTTCAGCGCCGACGCGCCGTATGACACGGGCAAGCTCCTGGAGTTCGCCTCCGGGCTCAGCGGTGCGCGGCTGATAAATTCCGCACCGCCGACTATGCTCATAACGGGTGTGCGGGCGCGTCTCGACGGCGGATTTAGGTCTTTGTTTCAAATCGTTCACGCTTTGCTCAATTGTATTGACGCATAATCGTGATATAATCATATGTTACACCATGTATGTTAAGGAGAGTGAAGATGAAAAAACTGATTAGCTTTGCGCTGGTAGCGCTGCTGGCGGCGACGTCCGTGCTGTTCGTGGGCGGCTGCAGCCTCGTGGATGAAGAACCCGATCCCAACACTGTCATTGCGCGCATAGGCGAGTATGAGCTGACGCTGGGCGACTTTGAGGCGGCGTTTGATATGCACGCTACGATGTGGTCGAGCTACGGCTACGATGTGACGAGCGACCAGGAGACGCGCGAGAGCTTCCAGGACAATGTGTTCGACTTGCTCGTAGGCACGCTGTGTGCGCTCCACCAGGGCAATGAGCTGGGCCTGTTTGAGTACACCGACGAACAGCTTGCAGAGCTTCAAGAGAGCATTGACGCGGAGCTTGCAGACCTGCTCGACTATCACACGCAGTCCGCTGCAAGCGAGGGGCTCACGGGCGAGGAACTGGAGACGCGCATAAACGAGCTGATAGAGGAGGAGGCGGCGTATTTCCTGGGCGCCGGCACGACGCGTCAGCAGTACGAAGACTACCTCGTGGAGGCCATTACGGAGGACTATCAGCTCAACCTCGTGAAGGAGGCGTTTTTGAGCGACGTAACCGTATCGGATGAGGCTGTACAGGAGTGGTACGACGCCCTGCTGGAGTCCGACATGTTGTTGGTGGAGCAGGACCCGGGAAGCTACAAGGACAGCCAAGAGGAGTACGAGATGTATGTGGGCGAGGAGGGCTTATACCCTGTGCTTTACGCGCCGACGGGTTATTATCGCGTGATGCACATCTTCACAACGGCGGAAGAGGACATTGACAGCGCGTACACCGAGCTTAGCGCCGAAATCGAGGACATAATACACGAGTGCGGCTTGCTCGCAATCGAAGCTGCGGGCAGCGAAACGCCCGACAACGCAGAGCAAATGGCGGAGCTTCTCGAGCAGTACAATGAAAAGGTCGAGGAGCGCGATACCCTGTACGAAACGCATTTTGCGGACGCGCGCGCTAAGATAGAGGAGGCGTATGCGGCGCTGGAGGCGGGCGAGGCGTTTGCCGACGTAATGCTGGAGTACACGGAGGATGCGGATATAATCGCAAGCGTGGTGTTCCAGCAGAAGGGCATGCTGATAAGCGAGTACGAGAGCAGCACCGACTGGTCTGACGACATCAAGGAGCGGTTCTTGGAGCTCAAGGAGGGCGAGTACAGCGAGATATTCGCGGATGATGACGGCTATCACATACTGTACTTTGTCGCAAGGGAGCCCATGGGCAGCAGGCCGCTGGAGGAAGTGAGGAGTTTGGCGGTCGCGGAGTTGTTGGAGACCGCCAAGGACACGGAGTGGGATACGCTGATAGAGACTTGGCTCAACTCCGAGGAGCTATGGGTTGACAAGGACGCCATAAGGGTAGTTGGAGTGCCGGCGGCGGACGAAGAGTAAGAGCGGGCGATGAGACTGGACAAGTACTTGAAGGTATCGCGCATAATCAAGCGGAGGACCGTGGCCAACGAGGCGTGCGACGCGGGCAGAGTGAGCGTCAACGGCAAGGCGGCGAAGCCCTCCGCGGAGGTTGCCGTGGGCGATGTGTTGGAGATACGCATGGGCGCGCGGCTGCTGAGGGTGCGCGTAACTAATACTTCAGAGCATGCCACAAAGGCGAGCGCTGCGGATATGTACGAGGCGCTCCCGTGAGCGCGCACGAGTTTGCGGCGGTGCTCTTGGCGGCAGGCGGCGGGACGCGCATGGGCGGCGGCAAGCTGCTCGCGCGTTTTGCGGGCAAAACGCCGTTGGAGCTCTGCCTGGAGGCGTTTGAGGACATGCCCGTGGTGGTGGTCGCAGCTCCCGAGCTGTTGGAGCACGCCCGCAGCGCGTGCGCAGCGCACGGCGCAGACTCCAGAGTGGTGACGGGCGCGGACACGCGCCAGGGGTCCGCACTGTGCGGCCTCAGGGCGCTGTGGGATGACGTAGATTACGTCATGCTGCACGATGCGGCGCGCTGTCTCATAGATGTGCAGACCGTGAGGCGCTTGGCGGCGCATGCGCGGGAGCACGGCTGCGCCGTGGCGTGCGCGCCTTGCAGGGACACCGTGCGCGACGCTCAGACCGGCGCGGCGCTCGACAGATCAAGGCTGCTGCTGATGCAGACGCCCCAGGTGTTCAAGTACAGGGATATACTGGCGGCGCACGAGCGCTTTGCGGGTGAGAAGGACGCGCCGGATGACGCGGAGCTTTACGCGCGCGCGGGCGGAGTGCTGAGTTATGTCGAGTGCGCGCCGACCAACGCAAAGCTCACATATCCCGCCGACCGGGAGCTGTTCGACGCCGTCGCATGGCACAGGCGCGCAGGTGCGGAGGCGGGCGTGAGAGTTGGTTACGGCGAGGACACGCACAGGTACGCAGAGGGGCGCGAGTTGGTGTTGGGCGGAGTCAGCATAGCTTACCGCATGGGGCTCTTGGGGCATTCCGACGCGGATGCGCTGACCCACGCGGTGACGGACGCGCTGCTCGGCGCGGCGGCGCTGGGCGACATAGGCGCGCACTTTCCGGACACAGACAGCGCATACGAGGGCTGCCGCTCGCTGGAGCTGTTGGCTCGCGCCGGCGAAATGCTTGGAGAATGCGGCTGGAGGGTCGCAAACGTAGATGCTACGGTAGTGGCGCAGGAACCGAAACTCGCGCCGCACATAGGCTCCATGCGCGCGAATATTGCGCGCGCTCTGGGCGTGGATGCGCAGGCGGTCAGCGTCAAAGCGACTACGCCGGAGTGGACGGGGCCGGAGGGCAGGCTGGAATGCGTGACCGCGCGGGCGGTGGCGTCGATAGCGCCATCGCGCATATAATCGGCGGTCTGAGCAGTATAATTCAGATAGACTGCGCCGTAGTTGCGAAAAATGCGGTGTTGAGTTAAAATAAAGTGATGCTCTGTACGCTTCCGGGAGGAGCGCTCGACGCACAAATAAAACGAGGAGGATCGAAATGCCGGGGATTATTCAAACCGATATGGGAATGGTCGCCATAAGCGAGGACGTCATAGCGGCCTTGGTGGGCTACGCTGCCGGTGAAAATTTTGGCATCGTGGGCATGCGCGGCAAGACTGCGAAGGATGCGCTCATACAGTTTGCGGGCGGAACGAACCACAAGCGGGGTGTAAAGGTCACGTCGCTTGAGGGCGGCGCCGCAGTGGACATAGACGTATTCGTCACCGTTGCATACGGCGTATCCATCGCGGCGGTAGGCAAGAACACGATAGAGACGGTTCGCTACCGCGTAGAGGAGGCGACGGGGCTTCGGGTGAACCACGTCGCGGTGCATGTAGAGGGAATAAGGGTTTAGCGGACGGCAAACCGTGCATGGGCGGGCAACTTAGGCGCGCCTGAGGCTTGCCTCGCCCACAGAAGAGTCACAGGAGGGAAGAAAATTGGAACAACTGACAATCAGCGGCGCCATGCTCCGTAGCATGTTGACTACGGGAGCGGTACTGCTGGAACGCGACAGGGCGTATATCGACTCGCTCAACGTCTTTCCGGTTCCAGATGGCGATACGGGCACCAATATGCACATGACGATGCAGAGCGCGGTCAAGGAGCTCAACGGATGCGTTTCCGACAGAGCGGGAGACATAGCCGCCGCCGTATCATTGGGCGCCCTCAAAGGGGCGCGGGGTAACTCAGGAGTGATACTGTCGCAGCTTTGGCGCGGTTTTGCGAGTGCGCTAAAGGACTGCGACGACATAGACGCGCATCTGTTGGCGGAGGCGATGAAGCGAGGCTCGGAGGCGGCGTACAAAGCGGTCATGCGCCCAAAGGAGGGCACCATACTGACCGTAGTGCGCATGATGAGCGAAGGCATGCAGAGCTTTGACGCAGCTAATCCGGATGCGACCGTCGAGGAGATGCTGGATAAAATGCTCGAGGTTGGCGAGCAGGCGTTGAGCATAACGCCGCAGCTGCTCCCCGTGCTCAAGGAGGCGGGCGTAATCGACTCCGGCGGCAAGGGGCTGCTCACGATACTCAGGGGATTTAAGATGGCTGCGGAGGGCGAGGAGCTCGAGACCATAATACCGCGTGAGGCCGATGGCGCGGCGGAACTGTTTGAGGACCATCTGACGCTGGAAGACGTAAACGCTATCGAATTTGGCTATTGTACGGAATTTTTCATTATTAATCTTGTCGATACGTTTTCGGAAACCGCGTTGGAGAGGTTCAGGAACAAGTTGGTCGCCATTGGCGATTCGGTAGTCGTGGCGAGCGACACGGGTTTTGTAAAGGTGCATGTGCATTCCAACTGCCCCGGCAGGATATTGCAGTCCGCGCTGATGCTGGGCGAGGTAGACCGGGTAAAGATTGAAAACATGCGCGAACAGAATCGTGAGATACAGCGCAAGCTCAAGGAGAGCGAGCGGGAGATAGGGCTCGTGGCGGTTGCGGCGGGTGACGGACTGCGCGCCGTGTTCAAGGACTTGGGCGCAGGAGCGATAGTTGAGGGCGGCCAGACCATGAACCCGAGCATCGACACGATACTCAAGGCGATACGCAAGGTCAACGCGCGCACCGTGTTCGTGCTGCCCAACAACTCCAACATAATACTCGCGGCGCAGCAGGCGGCGGAGCACTCCGACCGCAATGTAATAGTCGTCCCCACCAAGACCATACTGGAGGGCATTGCCTCCGCGATGGCGTTCAACCCGGATGCGGACGTCGAGAGCGTGCGCAGGGAGATGGAGTCCTGCTACGGAGAGGTGCTCTCCGGCTCCGTGACGTATGCCGTCAGGTCCACCGTCTTTAGGGGCAGGACCATAAAAGAGGGCGACATAATGGGTTTGCTCGGCGGCGAGATCGAGACCGTGGGCGACGACGTGCAGGACGCGAGCATGGCGCTCATACGCTCAATGATTGAGAGGAAGTCGAGCGACGCGATAGTCACCGTGTTTTACGGCGAGGACGTCACGCGTGAGATGGCGGAGGCGCTCGTGCGCACGCTGAGCGAGGAGTATCCGGATGCGGAGTTCATAGTCCAGCAGGGCGGTCAGCCACTGTACTTCTACTACGTTTCTGTCGAGTGATGAGCGATTCGGAGCTGACCAAAGTCAAGGGAATCGGCCCGGCCAAGGCGGAGAAATTCGCAAGGCTGGGCCTTGTCACGTTGCGGGATGCGTTGGAGTACGCGCCGCGGGACTACATAGACCTGACCGATATACGGCATGTTGCCGACTTGAGGGACGGCGACGCGGCGGCGGTGCGCGTCACGATAGACAGGCCGCCGCAGCTGCTGCGCACGCGGCGTTCGATGACCATGGTGTCGATTCGCGCACACGACGACACGGGTAAACTGGGTATAAACTACTTCAACCAGTCGTACAGGGCGAACCAGTTCAGCGCGGGCGAGCGGATAGTGTTTTATGGACGGGTGTCGACAAAGCGGGGCGTTTCAATGGCGAACCCAATGGCGATACGCGGTTCGGAGGAGGGCATACTGCCCGTATACGCCGTTACGGCGGGCATCTCCCAGGGCAATATGCGCGACGTCATGTCGTACGCGATAGGCGCGCTGGGCGGCTCGCTCGCGGAGCCGCTGCCGGATGCGCTGCGCGCAAAGTATTCCCTCTGCGGCCTGCGCGAGGCTATCGAGGGCATACACTTTCCCAAGGGCCGGCAGGCGCTGGCGGAGGCGTGCAGGCGATTCGACTTCGAGCGCTGCTTGGCGTACTTCTATCTGTCGTCGCGCATGGGCAAGGCGAGAGCGGGGGCGGGGACGCCGCTTGACGTTTCCGGCCTAATCGGGCGCTTCAGGCTGCTGCTGCCGTTTGAACTCACCGGAGCGCAGCTGAGAGCAGTTGAGGAGACTGCGCGCGACCTGTCCTCCGGCCGGGCGATGAGCAGGCTCGTACAGGGTGATGTGGGCTGCGGCAAGACGGTCGTAGCGCTGTTTACTATGTACGCCGCCGTCGAAAACGGCAAGCAGGCGGTAATACTCGCGCCCACGGAGATACTCGCGCAGCAGCATTATGAGCAGCTAAATACCGTTTTCGGCGCGCGCGCGTGCTTGCTGACGGGCTCCATGCGGGCGGGCGAGCGGCGCGAGCGGCTGGAGGGAATACGCAGCGGCAGGTACATGGCGATAGCCGGCACTCACGCGCTGCTCCAGGAGCGCGTTGAGTATGCGGAGCTGTGCGCGATAGTGACGGACGAGCAGCATCGCTTCGGCGTGGCGCAGCGCGCGGCCATGGTGGGCAAGGGGCGCGCTCCGCATGTGCTCGTGATGTCCGCTACGCCAATACCGAGGACTTTGGCGCTGATACTGTATGGCGACTTGGACGTATCTGTGATAGACGAGCTGCCGCCGGGGCGCAAACCGGTAAAGACGCATGTCGTGCGCGGCGGCAAGCGGAGCTCCATGTACGGCTTTATAGACGCTCTGGCGGCGAAGGGCGGGCAGACGTACGTCGTGTGTCCGGCAATAGACGATACGGGTGCGCTCGCGGGCGTAAGAAGCGCGGACGAGGTGTACCGCGAGCTCAAGGCGGAGCTGCAGGCGCCGGTGGCGTTGCTGCACGGCAGGCTCAAGCCGGATGATAAGCGCGAGGCCTTGGAGCGCTTCAGGCGCGGCGAGGTCAAGGTGCTGGTCTCGACCACTGTAATAGAAGTTGGCGTGGACGTGCGCGCGGCAAATGCCATAGTCGTGGAGAACGCCGAGCGCTTTGGCTTGGCGCAGCTGCACCAGTTGCGCGGCAGGGTTGGCAGAGGCGGCGGGGAAGCTTACTGTTTTCTCATGTGCGACGAGGGGAGCGCAGATGCATTGGAGCGCCTGCGACTGCTTGCGTCCACCGCGGACGGATTTGAGATAGCCCGCTACGATTTGGAACGGCGGGGCCCGGGGGAGTTTTTGGGCGTCAGGCAGCATGGCCGCGCGGACTCGTCCTGGAGCATGCACGATTTGGACGTGCGCACCGTAAAGGAAGCGCGCGATTGCATAGGATACATATTGTCCAACGCGGCGCTGTACGATGATATGCGGCCGCATCTCGAAGCACTGGCGGAGCGGCTCACCGCGGCAAACGGCGGCATTGCATTTAATTGAGCGCAGCGATTACAAGCATTTTTTGTATTTTTTACTCACAATTTCCGCAAATAAAAACATGAAAATGCAACAAATTATTAGTGTCGAAGCGGACACTTCTGTTTCGACTGAGCAGTTGCTCAAGATAAACAAGGAGGTGAAAACGATGGCACGAAATGGCGCGTTGGTTCCCCAGGCTAAGCAGGCGCTCGAATCCCTGAAGATGGAAGCGGCTAACTCCATGAACGTCAACCTTAAGCAGGGCTATAACGGCGAGTTGACTTCACGCGAGGCCGGTTCAGTCGGTGGCGAAATGGTCAAGAGAATGATTGCTTATGCGCAGCAGAACATGCAGAAATAAGTACTGCGAGACGAGTCGGCAAGTATGCGATACGATGATGCGCTGACCCTGCACGGGTAGATAAAGGCATCAGGCACACATTTGGACAAGCCGACAGACTTGCGCAAACGAAACGAAATGAAAGGAGAAAAACCATGACTAACAGTGGAAGCAATAATAAGAACAAGGCTATGCTGCAGAACCTCAAGACGGAAGCGGCTAACTCCGTAAACGTCAACCTCAAGCAGGATTACAACGGTGATCTGACTGCGCGCGAGGCGGGCTCAGTTGGCGGCGAGATGGTCAAGCGGATGATTGCTTACGCCGAGCAGAACATGAACGGCGGCAACAGCGGCAACAACAACTGAGAAGACTTCCGATAACACGGGGAGAGCCGCGCCGGCGCAGCCGGCGCGGCTCTCCTGCGCGATTCGCTGCCGCAGCGCGCTATTCGAGCTTGGTGAGCTCGTTATACGGGTACTCGCGTATGTCGGGCGTGCCGTCGCTCACGGTGACTTTGACCTTTGTGCGCTCCGTGAGCACGTTGTTATCCAGCACGACGCCGGGGCCGTCTGCGGTTTCCACCTCCGTGCCGACCTTGGGCATGCGCTTGCGCATGCTCTCGTAGCAGTGCTGCTCGTAGTGGAGACAGCACATCAGCCGTCCGCAGGCGCCGGAGATCTTCGTCGGGCTCAGCGCGAGGTTCTGTTCCTTGGCCATCTTGATAGAAACGGGCTGAAAGTCCGTGAGGAAGGTTGCGCAGCATATGGGCCTGCCGCAGCAGCCGAGCCCGCCCAACATGCGCGCCACATCGCGCACGCCTATCTGCCGCAGCTCTATGCGGGTGCGGAACGTGGCCGCCAAATCCTTCACGAGCTCGCGGAAATCCACTCTGCCGTCCGAAGTGTAGTAGAATGTTATCTTGTTTGCGTCAAACGAGTACTCTACCAGAGTGAGGTTCATGTCCAGCCGGTGTTCGGCTATCTTGCGGCGGCATATATCAAACGCCTCCGCCTCCTTGGCGGTGTGCAGCGCTTCCTGCCGCAAGTCCTCCTCCGTGGCGAGGCGGACTATGGACTTGAGGGGCGATGCGAGCTTAGAGTCATCTATCTCCTGCGCGCCGTGTACGCACGTGGCCAATTCAAGTCCCTGCGCCGTTTCCACCACGACCCTGTCGCCCGCCTTTATATCCGCTATGCCGTTGGGGGAGAAGAAATACGTCTTGCTGCCCCCGCGAAACTTGATTCCGATAGCTTCCTGCATGTTTCCTCCGATTTATTCCGTATTATCGCCGGGCTGCGCAGACTATGCGCGTCAGCAGCCAACCGGCGGTATCCTGTGGTCTTACGTTTGTGCCGAGCCTTCGCGAGGCTTCGACCAACAGCCCAATAATATCGCTAATGGTACCCAAAGTAAAGCGTTTTGCAAGCGTTGCTGCCATTCGGTCGCAATTCGCGTCGAGTTGCGCGCCGCTCCTTGAGAGCAGCATGTCCCTTGAGAACACCAGCATGAACTCAAGCGCAGTTCGTGCCGAGTCCCTGTCGCGCCAGAGCTTGTCCGCAGCTTCAAAGTCCGGACGCAGTTCAAGCGCCGAGCACAGGAGCGAAGTCGTCCGCGCATACAGCTCCATTGCGTCAGCATCCGCGAGCATCGCCGCCGCCCTGTCCGGCGCGCCCTGACACGCCCGCTCCAGCATAGATATATTGCCTTCCGTAGCGCCCATGCGCCAGAGCTCCGCGCGCAGCTCCTGACCGCACAGGGGAGGAATGCGCACCTTGACGCAGCGGGAGCGAACCGTGGGCAGCAAATTCGCCTCGATGCCCGTCAGAAGCAGCACAGTGTCCTCCGGGGGCTCCTCCAAAGTTTTCAGGAGCGCGTTTTGCAGCATCTCGTTGAGCAGGTGGACGTTCGTTATGAGTATCACCCTGAGCTTGCCCGCGTAAGAGGACATAGAGAGCTCGCGCTTCAGCCTTACTATATCCGGGCGCGAGAGCGCAGAACCATCAAACTGGGCGAAGTCCGCATAGGTGTCCGGCGAGCGCTCCGCGTCCGCATAACAAAGCAGACCGGCGGCGCGGCGCAGAAGCCTGTACGCCCTGTCAAAGTCGGGGCAGGAGACGAGGTAGGCGTGAGAGCGGCGCTGCGAAGCTATAGCTGCCAGAAAGCGGCGCTCTATCGTGTCGACGCTCATCAGAATTTGTGATAGCTCTCGACGTCGAGCACAAACACGGTCGCGCCGCCGAGCATGACGGGAACGGGCGCGGTAGTGCTGTCCGCAAAGCCGGATCCGGGGTAGGCGGTTGGAATGACCATGAATTCCTTGCGCGTGCTGGACTTGTGCTTTATGACATCCAGGCAGGCGTCGAGCCGCTCATCCTCCACGCCGATCATTAGGGTCGCGTTGCCTCCGTACAAAAAACCGCCCGTGCTCGCTATCCTGGTGACGTGAAAGTCGTTCTTCACGAGGTCGCGGAGCACTTTTCTGGCGTCGTCGTTCTGAACAATGGCGAATACGAGTTTCATGAGTAAACCTCCTGGGATTCAGTGCGCGGCTGGCTTTATTCAGAGCGCGTGCAGCTGCGTCTATGTTACCACATATGCGCGCATGCGCTGATATACGCTTCCGACGACATAATTATATATCAATTCGCGCCTCGACGCAAGCGACTTTGCCGTCATCGACTCCAAATAACGCGCAGCCGAGTTCCCGCAGGCGCAGCAGGTATTCGATATCCTCGCGCATAAAGACCTCGGATGGGAGCACGACGGCGTTTCCGGGAGGATATGCGCCGACCGGTTGGGCGGCGGTGCGCCCCACCGCGTCCTCCAGTGGCACGCTTGCGCTGCGGGAGAGCATGGCGCTTCTGAAGTTGAGCGAGCTCGAACGCCGGGCGGGCGGCGGCGGTATGGGCGCCGCATGCGCGCCGCGCGGCAACTCTGCGAGCGCGCGCAGGAGCATATCGTACCACTCGTCGGGGTCGAGGGGAGATGTAATGAGCACCAGCGTGTTTGCGTCCGCCATTTCCACATACACGTTGCGCTGCTCAAGCAGCCGCATGGCGGAGAATCCGTCGCACTCCTCGAGCCGTACGCACAGGCGGAGCGGGTCGCGTTCGCAGACCGAGGGTGTGTCGCTGAAATCGGGCACAAAGATGCCGTCTATCGCGTTTATGCGCCGGATGACAGACCGAATGCGCTCTAAATGCGCATTCCAATCCAAGGCAGAAGCGCAGTTGACGGCGTGCTCACACGATGCCATCAGCACATACGAAGGGCTGCTCGTCTGCACCATACGAAGCGCGGCTTGAATGCCGCCGCACAGTCGGGCGGCGGTATGCGATACGTTTAGCACCGCGCACTGGGATAGCGCGGGCAACGTCTTGTGCAGGCTCGTGACCCATATGTCCGCGTACTGCGCGGGGGAGGTGAAGCAGTGGGAAAACGCGTTGTGCGCGCCGTGGGCGCAGTCTATGAGCAGCAGCGCATTTGAACGCCGCACCGCATCGGCCACGCGCGCTATGTCGAAGCAGCGGCCGTAGTAGTCGGGATAAGTCAGCGCCACGGCGTCAAAGCGCTCTGACGCTAGCGCCTCGGCGACGTCGTTCGCGCATGCGGGAGCGTGTTCGCCATTCGTCCAGCGGGAGCTCAGTGGAACGCATTGCGCACCGCTGAGCGCAAGTCCGGACACGAACGACCTGTGACAGTCGCGCGCCATGAGCACGCGCGCACCATCGCCGAACGCCAGCAGCGCGGCGAGCACGCCCGCCGTGGAGCCGTTCACGAGAATGAAGCTGCGATATGCGCCGAATGCGCGTGCGATGCTGCGCTCCGCCTCTGCGAGCACGCACTGAGGGTCGTGGAGGTCGTCAGAAAAAGACAGCTCCGTGATGTCTATGGGGAGCGCGGCGTCTGCGGGCGAACCGCATGCGCGTCCCTTGTGGCCGGGCATATGAAAACGCGCCGAAGCGGCGTCAGCGTACTGAGCGAGCATGGATTGAAGCGGAGCGGTGAGACTCATTCGGGAGCTTGCGCCCTTTCCCGCAGTTTGGCCTCTATGTGGCCTGCGAGTATGCCGTCCGGATGGAACAGCACTGCTCGCCGCTCGCCGTCGCGCTCATATACGAGCAGATGCGCTGACTTTGCAAAGCCCTTGGTGCAGCGCATGGTGGGGAGCGCGCAGTATTCCGCCTTGCCTTCCGGCGGCGCGAGCGCGACCATTTCGTCCAGCGCGATGCGGAGTTTTTCCTTGCCCTTGTCTGCGACGCCGCGCTTGACTATAAATGTGCCGTACGGCTCGTCGTATACCACGTCCACCATCTCGCCGAAGCGCTCGTCGTATATTTGGCCGCCGTCTTGGTGGTAGAACATGTAGCGATACCTGTCCAGCCGATATAGGTATACCAGACCCGCCGCGATAATGACTACTGCGATGAGCGCCACGCGCGCCCACACATCGCCTATGGCGTTTGACAGCGCCGACACGAGCTGTCCTGCGAACATTATGAGTATCAGCAGGCCTATCACGAGTATTATGTCGACAATGGAGGAATTGCGCTTCTCGCCTTGATCGTGTTCGTACATATATAACCTCACCGTGCGAATATAGCTCATAATAGCATTATTCGCTCATATATGTCAATGAACGCGCCCGTGCTCATGCGAGGCGGCGATTATGCGCCGGGGTGCGGGGGAATAATCCCTGCAAAGGACATAAGGGGGAGGCAACATGGAGCTTAGTCTATTTGACAGGCTGTCGCGGATGATAGTGATAGACCTTGGCACGGTAAACACGCTCATGGCGGATGCCGGCAGGGGTATACTTCTGCGCGAGCCGAGCGTAGCGGTCGTGGATGCGGATACGAGGCGCGTGGTGGCGTTGGGCAGCGAGGAGGTAAAGCGCAAGTCGCAGCTTCAGGGCGGCGTGAGGACGCTGTACCCCATGCGGGACGGGGTGGTGACGGATATTGAGCTCGCATCGCAACTCATAGCGGGCTTCATCAGACGGGCGTTGGGCAAGGCGCCGAGGCTGTTTGGCGTAAACGCCGTGATATGCGTTCCCGGCTGTGCGACAGCGGTCGAGCGGCAGGCCATTGAGGAAGCGGCGTACCGCGCGGGGATAAAGAAGACGTTTGTAATGAGCGAGCCCGTGGCGGCGGCGCTTGGCGCGGGATTGCCCGTGTACAGGGAGGACGGCTGCATGGTGGCAGACATAGGCGGCGGAACTACGGATGTGGCGGTCATGAGCAAAAACGGCGTCGAGAGCGTAAAGTCGAGCAAGCGCGGTTCCGTCCACATGAATGAGGCGATAGTGCGGCTCGTATGGGCGCGCTACGGCATCGACATAGGCGATGAAGCGGCGGAGGAGTTGAAGCGCGAGATAGGGCTGAAGCCGGGCAGAGACACTGTGCGCGTAAGCGGTCGCAGGCTCGATACGGGGCTTCCGGACGTCATACTGGTGGAACCCGCGTGCATTGCCGAGGCGCTGCGCGCCGAGGCGGACAAGGTGGTAGGCTTGATATCGGAAGCGCTGCTCGATGCGCCCGCAGGACTTGCGGCGCATGTGATGGAGCGCGGAATAGTACTGACTGGCGGTGGCGCGCTGCTCAAGGGAATAGACGAGCACATAGCGCGGGAAACCGGCGTCCGCGTGAGAGTTGCGGAGGATTGCATGGATTGTGTAATGCTCGGCGCGCTGCACATGGCGCAGGAGCTGCTGTATGGCTCCGACATACGAGACGAGGAAGCGGAGCCGTACACAGTAAGCATATGAGTTTGAGCGATTGCGGTGAAACGCTTGCGCTCCGCAGGAAACAGGTGTAGAATAACAGTTGAATTCGCTTGAGGAGGACACACGCATGGCTATAAAAGTTGGCATCAATGGCTTTGGCAGGATAGGACGACTGGTTTTCAGGGCGGCGGTACTCAACCCGGAGGTGCAGGTTGTGGGTATCAACGACCCGTTCATTGACTTGGATTACATGGTGTACATGCTCAAATACGACACTGTACACGGTCGCTTTGATGCCGACATAAGGATGGAGGACGGCAAGCTGTACGTCAACGACGAGGTCGCGAATGTGTACGCCTGCATGAACCCCGCGGAGATTCCGTGGTCGGAGTGCGGCGCTGAGTACATAGTCGAAGCGACAGGTAAGTTCACGACGGTTGAGAAGGCGTCGGCGCACTTTGCCGGCGGCGCGAAGAAGGTCGTTATATCAGCGCCCAGCGCGGACGCTCCCATGTTTGTCATGGGCGTCAATAACGACGAATACACGAGCGACATGACCGTAGTGTCCAACGCGTCCTGTACGACTAACTGCCTTGCGCCGCTCGCAAAGGTCATACATGACAAATTTGGCATAGTTGAGGGCTTGATGACCACGGTGCACTCAATAACTGCGACGCAGCTTACAGTCGACGGACCATCCAGAAAGGATTGGCGCGGCGGGCGCGCAGCGGCTCACAACATAATACCGAGCTCCACGGGAGCGGCCAAAGCGGTTGGTAAAGTCATCCCCAGCCTTAACGGCAAGTTGACTGGAATGTCCATAAGAGTTCCAACTCCGGACGTATCCGTCGTAGACCTCACCTGCCGCCTGGAGAAGGGCGCGACCTACGAGGAGATTAAGACTGTCATGCGGGAAGCGTCTCAGAGCGAGGAGTGGAAGGGTATAATTGGCTACACTGAGGACAAGGTAGTGTCGTCTGACTTCTATACGGATCCCCGTACCTGTATATTTGACGCCGGCGCGGGCATAAGCCTAAACGACAATTTCGTTAAGCTCATCGCCTGGTACGACAACGAGTGGGGTTATTCTAACAAGCTCCTCAACCTTGTGGAGCACATGGCGAAGGTAGACGCCCGCAACTGATAGCGACGCATCGATATGTAAAGGCCGGCTGCGCCGGCCTTTTTCGCACGAAGTCGCCGGACGCGTTCCCCTTGCCCGCGTCAGAAGCGCAGCACAGGCGTCCCGCGGTTCAGCGCCTCGCCTATCCCGGCCGCAGCGGTGATTCTTGCGCATACGCGCCCCACCCACCCGCCCACAACATAGCTTCTCGCGTAAGCGAGAAGCGCTTCGGGCGCGGCCCGGCGCGCATGCGCGCCCGCGGGCGTACCAAAGGTGCGCCCGCCAGAACGGCTTTGCCGTTCTGGCCGCGCTGAGCCCCCAGTAAAGCAGCGGCTGCGTGAGCATTCGGGCATTAGCAATTGACAGCTCCGAAGCAGTGTTGACCTGCCTTGTGCACACGCCCTTGCCCGCGTCAGAAGCGCAGCACAGGCGCCCCGCAGTTCAGTGCCTCGCCTATACCGGCCGCCGCGGTGATTTTTGCGCATACGCGCCCCACCCACCCGCCCACAACATAGCTTCTCGCCTACGCGAGAAGCGGGTACTATCGGCGTGAAAAAGGCCGGCTGCGCCGGCCTTTTTCCTTGATACGCGGGCTTACTTGAGATTCTCCGGATTGAGGCAGAGGAGCTCGGGGAGCACGAAGCGGCCGTCCTTGCGCACGAGCACGCCGTCAAAGTACATCTCGCCGCCACCGTACTCGGGCGTCTGTATGCACACGAGATCCCAGTGCAATGCGGATTTATTGCCGTTGTCGCAGTCATCGTAGCACGCCCCGGGCGTGAAGTGGAAGCTGCCCATTATCTTTTCATCGAACAGCGTGTTCTTCATGGGGTTGAGTATGAACGGGTTTACGCCTATGGCGAACTCGCCCACGCTGCGCGCGCCTTCGTCCATGTCAAATATGTGATTGATGCGCGCCGTGTCATTTGCCGTCGCGTCTACGATTCGCCCGTTCTCAAAGCACAGGCGTATGTTCTCGAATGTGAAGCCGTCGTGCACGGATGGCGTATTGTAGGTTATCACGCCGTTGATGGTGCCCATAACAGGCGCCGTGAATATCTCGCCGTCGGGTATGTTCACCTTGCCGGCGCACTTTATGGCGGGCATGGAAGCTATGGAGAATGTGATATCAGTGCCTTTGCCCACTATGCGCACAACATCGGTCCGCTCCATGAGCTGCTTTAGCGGATCCATCGCTCTGTCCATCTTGGAGTAATCGAGGTTGCACACGTTGAAATAGAACTCCTCGAATGCCTCGGTGCTCATGCTCGCCATCTGCGCCATGGCGGAAGTCGGGTAGCGCAGCACGACCCAGCGCGTGCGCGGCACCCTTATCTCGCCGTGAACGCGGTTGCCGTAATGCTTCGCGTACAGCGAGAGCATTTCGGAGGGCACGTCTGACATCTCGGTGGCGTTGAGCACGCCGCTGAAGCCTATAAAGCAGTCCATGTTCTCCATCAGCAGCGCGTCCGCGTCCGCCCGCAGCTTCAGCTGACGCTCGTTGTAGCCCATGCCGAGCTCGCGCTCTATCTCGCTCGAGGCGAGCCACACGAACGGGTTGCCACCGGCGCGGTATACCTCGCGGATGAGCGCCTTTACGAGCGGCTCGTTGCCGTTGGTGGAGGATATCAGCACATTCTCCCCGGGCGCGACCTCGCACGAGAACGTCACGAGCGTGCGTGCAAGCTGTTCTATTCTTGGATCCATCATAGCTGTTACTCCTTTTCTACTGAAACGTTAATATCTTCGCCTATTACATAGAGCGGCCT
Organism: Clostridia bacterium; assembly: GCA_030527165.1. GTDB lineage: Bacteria > Bacillota > Clostridia > Christensenellales > CAG-138 > RGIG1693. The sequence continues at coordinate 97,579 of JAUNBH010000001.1, forward strand.
GCCCTTGAGTTCATCGTACATGCGGTTCATGTATGCGCCCTGTACGCCCATCAGCAGCATTGTAACGCCCTGCATGAGCACGACTCCCGCCACTGCCCACAGCCATGGCGGTACGCCGCAGGTGCAAGCGAGCACAATCAGCGCTACCAGCCCAAGCGCGGCGACGGCGCAGGTTATGCCGCCCAGCCAAGTGGCTATGGAGAGCGGCTTGTACGAGAATCCGGTTATGCCGTCGAAGGCGAGCTTTAGCATCTTTTTGAGCGTGTACTTGGTCTTTCCGGCGTAGCGCTCGTGGCGTACGTACTCCACCGGGACGGCGTTAAACCCCATCCACGCGCTCATGCCGCGGAGGAAGCGGTTGTGCTCGCGCATTTTGAGGAACACATCGGCAACCTTGCGGTCGATGAGCCTGAAGTCGCCTGTGTCCAGCGGTATCGGATACGCGCTCATGGCGGTCAGCAGGCGATAGTAGCAGAAGGCGGTGAATTTCTTCATGAATGTCTCGCCCTCGCGCTTGGCGCGCTTGCCGTAAGCTATATCCGCGCCTTCGTTCCACGCCTTCACCAGCGCCTCGATTACCTCGGGCGGGTCTTGTAAATCCGCGTCGATTATGATGAGCGCATCGCCGCGCGCTATATCCATCCCCGCGGTGACCGCCAGCTGATGCCCGAAATTCCGGGAGAAGGAACGCACCCTTACGCGGTCGTCCTCCGAAGCAATTGCCCTCAGCTGCCGCATGGTGTCGTCGCGGCTTCCGTCATTGACGTAGATGATCTCGTAATCGTAATCCAGTTGCCGCATGACCTCGCTCATGCGCTCGTAGGAATGCCTGAGCACCTCTTGTTCGTTAAAGACCGGGACGATAAGCGAGAGTAACCTTCTCATACTACCTTATACCTCCAATGGCTGTTCTCACGTCGATTATAACACATGTTGGCGCACGCGGCGCATTTACGGCGGCGTGGAGTATAATTGTGTTTGATAAGCTTTCATTTTTGCTAAAAGGGTGTATAATTGTTATGTGACCGAATACAGAAAACGGAGGTGTACAATGGCTTTAGTGACGAGCACGGAAATGTTCCGCAGGGCGTATGACGAAGGTTATGCCATAGGCGCATTCAACGTCAACAACATGGAGATAATTCAGGGCATTACCGAGGCGGCGAAGGAAGAGCGCGCGCCGCTCATACTGCAGGTGTCGAGCGGTGCCCGCAAATATGCGAACCACACATACCTGATGAAGCTCATCGAAGCGGCGATAATCGAAACCGACTTGCCGATATGCATGCACCTCGACCACGGGGACAGCTACGAGCTGTGCAAGAGCTGCATAGACGGCGGCTTCACATCGGTGATGATAGACGGTTCGCATTTGTCGTTTGATGAGAACATTGTGCTCACAAAGCGCGTAGTGGAGTACGCGCATGACAGGGGCGTGGTGGTGGAAGGCGAACTGGGCAGGCTTGCCGGAGTGGAGGATGATGTGAACGTGTCTGCGGAGGACTCATCCTACACGGATCCGGACCAGGTGGAGGAGTTTGTTACGAGGACTGGCGTGGACAGCCTGGCAATCGCCATAGGCACGAGCCATGGGGCGTACAAGTTCAAGCCCGGCACCAATCCCAGGCTTAGGTTTGACATACTCGAGGAGGTGGAGCGCAGGCTGCCTGGATTCCCCATAGTGCTCCACGGGGCGAGTTCCGTAATACCCGAGTTTGTTGACATGATCAACTCGCACGGCGGCAATATGCCCGACGCGATAGGCGTGCCGGAGGATATGCTGAGGAAGGCGGCGTCACTCGCGGTATGCAAGATTAACATTGACAGCGACCTGCGCCTTGCGATGACCGGTACAATACGCAAGTACCTGGCAGAAAACCCGAGTCACTTTGACCCGAGGCAGTACCTCAAGCCGGCGAGAGCCGCCATAAAGGAAATGGTGCGCCACAAGATAGTCAACGTGCTTGGCTGCAACGGCAAGGCGTGAGCGGAGGGCGAATGGAAGAGCTGTATAGCGCTATCACACTCGAGGACAGCGACGGAAACGAGCTGGAATTCTTCTTCGCGGACGCGATAGAATACGAGGGCAGCTTGTACGCTGTGCTCGTGCCCGTGGACGACGAGGACGACGAGGTGACCATACTCAGGACCAGCCGCGATGAGAACGGCGAGTTTGGAGATATGTACGGCGTGGAGGACGAGAGCGTCCTGCGCGCGGTGTTTGAGCTGTTCGTAAACAGTCTTGACGACGAGTAAAGGGCGGTGATTCGCCGCGCTGCGTGCTGCGCGGTGGTAAGCGTGCAGCGCCTCGCCTTATCGCGGGCGTCGCGGGGATTGTTGGCGCGCACGCGCGCCCCCACCCACCCACCCCAAACGTAGCTTCCCGCTCGCGCGGGAAGCGCTCCGTGCGCTCCAGAGCGCGCGGACACGAGCATTACAGGCGGGCTTTGCCCGCCTTTATTGTGTCGAAACATAAAGGAACGCCGCCGCATCATAGCATATAGTACCGAAGAGAGCGGAGGTTGAGATGCGGAAGCGAATCAGAGGGGCGATAGTGACGCTTGCATACACGGCTGCGTTGCTGCTGGCGGTCAGCGCGGCGAATGTGAGCATGGAGGCAGCGGTGGCGGACGGCGTCAGCGTTCCTATAATAATGTATCACAGCGTGCTTCGAGACGAGAGTCGCGCCGGCAAGTACATAATCACGGAGAAAGCGCTGGAGCGCGACCTCGCCTATCTCAAAAACAGCGGGTACAACACGGTGTTTGTGAGGGATTTGGCGGCATACGTTTACGACGGCGTCTCGCTCCCGAGCAATCCCATAGTGCTGACATTCGACGACGGCCACTACAACAACCTGACGTATGTGCTTCCCCTGCTGGAGAAGTACGACATGGTGGCGTGCGTCTCGATAGTGGGGGCGTACTCCCAGCGCGGCGAGGCGGAGGAGGTGCACAGCCCTGGTTTCTCATATTGCACGCTCGACGAGGTGAGCGAGCTGGCGGCGTCCGGCAGGGTGGAGATAGTAAACCATTCGTTTGACATGCACAGCACTGACGGCGCGCGCAAGGGCGCAAAGCAAAGGGCCGGCGAATCGGAGGCGCAGTACCGCGAGGCGTTGGAGGCGGACGCTCTGCGCAATCAAGAGCTGCTTCGCTTGCGCTGCGCGGTGACGCCAACATGCTACGCGTACCCGTTTGGGCTGTACACGCGCCTCAGCGAGGAGATACTCAGGGACGCGGGCTTCACGGCGACGCTGACGTGTCGGGAGAAGCTCAACCGCGTGAGCGGGCCGGACAGCCTTTACGCTCTGGGTAGGTACAACAGGGACGGCAGCCTGTCCACGGAGGAATTTATGCGCAGAGTTGGAATTTAGGGTGCTTTAAGGCTTGCTAAAGCGCGCCAGTCGGCGGCAAACGGCCGTGTTCGTCCATGCCGCGGCTGCCGTTGAGGCGCCATCTTCCCGCTGTTTGCACGGAAGTTCAGAAAAATATCAGAAAAAGCCCACAGCCCACTTGACGCATGAATATATATGATGTATGCTGGTGCCATACCAATGGAGTCATCGCATAACCGTTGGTGCGGCAGGTGTTAAACAGAAAGACGATTTGTGATTTGAAAGGCGGTTAATTATGAAGCGGATTATATCAATAGTTCTCGCACTGGCGCTGCTGGCTCTCGCGGGCTGCACTCCGGCGACAGGGCAAGACGACGACCCCGTGCCGCAGACGCAGGAACCAACACAGGACCCCACGCAAGAGCCCACACAGGAGCCCACGCCCGAGGCAGTGGAGCGCGTAATGCTTAAGTGCGAGTGCAGTGACGAGGGCTGGTTTGAGCTCTACGAAGCCAGCAGGGAGGATGCCGACGCAGGCATATTGACGCTGGACGTACTCGATGATGATAATCCCAGGACGTACAACTACACCGGCATACACACGCCTGAGTACGGCA
>JAUNBH010000055.1 GCA_030527165.1 Clostridia bacterium
CGATTATGACGGCATGGGCAGCGCGCCAAGCGACTTGCAGACCCCCGCATACATTCAGAACCTTGCGGGCACACTCAGGAGCGCGGGCTTTGCGTATGCTGATATACAGAGGATTACCTATTACAATCTGAGGGACTTCATCTCTCGGTATTGTTGAGGCGGTTTGGCGCATAGCGCCACGACCGGCGCGAAGTGTTATGGGTTCCATCCGTGTGTGTGTTTGTGTGTTTGTGTGGGAAAGCTAAGACTTCGGGCAAGGGAAAGAGGGGTGGTACCACCCCTCTTTTTCTTGTGAATGTGATGTTTCGCGCCGTGGCTTGGTTAGACGAGACCCTGAGCTATCATGGCGTCTGCGACCTTCTTGAAGCCGGCGATGTTAGCGCCTGCCACGAGGTTATAGCCCAGACCGTATTCTGCGGCGGCTTCTGCGGATGCCTTGTGAATGTTGACCATGATGGACTTGAGCTGCGCGTCGACCTGCTCGGCAGTCCAGCTGAGGCGCTCGGCGTTCTGGCTCATCTCAAGTGCCGAGGTGGCAACGCCGCCGGCGTTGACCGCTTTGGACGGAGCGACTATCACGCCGTTATCCATGAGGAAGGCGAGAGCTTCGTTGGTCGTGGGCATGTTGGCGACTTCGATGTAGTACTTTACGCCGTTTGCGAGTATCTGCTTGGCTTCGGCCATGCCGATCTCATTCTGGTAAGCGCAGGGCATGCAGATATCGCACTTGAGGCCCCAGGGCTTCTCGCCGGGGAAGAAGGCCACGCCAAACTTGTCGGCATAGTCCTTGACCTTGTTGCGGCCGGAAGCGCGCATCTCGAGCAGGTACTCTATCTTCTCTTCCGTTACAACGCCGTCGGGATCGTATATGTAGCCGTCGGGGCCGGCCAGCGTGACGACCTTACCGCCGAGTTCCGCTACTTTCTTGGCTACGCCCCAGGAGACGTTGCCGAAGCCGGAAATGGCGATGACCTTGCCCTTAATGCTGTCGTGCTCGTGCTTGAGTACTTCCTCGAGGTAGTATACCGCGCCGTAACCGGTGGCCTCGGGGCGAATGAGGCTTCCGCCATAGGAGAGACCCTTGCCCGTCAGCGTGCCATTCTCGTACGCGCCGCGAATGCGCTTGTACTGACCGAACAGATAACCGATTTCGCGGCCGCCAACGCCTATGTCACCCGCGGGTACGTCGATGGACGGGCCGATGTGGCGCTGAAGCTCGGTCATGAAGGCCTGGCAGAAGCGCATTATCTCGCCGTCGCTCTTGCCGTTGGGGTCAAAGTCGGAACCACCCTTGCCGCCGCCGATGGGGAGGGAGGTGAGAGAGTTCTTAAAAGTCTGCTCGAAGCCGAGGAATTTCATTACGCTGAGGTTAACGTGGGAAGCGAAGCGCAGGCCGCCCTTGTACGGGCCGATGGCGCTGTTAAACTGCACGCGGAAACCGCGGTTAACCTGCGTCTGGCCATTGTCGTCAACCCATGTCACGCGGAACTCGATGACTCTTTCGGGCTCTGCCATGCGCTCGAGAAGCGCCATCTTCTGGTACTCGGGATGCTGATCGACTACAACTTCCAGGGACTTGTAAACTTCCTCAACCGTCTGAAGAAACTCGGGTTCATTGGCGTCGCGCTTGGAAACCCTGTCAAGCACCTGCTGAATGTAAGCGTTCATGAAATACCTCCACAAAATAAATAATGGTCGCAGTGTTTACCCGTGCGGACAAGCATTGCTGCTATGGCTATCTTAGTACTCGCCATTTTCTGTTGTCAATACATTTCAATAATATAATGTCTCGCGGAAAAATGCCGAAAATAAGCCCTTCTTTTGCACCTGCCGCAGATGTGTGATATACTGTGCGGGATATAAATGAGGGAGAGTGAAAACATATGAATCCCATTGAGAAACTGTCGATTGACGCTATACGAATCTTAGCCGCCGAAACCGTCGAGAACGCCAAGAGCGGGCATCCGGGGATGGCGATAGGCGCCGCTCCGATAGCGTATGCGCTTTGGAAGCACATGCGGCATAATCCCGGCAACGCGAAGTGGATGGGGCGCGATAGGTTCGTGCTGTCGGCGGGGCATGCATCCGCGCTCGAGTACGCCATGCTCCACCTTTATGGGTATGACGTGAGCATGGACGATATGAAGCGCTTCCGCCAGTGGGACAGTAACACTCCCGGGCATCCGGAACACGGTCACACTGAGGGAGTCGAAGCTACTACCGGGCCGCTCGGGCAAGGAATCGCCATGGCTGTGGGCATGGCGTTGGCGGAAACGCATCTCGCGGCGAAGTATAACATGGAAGGGTATCGTGTGTTTGACAACCGCACATATGCGCTCTGTGGCGACGGGTGTTTAATGGAGGGCGTGGCGTATGAGGCGGTATCCCTCGCGGGGACGCTAAAGCTCAACAAGCTGACGCTCATTTACGACAGAAACTGCGTAACGATAGAGGGCTCGACGGAGCTGGCATTTGAGGAGAATGTCGCCGCGCGGTTTGCCGCGTGCGGCTGGCAGGTCATAAACGTAGACGACGGGAACGATGTTGACGCAATCTCCAGGGCGCTGCGCATATCGGACGGCATGGACAAGCCGTCGCTGATAATCGTAAACACGCGCATTGCCTACGGTACGCCCAAGGAGGGCAGCAACAGCGCGCACGGTTCGCCGCTGGGAGCGGAGAACATCGCCATTATGAAGGCGAATTACGGCTGGGAGTTCGACGAACCATTTACAGTACCGGACGAGGTATACGCCCACTTCAGACAGCTTGCCGCGAGTAACGCGGAGGCGAACGCCGCCTATGACGACATGCTAAGAGGGTATGCAGCGACAAATGGCGAGCTATACGCTCAACTCATGGCAGACATGAGCGGGGAAGTGCCGGCGGGGCTGCTCGAGGAACTCGAGCACATGGCGTTTGAGGGCAGCGTTTCGACGCGCAGTGCTTCCGGAAAGGCGCTCAACCTAATAGCAAAGCGCTTGCCCAGTCTCATTGGGGGCTCTGCCGATCTTGCACCGTCTAACCTGACGGAGTTGAGCGGCTACGAATACTACTCGCCGCAGCACAGGAGCGGCAAAAACCTGCACTTCGGCATACGGGAGTTTGCGATGGCGGCTGTATGCAACGGTATGGCGCTCTATGGAGGGTTGCGTCCGTTCTGCGCCACATTCTTGGTGTTTGCGGATTATCTCAAGCCCGCGCTGCGCCTTAGCGCCCTAATGAAGCTGCCCGTTATGTACGTCATGACGCACGACAGCATAGGCGTGGGCGAGGACGGGCCGACGCACCAGCCCATAGAACAGATAGCTATGCTCAGAGCGACGCCGGGCGTAAAGGTATTTAGACCGGCAGACGGCAAGGAAACTGCGGCAGCGTACATCAGCGCGCTGGCTTCCGATAGCCCGGCTGTGTTGGCGCTCTCGCGGCAGAACCTGCCCACATATGAGGCGACGGGTATTGGCGCGCTGCGCGGCGGGTATGTGCTGAACCGCCCCAAGGGCGATCCCGACGTGGTACTGCTGGCGACGGGGTCCGAGGTGGAGCTGATATGCAAGGCTGCGGACGAGCTCGCGGTACGAGGTTATACGGCGCAGGTCGTGAGCATGCCGTGCGCGGAGTTGTTTGACGAGCAGGACGCCGCGTATCGGCAGTCCGTCATCCCGCCGCACATCAGGGCGCGAGTGGCGGTCGAAGCGGGTTGTGGATTCGGCTGGCACAAGTACGTCGGTTTAGACGGGGAAGTGGTGTGCATTGACCGCTTTGGCGCGTCTGCGCCGGCAAAGACCGTGTTTGAGAAGCTGTCCATGACGACGCAGAGCGTTCTCGAAGCTGCGCTGCGTACGATTCGCCGGTAGGTTCCGGCAGACACCGACCAGGGCGGCGCGCATTCAAATGTTTGCGCTCCGTGTCTACGCGGCGAAAACTAAAACCGATTCCACGTGCGGGTGTAAACCCACGGCCCGGAATCGGTTTATTCGTGTATGACGAAGCATGCGAATGCGACGCTTGTCCGCGGTTCAGTCGAAGAACGCCCCCAATCCTATACGACCGTATACATCGGCGATAGTCCTTGCAGCGACCTCGGCAGCCTGTTCTCTGCCGCGAGAGAGCACTTCCCGCAGATACGCCTTGTCGTCCCGTATGCGCCTAAACTCCTCGCGGACTAGTGCAAGTCCGTCAATGACGGCCTCAGCGACGGCGGTCTTTAGTGTGCCGTAACCCATGCCGTCGAAGTGAGCAAGCGACTCCTCGATTGTCATACCGGTAAATGTAGAGTATATCGAGAGGAGGTTAGCTACTCCCGGCTGATTCTCATTGTAAGCGATGCGTCCCTCGCTATCCGTGACGGCGCGCTTGAATTTCTTCATTATAGCGGACGGCTCGTCAGTAACCGTAATGTATGAGGCGGGGTTCGGGTCAGACTTACTCATTTTCTTTGTAGGGTCCTGCAAGCTCATTATGCGGCCGCCGACTTTAGGTACGAGCGGTTCCGGTATCACGAAGACGTCGCCGTAGACCTTGTTAAAACGCTCCGCGATGTCGCGCGCTATCTCCAAATGCTGCTTCTGATCCTCGCCCACGGGGACATAGTGGGCGCGATAGAGCAGTATGTCGGCCGCCATCAGCACGGGATAGGTGAGGAGCCCCGCGTTGATATTGTCCGAATGCTTGGAGCTCTTGTCCTTAAACTGCGTCATTCGGTTGAGTTCACCGAGGTAGGTGTAGCAGTTTAGCACCCAGGATAGTTCTGCGTGCTCGTGAACTTCCGACTGCACAAACAGCGCGGAACGGTTGGGGTCTACGCCGCATGCGAGCAGTATAGCAGCTGTGTCGAGCGTGCGGCTGCGCAGCTCATCGGGATTCTGCCTGACGGTTATGGCGTGCATGTTTGCGACGCAATAGAAGCACGAGCGGTCGTCAACCTGTAGTTTGACCCAGTTGCGGAGCGCACCAACATAATTGCCGAGCGTGCTGATGCCCGATGGCTGTATGCCGCTTAATATGCGTTTCTTCTCCATACAACAAACCTCCGTCTGGTTATAAATGACTATATTATATTGATGCTCTCGGGCGTTGTCAACAGCAATCGGGCTGAAAAGCACTTATCGCCCGCGCTCATTTAGCCCTTTGCGCGAAGCCGGCTGCATTTTGCAGGTGCAGACTGCACTTCAAACGGCTCTTGTTTTGCCTCGCGTACAGGGCAAAAGCCATTCGGGCCTCTGTCAAGCAAAACTCTTTTGAGGGTGGAAAGCCGGCAGAGATAAAGGGCGCTGAATGCGCCCGCAGAAGGATTGAAGCCGTTCTTGAGATGGGTTCGTATAAAAACTTTGCCTGCTCTTAAAGACGCGGTTTTGAGTGCGGCAAGAATCCAGGCAGCGGAGGGTTTAAGAGTGCAGGTTTTCCCGTGCCCTTTGCGAAAAAACTCACCCGTCCCTTGACCGTCTGGATAGCGCAACGGATGGGGGAAGGCGCGTTGATTTGTTCATCCTTATGTGGTACAATCATTTCGTATTACGGTGAGTGATACGCTCGACAAATACAATTTGCGGAGGTGTATACTGTGAAGAAACTACTGGCATTGTTGCTTGCCTTAATGTGCATTGTGCCGTTAGCAGGATGCAACAAGCAGGAGCACAACAATTATGAGCTTTCACGATTATATGTACATCAAGAATCGGAGGATATTATCAAACCCAGTATTAAACTCTTAGAGGGGAACAAATGTCAGTTTACATTCTCCGCTCTAAGGAGCTATCTTGGATTAGGCACATATACGATTGAGGATAGTGTTCTGGTAATAGATACTGATGATGGTGAATACAAATACACCTTTCATATTGACGGTGAAAACATAGATAAACTGATATTTGATGCGGGGAATTCCTCTGAGTATATCCACTATGGAGAATTTGAGGACGGGGCAGTGTTTGAGTTGGTTGCCAACAGCTCAATAGAATAAATCTCCAACTGCGGAGGATGCTAGACTATGAAAAAGGTTCTCTTGTGGAGTTCGATTGTATCAATTACTTGTTTTTTGGTCTTGTGGGCTATTGTAGGCTTGAAACTGCTCAATAGTAACTATGAAGTAGTAATCGAAGGATATGTAGCGCTTGCGTTACTGATTGTCTGCCTCATTAGCATTGTCGGATATAAACTCTCTGCAAGCAAATGTCCCCATTGCGGAAAAACGCATCTAACAAGCGGGAAATACTGCTCATATTGTGGGAAAGAGCTTTCTAATTGAATGATCACGGCTTTCATGTCTGTCAGAATAAGAACTCCCGATTCGTCGAGCTGATTAGGCACACCGGCGGGCAGGGCGCCTGCCCGCCGCTATACTTAATCATCCCTACAAATCAGGATTTGTGGAGCAGCAATACTTATTTACTCTCTATGTGGGTAACAATCGGTTTGCCGTTCTTGTCGAGAAGTACCGTCATTCCACCCGCATAGCCGTTTGTGCGATAAATATAGTTGACACCTGTCTCTTTATCAACTAACACTTCAATAACATCAACAGCACCGTGTTTGTATATGCTTACGAACCTTTTGTCTTCTTTCATCTTTGTTCTCCTTTGATTTTTTACTTGAAAATTCCAATTTGTCGAGCATACACTCACCAAAATACAGGGCAATTGTACCACATAGACACGAACAAATCAACGCACCTTTCCCCGTCTGTTCCACCTATCTGTGTAGGTTTGTAAACATGTTGGACAGTATAGGCACGAAGGAAGACATTGGGGGAGGTATAGTGTAAAGGACGCATGGGACGGTTATTGGAGGCTCTTCGAT
>JAUNBH010000009.1 GCA_030527165.1 Clostridia bacterium
CCAACGACTTCCTTCGTGCCTATACTGTCCAACATGTTTGACAAACCTACAGTTTGCGTTTGTATATTGCTATCGCGCGCTTGCATACGGTGAAACTGCATGTTATAATTCTGTGTTTGAGCGCGAGCTCCGCTAAACTATAAAAGGAGGTGAACCGTTTGGCTCACTACAAGTCCGCTATAAAGAGGATAGGCATCACTACCAAGAAGAATCTGCGCAACCGCATGATTACGTCGAGCGTCAAAACTGCAATAAAGAGGTTCGACAGCGCTCTCGCTTCTGGTGACGATGAGGCCATTTCCACCTCTTACAAGACCGCTGTCAGTTTAGTCGATAAGGCTGCCAGCAAGGGTGTGCTCCACAAGAACGCCGCCAACCGCAAGAAGGCTCAAATGGCAATAAAGCTCCAGGCGAAGTAAGCATTATGACCTGAGCTAAAGACCTGCAACCGCGTGCTGCGCGGATTCCGCCGGTCTGATCGGGCCGCATCTGTACTGAAACCGGCATTGCGCCTCCGTTTCTGCAAGTGCGGCTCTTTCTTGCGCTAAAAAAGACGTCCCCCGTTTGGGACGCCATTCCATACGACGGATACAGGCAACCGCTTAGCCCCGCGCCGCTTTAAGCGGCGCGGAGCGCCAAGTATCGCTCCAAGCAGTAACGCAGCTGCGCACTGCTCCCAGCTAAACGCCCTCATGCTCATCACGCAGAGCCGCTATCGCCCTCCGAGGGTTCATCAGGCTGCTCGTCCGCAGCATCTGACAGGTGTGCTGTGGATTGCGCGGCACACTCAGCCGTGCTATCGCAAACCGGCGTGATACGGCGGGAGCTATTCCCGTGAAATGCGTATACTATCAGAGCTATCCCGATGGGCAACAGGAACAGGCTTATGAATTGCGACGTGCTGAGCGCGCCCACGCTCCCCCGCTCGTCCGCCCTGTAAAACTCGATGAAGAAACGCCATACAGCGTATGCCACAAGATATACGCCCGCGGTCAAACCGCGCCTCTTGACCTTTTTAAGCATGACTATCAGCGCCACCGTCAGCAGTATCAGGAATGCCGCCTCCATCAGCTGAGTTGGCACCAGCTTGACACCTGCGGGCGCGTCTGAGCCTGCGGGGAACACTACGCAGAAATCGCCGTCCGTTTCGCAACCGTAACAGCAACCGGCGAAGAAACAGCCTACCCTGCCCATCGCCTGACCTATCGCCACAGGTGCCGCAGCGAGATCGGCAAAACCGAGTACATCGAGCTTTAGCTTTTTCGTCACCAGCATGCCCGTAAGTATGCCGCCTATCAGTCCGCCGTAGAATACGAAGCCGCTGAAAATCGCGTAGCGCAGCAGTTCCGGATTCTGAATGTAGCTGTCTAACTCGACGAGCAGATAGAGCAGCTTTGCGCCGAGAAAGCCGCCTATGACGCACAGCATTCCGGCGTACAGTGTGGTTTCGCGCTTCATATCCCTGTACTTGCTCGTCAACGATACTATGACGATCGCAAGCGCGAGCCCCACGGCGCAGCACACGCCGTACATCGGTATGTTCATTTGCCCGATTTCGATATAAGGAAGCATATTACCCCTCCCCCGTCATCCTTCTCATAGGAGCATGGCGACTGCGTCCGCAGCAATGCCGACTACCGCAGATACGACGACGAGAATCACCAGCACCAGTATGCTGTTCTTTACGCTCTTGTTCTCCTGAAACAACACCAGTATGCCCACGCCCGCAGCGGCGCAGAGCCCCGCCAACAGCGAACCGAAGCTGAGCATTCCGTCTATGTACGCCTCGGCGATTATGACCGACGCCGCACAGTTGGGTATCAGACCCACGAGGGTTGCAAGGAGCGGCTGCACAAATGTGCCCTTCATCATGAACTCGCTCAGGACGTCCTCGCCTATCCACGCGACTATCGAGGACAGTATCAATGACGCGACAAAAATGTAGGCGAACACCTTGAGCGAGTGCAGTATGACCGTTTTGACCATGGCGCCGATAGAGTTGCAGGAGCAGCCGCAGTGCTCGTGACACTTGTCGGTATGCGCCTGCTGTATGGCCGCGCCGTCAGCTGCTTGGCTCCTGAACACGGCGTCGCAGAGATAGCCGAAGGCTATGCCCACCGCGACTTTTATAAGCGCCATTATGAGCACTTCGCCCAATAACTCCCTATGATAGATGAGCAGTATTATGGCCTCATCAGATGTGGACAAGAACACCGCCAGCAGCGTGCCCATGGTTATCAGCCGCTTTGCGTACAACCCCGACGCAAGCACGGAAAAGCCGCATTGCGGCACTACGCCCAAGAGCGCTCCTGCTACGGGAGCGCACTTTGACGCCCGAGTCAGCAACGCCAACGCTTTATTGCCGGCACGATGTTCAAAAAACTCGATAAGGAAAAACATCACCAACAAAAATGGCAGCATCTTTGCGGCATCTATCAGCGATTCGAGCAGTATGTCGAGAAACAGTTCCAAATAGCCCCTCCAAGCGCTTAATCACTACATGATAATACCACGCCGGAGGGATTTTGCAAGCAAAAAACACATGCGGCAGCAGGCTCAAGCGAACGACCCGCTTCATTGAATCGGGGAACCCTTGAGGGTTCCCCGTGCCATTTGAGCTTAGAAGTCCTGCTGATTCTGGCTGTTCTGACCGTTCTGCTTATTGCGCCTATTGTTCTCATTGCGCTGGTTGCTCTGATTGCGGTTGTTAGCCTGATCGTTGTTCTGATAACTCATAACGCGAACTCCTTTCCTTTGGTTTGAACTTAGTATGCGTTGTCCACGTCACGTTCAATACACCTCAAACTGCGAATAATACAACTCCCTATAAATGCCATTTTTTGCCATCAATTCCTCGTGCGTGCCGCTCTCGGCTATGCTTCCGTCCTCCATGACAAGTATGAGATCCGCATGGCGGATAGTAGATAGCCTGTGCGCTATCACAAAGCACGTCCTCCCCTGCATCAGCCGGCGCATCGCCGCCTGTATCTGCTGCTCCGTCTGCGTGTCGACGTTAGACGTCGCCTCGTCCAAAATGAGCATCTTCGAGTCGAGCAGCATGGCTCGTGCAATGGTCAACAGCTGCTTCTGACCTTTGGATATGGCCGCGCCGTTGTCACTGATGACCGTGTCGTATCCATTCGGCAGTCTCATAATGAAACTGTGTATCCGCGCCGCCTTTGCCGCGGCGATCACCTCCTCACGCGTGGCGCCGTCCTTTGAGTACGCTATGTTGTCGTGTATCGTACCGTTAAACAGCCATGTGTCCTGCAGCACCATAGTATACGCCTTGCGCACGCTCGACCGCGTGAGTCCGTATATGTCGTTTGAATCCAGCTCTATGCTGCCATGCTCTATGTCGTAGAAGCGCATCAGTAAGTTTATTATCGTAGTCTTGCCCGCCCCGGTCTGGCCCACTATGGCGATCAGATTTCCCCTGTCCGCGTGCAGGTTGAGTCCTTTGATAACTGTGCGCTCCGGAACATAGCCAAAGTCCACGTCCTTCATGTCGACGTCCCCGTATATATCCGTCAATACCTTTGCGTCGGCGGCATCCGGTTTTTCAGGCAGCTCGTCTATGAGGCGGAATACCCTCTCTGCCGCGGCAAACGCAGATTGAAGCTCGCCAAATATGTTTGCAGTCTCGTTTATCGGGCCGGAAAACTTTCTCGAATACAATACGAACGACGATATGTCGCCCAGACCGATGCGCCCGCTTAGGTACAGTATGGCTCCAAAAGTGCTTACCAACGCCAGTGAAATGTTGTTTATGAAGTTGACTGACGGGCCCATAATAGAGCCGTGGTACTCCGACTCGGTATACGCCTCCACGGCCTCGTCATTTTTGTCATCAAACCTGCTCAGTATTACATCCTCGCGCCCGTACGCGCGGGTCGTCCTTTGCCCGGCTATCATCTCCTCGGCAAAGCCGTTCATTTCGCCCAATTTGGCGGACCTGCGCCTGAAGAGCGGCCGCACTTTCTTCGTTATGTAGCGCGTAAACAGTATGGACGCCGGTACGGTAACGCCAAACACGCATACCAGAATCGGAGCTATGCGAAGCATCATCACCAGCGAGCCCACGACCGTTATGACGCTCCTGCACATTTGCAGCAGGTCATTCGATATGGAGGCGTTTACCGTGTCAATGTCGTAGGATATTACGCTGATTATGTCGCCCGTCTGGCGGGTGTCAAAGAAGCTGACCGGCAACTGCACCAGCCTGTCGAAAACGTCCCTGCGCATGCGGAATGTAACTTTCCGCGTGAGCTCTATCATCACCACGGACAGTATGTACGAGAGCACAAAGGACGCGGCGTAGCACCCCAGCATCAGCGCGACGCAGCTTAGAATCGTTTCGAAGTCCGCGCTGTGCGGCAAATCGCCTATCGCGTCTATCGCCATTCCGGACAGCCTCGGCCCCCACAGCTGCAGCAGATTGCTTGCTATCGTGAGTACTATCGCCACCGCTACAAGCAGCTTGTACCTGTTCAAATAGCCCCACAGCCTGCGCAGTATGTACTTTTTGTCGGGCTTGGCGCCTCCAAAGGAACGCCTGTCGCCCGTCGCTTCAAAACCCTGTGTTAGTCTACCGCCCATGCCTCCGGGTTGGTTACGCATCGCGCTCACCTCCCATTTGCGTATGGGCTATGCGCCTGTACGCATCACATGAGACGACCAGTTCGTCATGCGTGCCGGCGCCGATTGGCCTCCCGTCGTCCAAAACGAGTATCTCATTCGCGTTCTTAATCGAACTGACGCGCTGCGCCACTATCACTGTCGTCATGTTTGGATAGTTGGTGTGCAGCGCCCTTCTAAGCGCCGCGTCCGTCTTGTAATCCAGGGCGCTGGATGAGTCGTCCAACAGCAGCAGGTCCGGCTCGGCGGCTATTGCCCGCGCAATAAGCATGCGCTGCCGCTGCCCGCCGCTGATGCTCGAGCCCCTCTGCGCCACCACAAAGTCCAGGCCCTCCTGCCGCTGGCTGATAAACTCCTCCGCCTGAGCTGTGCGAACGGCCTTCCACAGCTGTGCCTCACTCAATCCCCTGCCGTAATCTATGTTGTCGCGGAGAGTTCCGGCCATTATGAAATCGTTTTGCATTGCCACGCCTATGCGCGAGGTCAGGTCGCGGCGCGTCAGTGTCCTGACGTCCCTTCCGTCGATGAAAACAGCGCCCTGTCTCGGGTCGTAAAAGCGCAGTATCAGGTTTATCACGGTGCTCTTGCCGCTTCCGGTTGCGCCGATTATGCCCAGCGTCTCACCCGGGCGAAGCGCAAAGCTCACACCGGTCAAGTTGTCCTCTACGCCGTTGTAGGAGAACGACACATTTCTAAACTCCAGCCGATAGCGCTTATCGCCCGCACAATCCGTCTCCGCGAGCACAGGCATGTCCTCCTCTGCGCGTAACACCTCATCTATCCTGTTCGCAGAGGCTATCGCCCTGGAGCACACTATGAAAATACGAGTGATGCCGAGCATGGCATTGAGTATTATCGTGAAATACGACAGGAAGGCTATAATAGTGCCGCGCTCCGTCAAGGCGGAATCCGCCCTGTACGCCCCGACAAGCACTATGAGCGCCAAGCCCACATTGAGTATGAGCGTAGTCGACGGATTCGTTATCGCCATGAGTATTCCGGCTTTTCTCTCGTTGTCGGATAGCTCCTCGTTGACGCTCGAAAAACGCTCGCGCTCGCGCTCCGATTTAGACAAGGCCTTGATTATGCGCACTCCGGTCACATTCTCCTGCACGGTCATGACGAGTTTGTCGAGCGCCTTTTGACATTTTGTGTATACGGGTATGCTGAACTTTGTAACGAAAAACACAACGCACGCTATCAGCGGCAGCATGCCCACGAGTACCATTGTAAGCACCGGGTCGAGGCTGAGCGTGAACACCATGCCGCCTATCAGCAGAATAGGTCCGCGTACGCCTATGCGCTGTACACGCGTAAGCATCTGATTGACATTGTAGGTATCGCTCGTCAAACGCGACACCAGCGACGATGCGGTAAAGCGATCCAGCTGCGGGCTCGACAGGTAGCCGATTCGCGAAAAGAGGTCATGCCGCAGCTTGCGTGTGACCTTTCCGGAACTGCGCGTCGCCATCCGATTTGCCATTATATTGGTCACAACCGAAAAAACGGCGCACAGGGCCATTACGCCTCCCCACACCAATATACGGTTTACATCGCCTGTAGGTATGACATCGTCGATTATTATCTCGAGCACATACGGGATCATCAGATCCATCATCGTGGCGAAGAACTTGACAACCAGTCCCAACGCCATCTCGCCCCTGTGCGGGCGTATGTATGACATGAGCATGTCCAAAACCGGGCACCATTACCGCTTTCATCAATATTCGCAGTAATATCACGCCGTTAAGACGCGTGCGCGCGCACTCACTTCCTTCTGTCTCATATGTTGTTTCGTTATATGTGCGCTTTACTACGCCGCAATTATACCACAATGCTTCTGTTTTTGCCATAAAAAATGAGCGCCTTGGGCACGTCTACCCGCCGGCGCTCACCCTCGTCCGAGGTCAATCTCCGTACAGCCACTCCATCAGGAGGCGCGAATTGGCCTCCAAATCTGGGAGGAACACGAACCTGCCGTTGACATTAGCCGCCGTATAGGTTCCCTCGTACGGGACTGTGTACGTCGGTATGTCGGACAGTCCCATGCTTATAACGCTGCTCGCCAGGTCTATGATCTCATAATTGAGCATGTCCGTCCTTATGTATGGCAGCACGCTGTTTAATACGTTTACAATAGTCGTGAGGTTGGAATTGACAAAGCGATTGTACAGCGCCATTATGACGCGCCGTTGTCTTGCGGTGCGCTGCCAGTCTCCACCGGGCAGGCTGCGTATTCGCGTGTATACCAGCGCGGCCGCGCCGTTTAGGTTGACGCTGCCCGCCTCTATTTCATACTCATCTCCCATGGCCGCCCGTATTATCTCCGCTTCCGCCTCGGTTATGTTTACCCGCACTCCGCCGACTGCGTCGACGCACGCTTCAAACCCGCTGAAGTCCACTTCAAAAGTCCCGTCGATGTGTACGCCGAAGTTGCTCTCGATGGTTTCGCAGAGATACGCCGCGCCGCCAAATGCAAACGCTGCATTGAGCCTGTTGTCCGGTCTGCCTTCAAGCTGCACATATGTGTCGCGCATGAGCGATACCATGGTTATACGCCCGTCCGTCTTGTTGAGGCTGACAAGTATCATCACATCCGAGCGCGCCCTGCTCTCTCCAGGCCTGCGATCCTGCCCTATGAGCAGTATGTTCGTGACGTCTTTTCCGCTGGTATCAATCGTGTCGCTCACCGGCGTAGGCGTGGCGTCCGATTCACCCGGCGTGGGCGTCGCCCACACGGAATCCGGATCGACTACCGGCAAATCCTGTAGGTCGTCCGGCGATTCAGTGTCGTCCGGAAGCGTATAATCAGGTGGCAATGGAGTCTCATTCGGGTCGAAACGTTCAATCCGGTTGAGCGTCACCTCCACAAGTATTACGGCCGCCAGCGCAAGTGAGAGCAGCACCGCCGCGATAACAACGAGCTTTAGCCTCCAGCCGCTCAGCTTGCCCTTTTGTTCTCTTTTTGTATCTGACATTGAAGCCTCCTCACCCGAGCTGGTTCATTGGTACCAGAGGTCGACTGCCCATGTGCAGCGCATTGCGCAGACAGACGGTTTACGCGCCCCGCATCGACCCACGATAGCAAGAAGCGGCGGAGTCCCGTCCGCCGCTCAAAGCTCATCAGTCGGCACTGAATCTAATGCCGTTCTCAGCGGCGTAAGTCTCTGCATAGCTGCCGCTTGAGCCGAATATAGTCAACGAGGAGCTGCAGTTCTCAAAAGCCGCCTCGCCTATCTCTGTCACGGACTCCCCAATTGTCACCGTCGTCAACGCCAGGCAGCCGCTGAATGCCCTCGCGCCTATCGCGGTCTCATTGTGTGCGATAGATATTCCGCCGAGTTTTATGCAGTCCGCAAACGCTTCGTCGCCTATAGTCAGCAGGTTCTCGCCCAGCTTTACGCTCGACATCATAGCGCAGCCTGCAAACGCGCGCTCGCATATATCCGTTATCTGCTCCCCTATCTCCACAAACGTGACATCAGTGCCCGCAAACGCCTCGGCGCCTATGTGCGTTATCGGCAGAAACTCGAGATAGTCTGGTATGAGCACGAACGTCTGGCTCCCGATGTACTTGATTATCTCTATGTGATCCTCGTACAGCAAGTACTCGAAGTCGTCCGTCCGCCTCACGGGCACGGGGGTTGGCGTGGGTTCCAATGTAGGTGTTGGAGTGGGAGTTTCCTCAGGCGTAGGCTCCAACGTAGCGGTGGGCTCGGTGGGGCCGAGGATATCGCAGCCTACCGCAAGTACGAGCAGCGCTGCGAGCAACGCGGCAACTCTCAGTTTTACCTTCATGTTACATCCTCCCTCAGTTTGCGGAATCGGGCTCCCCTATGTCGACCTTTTTGGGATTGCGCTTGCAGAGCACGTCGTACAGCAGCGGTACAACTATCAATGTCAAAAGCGTGGCGTAACCCAAGCCGCCGATTATCGTCGCCGCAATGGGCTGTAGTATGTCCGCTCCGGTTCCAACGCCAAACAGCAACGTCAGAAGACCCAACACCGTCGTTATTGTGGTCATCAGTATAGGCCTCAATCTGCTCTTGCCGGCCTCTATCAAAGCTTCCTTGCGTTCCATGCCGTCCTGCCGAAGCTTGTTCGTAAAATCTATGAACACTATGCCGTTGTTGACCACGACGCCAACCAACACCAGAAGCCCTATGAGGGCAATGACGCTTAGATTGAAGCCCAGTATGTACAGCATCAGTATCGCACCCGTGAATGCAAGCGGAACCGTCAGCATCACAATCAACGGCGACAAGAACGACTGGAACTGTGCCACCATTATAGCATATATCAGCACGATTGCAAGTAGAATCATAAGTGTCAGATCCTCTAACATGTCCGATATCAGTTTGTTCTCGCCCATTTCTACGATGCTGTAACCCTCGGGCATGTCGTAGCCCGCGAGGAGCGCGTCAATCTCCCTGCCGATCCTGC
Organism: Clostridia bacterium; assembly: GCA_030527165.1. Taxonomy (GTDB): domain Bacteria; phylum Bacillota; class Clostridia; order Christensenellales; family CAG-138; genus RGIG1693. Next base: position 9,082 of record JAUNBH010000009.1, read on the forward strand.
CAACATTGTGGTCGATGTCGACTTCGGCGGTTATCTGACACAGGCGCACATAATCGCTGCGCGATATGCTGTTGTAGCCCTGTTCTACCGTCAACTCCGCTATATCGCCCAACAGCACCGTTTCATCGCCGCCGGCGGACGTGAGCTCCATATCCATTATGTCGCTGTACGACGCGCTCAGCGCCTCGTCCTTCGCTACGATTACCGGATATGCCGTGCCCTCGATGGTAATATCCGATGCGGACGCCTCCGTGCTCAACTCGCTCGATACCTGCGCGTATACCTGTGCGACGGTGAGCCCGTACTCCATGGCGGCGTTCTTATCCACGGTTATGCGCACTTCGTCAGACGCTTCGCCGAGCGTGCTGTCAACATTGTAGACGCCGTCTACATCCGATATGAGCGCGGCTATATCACTGCCTATGCGGGCGAGTTCATCGAGATCGTCGCCCTGCACATACAAATCTATTCCCGAGCCCAGATAGCTCGTAAGGCTGGTCAACACGTTGCTCGCAGACACGGTCAGCGGCAAATCAGCGGCGGCGTCCACTATCTCCTGCGACACGGTCATACTCGTCTTATCCCTGTCCTCTTTGAGCACCACATACATGCTGAACCCGCTTGAGCCGCTCATCGACAGGCTAGAACCGCTGCCCTCCATCGCGCCTACGGTCTCAATCGCCTCGTTTTCCAGCAATCTGTCCATGAGCGTCGTCACCGCTTCCCTGCCGGCCTCCTGCGTCGTATCCTCGGACGTCTCTATGCTGACCATTATCTCGCTGAAGTCTGAATCCGGTATGAACTCCGTCCCCATAGACAGCACGAGTCCCACGGCTATGGCGAGCAACACGGACGCCGCAGTAAGCGGTAACCACTTACGCCCAAGACACCACGCAAGCGCTTTGGCATACCACCCGCTTACCTTATCGTGCAGCTTGCTCTTGTGCTGTTCCTTGTTCTTGAGCAACGTGGACGACAGCGCGGGTACGAGCGTAAGCGCCACAAGCAAGCTCGCTGTCAGAGAATACGCTATCGTAAGCCCCATGTCCGCGAATAGCTCCCTCGTCAGCCCCTGCGTAAACGCTATCGGCAGGAACACGCATACCGTGGTGAGGGTTGAGGCGATTATCGGTCCGGATATCTGCTTTGCGCCCGCCACCGCCGCCGCGGCGGCGCTCATGCCCTTCTGGCGCAGACGGTATATGTTTTCTATGGTGACTATGCTGTTGTCGACTAACATGCCCACTCCGAGCGCCAACCCCGCCAGCGAAAGTATGTTGAGGTTGACATCAGTGAAGTACATGAGCACCACGGTCAGCATGAGACTTATGGGTATGCTCACGCCAACTATTAGCGTGGAGCGCGCGCTCCTCAAGAACAACATCAGCACGATTACCGCCAGAACGGCGCCATAGAGCAGATTGCTTATTACCGTGCCAATGACGATGTCGATGTAAACGCCTTGATCCATCAGCATGACGACCTCACCGTCTTCCTGCTGAGCATTGATATCCTCTATCGTCTCGCGCAGCTCCCTCGATACTGCCGTCGTCGAGTAGTTGCTCTGTTTCTGCACTATCATCAACAGCCCGTTTGCCGAGTTGAGCTTCGCGTAGACCTCGCCCTCGTTGTTTGATATCTGTATGTCGGCTATGTCTTCAAGCGTTATTGCGCCAATATCCGCCTCCTCAACGCGCAGAAGCTCCAGGGACTTCACCTCGTCCAATGACGAGAACGGCTCGCCCACCTTGACCGCCATGCGCGCGTCTTCGTTGAGCACGTAACCTGCCGGAAGCGAGAAATTATCCGCGGTCAGCAGTTGGCTCAGCATATCCGCGGTTACCGCTCCACCAACGTTCGCCTGCGCCAGCGCCTCGTCACGCGCTCTCTCAAACGCCTCTCGCGCGGCAGCGAGTTCCGCTTCCGCCGCCTCGAGCGCAGCCGTTGTCTCCTCAACCGTGTTCTCGAGCTGCGACATTCCGGAGTTTAGCGCCGCTTCCTGCCTGGCTATCTCCTCCAGCGCGGCGTTTAGCTCCGCACGGCTTTGCTCGATGGTGTCCAAGCCGCTCTCGCACTGCGCTATGCCCTCGTTGACCTGCGCCAACAGCGCATTTAGTTCATCCACTGTGGGGTTCCCGAGTTCCTCGAGCGCCGCGACGAGCGCGTCGCGCTGCTCTACAAGGCGAGCGAGCGCCTCGACCAGTATCGTGCGCTGCGACTGCTGCTGTTCCAGCTCGGCGCGGACGCGGGCTATTTCCTCATCGACCTCCGCTATCTCCCGCTCGAGCCGCGCGCGTTCCTCATCGTACTCCGCGCCCTCCGGAAGCGCCTCAAGCGCCGCAACCAGCTCCGCGCGCCGCTGCTGCAGCGCCTCGAGCTCCGCGGTGACAGCGGCTATATCCTCGTCTATGCTAACTATGGCGCCTTCGGCGAGCACTATCGCCGCGTTTAGCTCGTCCAAGCTCTCCGCGCCCAGAATCAGCGTCACAAGCTGCGCCCTGCGCTCCGTCAGTTCCGCGAGCGTCTGCTCTGTCTCCAACTGCGCCAACTGAAGCTGCGCCAGTCCGGCGTTTACCTCCTGGCGCGCGGCGCGGAGCGCTATCTGCGCAGCCCTGATCTCCGCTTCGGCGTCTGCGGACTGGTTATTCAGTTCATCCCAACCGGAATCTATTTCCGCCTGCGCGGCGTCGAGCTCGTCCTCGACCTTCGCCAATTCCTCGTTTACTACCTCGAGTATCCTGTGGTTTAGGTCGTCTATCTTGTCGGATGACAGCGTTATGTTGATGTACTCCTCCGTCGCGCCCATGGAGCTGACGCTCGCAACGCCGTCTACGCGCTCTATGGGCCTGAGTACGTTCTCCTCGACATACCGCGTCAATTCCGCTCCGTGCAGCCCGCCTGCCGACACGCTTATACACGCCACCGGCAGCATGTCTGGGTTTATCTTCATGTAGACGGGCGTTCCCACGGCGTCCTCAAGCTGCCCCGTCACCATGTCAATGCGGCTGCTTAGCTCAATTATGGCGCTGTCCATGTTCGCATCCTGCGCGTATTGCAGTATTATAACGCTCACGTTCTCAGCCGATGTGCTGCGCACGCTCTCTATTCCGCTGAGCGTGGATATGGCGCTCTCAAGCGGCGTGGTCAGAGCGGTCTCAACCTTTTCGGGGCTCGCGCCCGCATATGTCGTGTACACCACCACGTACGGAAAGTCCATGCTCGGCAGCAAATCGGTAGTCAGATTCGTGAATGCGATTACGCCAAGTACAATGACGAGAAAAACCGCGATTATCACGGTCAGCGGCTTTTTGACGCTAAATGAAGACAGCACAATTACAAGCTCCCACGTTTTATTCGTACGATTATATCACAGCAACAATACAGTTGGCCTCCATTACTTGCAGTCGTTCTTTACCAAACTGTGAACTTATTTCAAACTAAAGCGGCTGTCGTTCCCGCGCTCAGCAGTAGTAGCTTATCCTGCCCCTGAATATGCGCTTCAGCATCTCCGAGAGCGCACTGTCGCACTCGCCTGTGAGGTCGTATACCACCACATGCTCCGGCGCCAGGCACACTATGAGATTCATTATCCCGTCATCGCCGCACGCCTCGCAATCTATGCGCGTATCCTTGTCGTCCGTAATCGTGCAGGATCTGTCCGCGTGTATTATGACGCGCAACTCGCCGGTATGCGGTATGTACGGCAGCATGCCGCAGTTGAAGAAACCCACGAAATCCATATACTCGTCCTTCAGCACATGCCTCCTAAACGCCGCATCCACCGCGAGCGCCCAGCACGCGGGCAAGTCCTGCAGCCTGAAGCGCAGGAACCCGTCTATGTTAAACCTGTCGTTTTCGCTGAAAAAATCGTGCAGCTGATTCGTCACCATAGCGTCCAGGGAGTACGAGCGCACGCCGTTAATCGCGTCGGGCAGCAGACTGCGCTTTTCCTCAGAAGTCAGCGGCAGGAGACTTATCAGCGAGGCTATCTCGCAGTATGCTATGTCGCGCAGCACGAGCTGTGACAGCGCGGTTATCCACTTGTCGCCACCGTTCTCGTCCACTTCAAATGTGAGTTCAGGGCCGCCGGAATCCGCGCGCACGACGTATTCCGCGCCCACAGCCGCCAACCTCCGCTGAAGTATTGAACTTATGTCGATGTCATAGCCATCATATGCTATCGTTATTGTCCTCACGCGCACCCTCCGCATTGATACCGTTCTATTGCTTCTGTATTGATATGCGCACCGCGCCCGGTCTGTGTTTTAATATGCGCAGGGCGGCGGCCGATTTTTCATCCAAGTGTTTTGTTTGTCTGTTGACTTTGCGCCGCAAAGGGCATATAATACCCTCGGACTATCGGAAGACGACCACAGCTTCGCCCCGCCCCAGCCATTTCAGAGAGACGCGCCGCCGGCTGCAAGCGCGTTATGGACGGCGGATGCCATCACCACTGTGCGATTCCGACGCGCGGAGCGCGTTACAGCTTCGAATACGAGTGGGTTTATCCAATTAGGGTGGAACCGCGGGTGTACTCCCGTCCCTAGCTTTTAGCTTGCGGACGGTTTTTATTTTATGGAGGTACGTTATGAACATCACTTTCCCCGATGGCTCCGTGCGTCAGTATGACGACGGCGTCAACGCGCTGGCAATCGCCGAGAGCATAAGCCCTCGGCTGAGAAAAGCTACTCTCGCAGCGGAGCTGGACGGACAGCTCGTCGACGCACGCACTCCGATTTGCGGCGACCACTCGCTTCGCCTGCTGACGTTTGCGGACGACGGCGGCCGCTTTGCCTACCGCCATACGGCATCACACATACTCGCCCAGGCGGTCAAGCGCCTGTTTCCCGATGCAAAGCTCGCAATAGGGCCTGCTATTGAGAACGGTTTTTATTATGACTTTGACACGGACGCGGGTTTCACACCGGAAGATTTAGTCAAAATTGAGGGCGAAATGCTAAAGCTGACGCAGGAGAACCTCCCTTTGGAGCGCTTTGAATTGCCGCGCCACGAGGCGATAGAGTTCATGCGCTCTCTCGGCGAGCCGTACAAGGTCGAGCTTATAGAGGATCTGCCCGTCGACTCAGTAATCAGATTTTACAGGCAGGGTGATTTCGTCGACCTGTGCGCCGGACCGCATCTCGAGAGCACGGGCAAGGTCAAGAACTTCAAGCTCATGAGCGTCGCCGGGGCGTACTGGCGCGGCAGTGAGAAGAATAAGATGCTAAAGCGCATATACGGCACCGCCTTTGAAAAGAGAGCTGACCTCGATGCGTACATCACGCAGCTGGAGGAGGCGAAGAAGCGCGACCACAACAAGCTCGGTCGCGAACTGGAGCTGTTCACCACTGTGGACATAATCGGACAAGGACTGCCCATACTGTTGCCGAAGGGCGCGCGTGTCATTCAGCTGCTGCAGCGCTTTGTAGAGGACGAGGAGCAGCGCAGGGGCTATATGCTCACTAAGACGCCATTCATGGCAAAGCGTGACCTCTACAAAATCTCCGGGCACTGGGATCATTACCGCGAAGGCATGTTCATCATGGGCGACGCCGAAGACGAAGACGCCGAAGTGTTTGCATTGCGCCCCATGACATGCCCGTTCCAGTTCATGGCGTATCTCAACCGCGCCCGCTCATACAGGGATCTGCCCATGCGCTTCAATGAGACGTCCTCACTGTTTCGCAATGAATCCTCCGGTGAGATGCACGGCCTGATAAGGCTGCGGCAGTTTACAATATCGGAGGGGCATCTCGCCTGCCGTCCTGACCAGGTCGAGGAGGAATTCCGCGGCTGCCTGGATTTGGCGAAGTTCTTCCTCACCGCCATAGGCCTCGAAAACGACGTGACATACAGGTTCTCCAAGTGGGACGAGAACGACACGGACAAGTATATCGGCGGCAAGGAGAGTTGGGAGGCCACCCAGTCCATGATGCGCGACATACTCCACGACTTGGACGTACCCTTCACCGAAGCCGACGGCGAAGCGGCGTTCTACGGCCCCAAGCTGGATATACAGTCCAAGAACGTCCACGGCAAAGAGGATACGCTGATAACCATACAGATAGACTTTCAGCTCGCGGAGCGCTTCGGCATGACGTATGTCGACACCGACGGCGAGAAGAAATACCCATACGTCATACACCGCACCTCTATGGGCTGCTATGAGCGCACGCTGGCGCTGCTTATAGAGAAATACGCCGGCGCGCTGCCCACCTGGATAGCGCCCGTACAGGTCAAGGTGCTCGCTATGACAGACCGCACACACGCCGCCGCAGAGGAAGTGCGCGCGCGATTGGAGGCGCTCGGCCTGCGCGTGGAATGCGACCTGCGCAACGAAAAAATCGGCTTCAAAATACGCGAAGCGCAGATGCAGAAGATACCGTATATGCTCGTCATAGGCGACAAGGAAGTGGAGAACAGTGTGGTGGCGGTTCGCTCTCGAAAGGGCGGCGACCTCGGCACAATGGCGCTCGAGGAGTTCCAGGCAAAGCTCCTCGCCGAAGTGAGCACTCGGGCGCACGACTGACGGCCTCACGGCATTCACGGGCGTCACGCCTCAGATGGCGCCCGCGAGCACATTGAAATATATAAAAATCGCGCTTGACATGCGTCGCAGGGCTGTTATAATCAACTTGAGATTGATTCTCATTCTCAAGGAGGCGGAATGTATTCCACGAAGCAGCGCAGTCTGATACTCTCTACGCTCTCGACGCACGGCTATCACCCTACGGCGGATGAACTGCGCGCCGAGATAGTCCGGCAGGGCCACGAGATATCGACCGCTACTGTCTATCGCAATCTGCGGCAGCTGTGCGACAGCGGCAGCATAATGCGGATACAGATACCAGACGCTTCCGACAGGTATGATGCGGTCAATGACGGTCATTATCACCTCATCTGCGAGCGCTGCGGAAGCGTTTCGGATGTGCCTCGGGAGGCGATGCCGGACTTCGCGGTTTGCGTCCGTGAGAAGTGCGGCTGTGAGGTGAACAGCGCCAGCGTGCTGCTGTACGGCGTGTGCGCGCAGTGTAAACGGCCATAGTGACAGTGGTATGCCACGGGCCGTTCGGGCAACAATCAACATGAAAAATTAAAATCGAAGGGAGAACAAACATGGAACTCAAAGGAACAAAGACCGAACAGAATCTGCGGGACGCTTTTGCAGGCGAATCCCAGGCGAGAAACAAGTACACCTTCTACGCTTCAACCGCAAAAAAAGAGGGCTATGAGCAAATAGCCAGCATTTTCGAGGAGACCGCCAGCAATGAGCGCGAGCACGCCAAGCTGTGGTTTAAGCTTCTCCACGGCGGCAAGATCCCCGATACGCTGACAAATCTCGCTGATGCAGCTGCGGGTGAGAACTACGAGTGGACCGATATGTACGCCACCTTCGCCGAGGAAGCGCGTCAGGAGGGCTTCACCAATATCGCGTATCTCTTCGAGGCTGTAGGAAAAGTCGAGAAGGAGCACGAGGAGCGCTACAATAAGCTTATCGCCAACATCGAAGCCGGCAAGGTATTCCACTCCGAGCAGAATGAAGTGTGGGTCTGCCGCAACTGCGGCCACATCCACGTCGGAACGGACGCCCCGAAGGTTTGCCCGGTATGCGCGCATCCCCAGGCGTACTTTGAAATAAAGTCTAACAACTATTGAGCTTAGCGCCCCCATTCGTTTAGAGGGGCATGGGACTCTAACGCAGAACGAACGGCGGGGCGCTTGCCTCGCCGTTCGCCGTGAGCTCGGCGCACGCGCACGTCGTACTCAACCGCGCAGCAGACTCTCGCCGGTTTCGCGGTCAAACAAGTGCACTACATTTCCTCCGAATGCGAAGTTTGCCGTCTGGCCGTAACCGAACCCGTTCATGTAGTCCCCCTGCAGATCCATGGTTGGCACTATGACGACTATGTCCTTGCCGTTTGAGCTTATGTGCAGGTGAACTGAGCTGCCCATCATCTCCGACACGTCCACGACGGCGCGTATGTGCGCTTCAGCCGTATTGGAGCAGAGCATTATGTGTTCCGGGCGTATCCCCATGGTGACTCTTTGCGGCTGCACATTCGCGCGGCGCAGCGCACTCTGCTTCTCCTCGGACAGAAACACCCTGGCGCCGTTTAAAAGCACGAAATAGCGCTCATCCACCTTATCGAGCTCCGCATCGAACATATTCATCTGCGGCGAACCGATAAACCCGGCTACAAATATATTCGCCGGCGAGTCGAACACCTCCTGCGGCGTGCCTATCTGCTGTATCAAACCATCCTTCATTATGACTATCCTGTCGCCCAGGGTCATCGCCTCAGTCTGGTCATGTGTGACGTATATGAAAGTCGTATCTATGCGCTGGCGCAGCTTGATTATCTCTGCGCGCATCTGATTCCTCAGCTTGGCGTCGAGATTGGACAGCGGCTCGTCCATCAAAAACACCTGCGGCTCCCGCACTATCGCCCTGCCTATCGCCACGCGCTGACGCTGTCCGCCCGACAACGCCTTGGGTTTCCTGTTCAAGTATTCCGTAATCCCGAGTATCTCAGCCGCCTCGCGCACTTTGCCGTCTATGACGGGCTTGGGCGTCTTTCGCAGTTTGAGCGCAAAAGCCATGTTGTCATACACGGTCATGTGCGGATACAGCGCATAGCTTTGGAAAACCATTGCTATGTCCCTGTCCTTCGGCGGCATGTCGTTTACAAGCTTCCCGCCTATGCGCAACTCGCCATCGGTTATCTCCTCCAAGCCCGCTATCATGCGCAGAGTGGTCGATTTGCCGCACCCGGACGGCCCTACCAGCACCACAAACTCCTTGTCGGCTATTTCAATGCTGAAATCATGTACCGCAACGACGCCCTCGTGCGTCACAAGCAGCTTTGTTTCAGCCTCGTCGCGCAGCGCTTTCGCACCGCGTTTGCCGCGTCGCGTCTCTCCGCTGAACGGATAGACCTTCTTTACGTGTTCCAATGTCACATTCGCCATGCAACTTGCTCTGGCACGTTCGGATTACCGACGCGCCTCGTCACGCGCTATCGCGCGTGACATTGCGGCAAGCCTCCACATCGCCGCACCGCGAGCAAAACGGCAGTGTTCCCGCCTCCTTCATTCAGCGCGCTGCGGTCATTGCGTGGAGTGCCGCAGGCGCTTCCGTAATCCCGGTATCCCCCGGCTTAACCGGTCCGACTACTCAGCTACGATGAGATTATGCCCCGTGCGCCCGACCGCGAACAGCGTACCCGCTATTTCGCGCCAATTTCCCATATCGCGCATTATTTCGCTCGTTTGCGGGCGCGTATCAAGACCCCCGCCCGGCGTTACGCCTCGCGGGGGTCAAATACATTTCCGGCAGTTTGCGTCCGACGCGGCGTTTAGAGCAAACCGTCCTCGAACAAGCTGACCTGGTTGGACGCCCTGAGCGCGGAGAGCGCGCCCAGCGCATCCAACTTGTCCACGACTGCGCTGTTCGCCTTAGTCCTCTGCACAAAATCCTCCCGCGAGCGGTATTCCCCGCCCTGCGCGCCCCTCGCCAGGTCAAGCGCAGCGGATTCACCTACACCGCTGACCGAGACGAACGGCGGCCTGAGCGCACCGTCTTCTATGGTGAATCTGAGCGCGTCCGACTTGTATATGTCAATGGGAAGCACCTTTATGCCGCGCTGCATCATCTCGTACACCGCTTCGAGCAGCGTCAGCTTCTCCTCGTCCTTTGCCCCGCCCGCCGCTTCGCGCGACCGCGGCTGCTTGAGCAGTCTTATCCTCGTCGCCAATGCGTCCGCCGGCGCCTCAATATCGCTTATGTCCAGCGCAGTCGCCCTCACGCTTAGATACATGGCGTAAAACTCCAACGGGTAATACAGCTTGTAGTACGCCACTCGATACGTCATCATGACATATGCTGCGGCGTGTGCCCTCGGGAACAGATAGTTTATCTTGTCCGCAGAGTTTATGTACCACTCCGGTACGCCCAACGACTCCATGAATTCCCTCATCTCGGCGGAAACATGCTTGCCCTTGCGGATTGCCTCCATGGTCGAGAAAGCCATGGAGGCATCGCCTCCGAGCGATATGAGGTAGTTCATTATGTCGTCGCGCAGGCATATGACTTCCGACAGGGTGGCGGTGCCGTCCAATATCAGATCCCGTGCGTTGCCACGCCACAGATTCTCGCCGTGGGAGAGCCCTGATATGCGCACAAGCTCCTCCATCGTGGTCGGGCGGGTATCCTCCAGTATGCCGCGGACAAACACCGTACCAAACTCCGGCAGAGCGAGGCTGCCCACTTCGCAGCCTATTTCCCGCAGCGATATGCCCATTTCATCGCACGTGGAAAACAGCGACATGGTGCGCTTGTCGTCCAATGGCACTGTCTTTGGGTCTACGCCAGTCAGGTCGTGCAGCATTCTCAGCGCCGTAGGATCGTCGTGACCGAGTATGTCGAGCTTCACTAACTTATCGTCCATAGCGTGAAAGTCAAAGTGCGTGGTGACGACGTCGACCCCCTGCTTGTCAGCCGGATAATTGACAGGCGTAAAGTCGTATATCTCGTACCCCTCCGGCACGATCACTATGCCGCCCGGATGCTGCCCGGTAGTGCGTTTGACGCCAGTGCAGCCCATAGCCAGCCGCGTCATCTCCGCCGTAGGCAGCTTTATCCCCTTATCCTCACAGTAGTGACGCACAAACTCGAGCGCGGTCTTATCCTGCACCGTGGATATGGTGCCCGCCTTATATGCGTGGCCCTTTCCCGCCATCTCCTCTGCAAACCCGTGCGCCACCGCCTGATAATCGCCCGAGAAGTTCAAGTCTATATCGGGCGTCTTGTCGCCCTTAAAGCCCAAAAACACCTCAAATGGTATGTCGTAGCCAAGCCGTTTGAGCTCCGCGCCGCACACGGGGCAATTCCGCACCTCGAGGTCTATACCGCAGCGCGACAGCCTGTCCGCGAAGTCAAAGTCAGAATACTTGCACGACGCGCACACATAGTGCGGCGGCAGCGGATTTACCTCAGTTATACCGACCATCGTCGCCACAAAGGACGAGCCAACAGACCCGCGCGAGCCCACGAGGTAGCCTTCGGACAGTGATTTGCCGGTCAACCGCTGCGCCATGATGTACAGCGAGGCGTAACCGTTGTTTATGATGGAGTTAAGCTCTTTTTCTAAGCGCTTGCTCACAATATCTGGCAGCTCATCGCCGTAAAGCGCGCGAGAAGCGCTGTACGCGGATTCGCGCAACTCCTCGTCGGCGCCGTCTATCACCGGCACATACGTCCGGCGCTCGTTGAGATACGGCGATAGCGACTCGCACATGTCGGCTATGGCGTTCGTGTTGGCGACCACCACTTCATATGCCTTCTCCTTGCCCAGGTAGGCGAACTCGTTCAGCATATCGTCCGTCGTTCTGAAGTACAGCGGCGGCTGTATATCCGCATCGGAATATCCTTTGGCGTGCATGAGTATTGTCCTGAATACCGAATCCTCCGGTTCCAGAAAATGAACGTCTCCCGTCGCTACAACCGGCTTTCCAAGCCTGTCGCCCAGCTCGACTATGCGTTCGTTAAGCCTCCGCAACCCGTCAATATCGCTCACGCGGCCCTCGCGGCGCAGAAAATCGTTATTGCCAACGGGCTGTATCTCCAAGTAGTCGTAAAAGCCCGCTATGCGCTCCAAATCCGCATCGCTCGCACCGTCGAGCACAGCGCGGAAGAGTTCTCCCGCCTCACAGGCAGAGCCCACTATCAGCCCGTACCTGAGCGTCATCAGCATGGTGCGCGGTATGCGCGGCACGCCCTTGAAGTGCTCCATATGCGAGAACGAGAGCAGCTTATAGAGGTTCTTGAGCCCCGCTCTGTTGCGCGCAAGTATTATGATGTGGCGGGCGTTGTATCCCCTGCCCTTCTCGTGACCGGCGGTGAAGCCGATGTTCATCGGGAGTTCCGCCGCTCCGCGCGCGGCAAGCCGCTCCGTCATGTCCCACAGCATGCTTGCGAGGAACTCCAACCGCTCTGCAGCGCTCACAGGCACGGCACGTCCAAACGCAGCCGCAAGGTTGCCCAATGAAAACTCCAGTATCTCCGTATGCTCATATCGGAGCATTGCCTCTAAATTCACAAACTTGCTTAACTGCGGTATCGAACACGCCTCATGCAGCGCCTCGAGCGCCTTCCTGTCGAATGTCGCTACGGCGTCGACGCCGCGCACGATCTCTGCGATGTGTTGTGCGGCATTGCGCTTATCGGGCGAGAAGTCCATGAGGTGGCGCACTACGGGGTAGTAATCCTCCTCCCGCATACTGACTCCGACGGCGGGAATGCGCCAGATGAACGGCTCACACGCCAACTCGCCGTTGCGCACGCGCGCTGAAGCTATTACCAGTTCGGCGCGCTCGCCTCGCTGCATGAAAACGTCTATCAGCGCGAGCGTACCGCAGGCGGACACGCCCCAACCATCCTCTATGAGATAGCCCTCAACGCCGAGTATCGCCTTGACGCCCGCCTTCTGCGCCGCAGCATATGCGGAGGGGAAGCCATGCGCCACGCCGTGATCCGTTATGGCGACCGCCTTGTGTCCCCATCTCGCCGCCGTCGCGACGGCGTCATTCGCCTTGTCGCTCGCCTCTAAAAGCGCGTCCATAGACGAGAACTTGGTGTGCAGATGGAGCTCTACGCGCTTCTGAGGCGCGCTGTCCATTCTATACTCCTCGTCCGCAGTCTCGATATCCGCAACTTGCAGGCTCATCTCGCCCAAGAACGCATCGTACATGTACCTGCCGCGTATGAGCAGCCTGTCGCCTTTCTCTTTGAGCTTCGGCAGGCGCTTGAGCACGTCGTTGCCCTTCTTATCATCGCTCAGAAACAGCTTGCAGCATGTGGCAAACGAGCCGTCCGACAGTATGAACTGCAGCAGCGACCTGCCCTTGTTGAGCGGCCTGGTGGTGTAATCTATTATCCTGCCCGACACCGTCACGCGCTCCGACGCATCTGAGAGCTCTCGCAGTTTTATGGGCCGCCCCTTTATCGGGCGTCCGAATACCTGCCGCTCCGTCGGTTGACCCTTTGAAACGCCCGGCACATAACCGTCCCCGGTATCATACTTTGGCGCCGGCAACTGCAGTTCTGCGCTCGGGTATGTCACCACGCCGTCGAGTATGCCGTACTTGCGCAGCAGCTCCGCATTTATGCGCCGCTCCGCATTGACCATACTCATAAGCTCCATCGCCTCCATTGGATAGTAGATGACCAGCCTGCCGCCTTCCACTTCCACGCGGGAGTACTTCAGGACATGCGCTATCGTGGGTATGCTCGCCGAAAGATCCGCCAGCACTATGCCCGCGGCCCGTTCGTCCGCCTTAAGCTGGCCCGCGGCGTCCTCATACTTAAATACAACCGTACATTTCATACCGCGGGGCGAGACGCTAAGAACCGAGCGGACGATGGTCTCCCTCGCTCGCTCGATTTCAGATGCAGGCAGTATGCGCCTGCTCATTATTGTGACGCTCAAGGTGCGCGCGCGCTTGAGCAACGCCACGCTCATGACCTCGTACGAATCGCTAAGGCTCCTCACCAACTCCTGCAGATGCATTATCGCTCCTCCCCGCCGCCATCGCTTTGGCGGTCTCAACCAATACGGCGACAGCTTCGTCCTTGCCGCCGGAAAAACACTTCTCGCCGCCTGCAAATACCACCGCGCCGCCCGGCGCAAAAGCTATGCCTACATCCGCCTCGCGCGCCTCCCCGGGCCCATTGACCACGCAGCCCATTACCGCCACCTTCAAGGGCTTTGCGCACCGCCTCAACTCGTGCGCTATAACCTGCGCGAGCCCTTCGACGTCGCCTGCAGTCCTGCCGCACGTCGGACAGCTAATGACTTCCACACCTGCGCGCTTAACGCCCACTGCCGCCAGTATGCTCTGCGCCGCCAGGACTTCCCGCACGGGGTCGCCTGTCATGGACACGCGCACGGTGTCGCCGATGGAGTCGAGCAGCAGCGCGCCTATGCCTATCGCGCCCTTTACGAGCGCATCTTCGCCAAAGCCCGCCTCCGTTACGCCAATGTGAAACGGATAATCGCATTTTGTGCGCAACAGCCTGTACGCCTCCACGGTGGTGCGCACGGACGACGACTTCATAGAGACGACTATGTCCCGGAAATCGTGCCTCTCCAACAGCGCGATATGACGCATGGAGCTCTCTACCATGGCCTCAGCGGTAGCTTTTCCGTGCTTTTGAAGCAATTCCCGTTCCAGTGAGCCGCCGTTTACGCCTATGCGAATTGGCACTGAATGCCGCTTTGCAACTTCCGACAGCAGCCGGACGTTTTCATCCGAGCCTATGTTGCCGGGATTGATGCGCACCTTGTTCGCGCCGCGCTCTATCGCGCCGACTGCAAGCCTGTAATCGAAATGAACATCCGCAACCAACGGTATGCGTATGCGCTTCACTATGCCGCCTATGGCCTCCACGCACTCCGAATCGTACACGGATACGCGCACAATGTCGCATCCGGCGTCCTCAAGCGCGCGTATCTGCGCCACCGTGGCGTCCACGTCGCGCGTGTCGGTATTAGTCATCGACTGTATCGTTACGCGCGCGCCGCCGCCTATCGGCGTGCCGCCCACTATGACCTGACGAGTCATTCTCACTACCCCGCAAGTATGCGCGAAATGTCGTTAAACGTCAGCAACAGCATCAGCCCTATGAGCAGTACGAATCCCGCGAAGTGCACTATCGCCTCGACTTTTCGCGAGATCGGACGCCGTATTATCGCCTCTATCACCATGAATACGAACCGTCCGCCGTCAAGCGCGGGTAGCGGCAGCAGGTTTATAAAGCCCAAGTTTACGCTCATTATGACCGCTATCATGAGTACGACTTCAAAACCGGCCCGTACCGCCTGGCCAATAATCTGTATCGTTCCGACCGGCCCCGCAACGTCATCGCCGTCCACGTCGCCCGTAAACAAACTGCCCAGGAAGCCGAACATCTGCTTAACAAGGTCAGCCGTGTACGACACGGAACGCGAGCATGCCGCAAAGAATCCCAACTGCTCCCGCTGCGGGCTTATCGTTATGCCGAGGAGATTTCGCCCCTCCTCCGCGTCGAATATGTTCTCAACCCACGTCGTTATCTCCACTCCGCCGCGGCTGAGCACTACAATCGCGCGAGTCGTATTCGCTTCCAGTATCGCCGGCGTGATGGCATCGTAATTGTCAACTGCGTACCCGTCGACGCTGAGTATTACGTCCCCCGCCTCTATTCCCGCAAGCTCCGCGGGCGAATCCTCCGATACGGACTGCACCACGGGCGGGACATCGTATTGATAATCGCCTCCGAACGCCAACAGCGTTATCGCCGCTATCACAAGCGCCAGCACGAAGTTCATCAGAGGCCCGGCGAGCACCACTATCATGCGCTTCCAAACGGGCTGCGCGTTGAAACTGCCCTCCGACTCCTCCTCGTCCTCACCGTCAAACTGACACATGCCGCCTATGGGAAACGCCCTCAGCGCGTAAATCGTGCCTTTGCGCTCGAACTTGAATATGCGCGGCCCCATTCCCACGGCAAACTCGACTATCCTGAATCCGAGCAGGCGGCCAGCCCAGTAATGCCCCAGCTCGTGTATTACCACCAGTATGCTGAGTACTACCAGTGCCGCCAATATAGAGAGAACAGTATCCAAATCAGCTACCTCCGTCCTGCGCTTATGCGCTCCGCCGCCGCAAAAGCCGCCGCACGCGCCGCGCAGTCAATCTCAATTATTCCGTCAATATCCTCTGCGCAGCCGCGCACGCGCCCGTGCTCGAGCACCGCGCCGACTACGTCCGCTATGTCAATAAACGCCAGCCGCCCAGCGAGGAACCACTCCACAGCCACCTCGTTTGCAGCATTGTACGCTATGGGCGCGCCCGCGCCCTCGCGCAGTGCGCCACGCGCCAGTTCCAATGCCCTGTACCGGCGTCCCGTGGGCCGTGAAAACGTGAGTTCGCCTGCCTTGGCGAGATCCAGTCGCTCGACTACGGCGCTCATACGCCTTGGGTACATTATACCATACTGTATAGCCAAACGCATATCCGGTACAGACAGCTGTGCCAGAATGCACCCATCTTGGTACTCGACCATGGAATGCACTATGGATTGTGGGTGAAGCAAGACGTCTATCTTCTCCCCGGGCACGTCAAAGAGGTATGAAGCCTCCATCAGCTCTAAGCCCTTGTTGAACATGCTCGCGCTGTCCACCGTCACCTTTTTGCCCATGCGCCAGTTCGGATGCCTCAGCGCCTCCGCCGGAGTAACATGCCGGAGCCGTTCATCGTCGTAATCCCTCAGCGCCCCGCCCGAGGCGGTGAGTATCAGTCTGCTCAGACCCTCGCGCCCGCTCGCCTGAAGGCACTGGAATATCGCAGACTGCTCGCTGTCAACCGGCACTATCCGCCCCAATCCCTCGGATGTGCGCCGCTTCACGAGCTCGCCGCCGCATACTATGCTCTCCTTATTCGCCAGGGCTACGGTCTTATCCGCATCCAACGCCGCCAACAGCGGCTTGAGCCCATCGAAGCCGCTGATGCCGTTTACCACTACATCGGCCTCTCTCAAAGACGCCAATGCGCTCCCCGCGTCGCGCGATACAACCAGTTCGCAGCCGGGCGGGACTTCTATATCGCCGACGCATTCCGGACGCGTGACCCCGACGTACTTGGGTGCGAATTCGCGTATCTGGGCATTGAGCTGCGCAGCCCGCGCCCCGGTCGCACATATGGCAAAGCACCCGACGCCTTCGGTCCTCCTTATGCAGTCGAGCGCCTGCGTTCCTATCGAGCCGGTGCTCCCCAGCACCGTTACGCGCTTTAAGGTTTCACTCATGGCAGCACATCCAAATATGCCGCAAGCTTCTCGTTTACCGCAAAGAAGAACAGGAATACTATGGGCGCGCATACTATTATGCTGTCCACCCTGTCGAGCATTCCGCCGTGCCCGGGCAGTATCGTGCCGAAATCCTTGATGCTGCACGCACGCTTTATCGACGATGCGAACAAGTCGCCAAACTGCCCCACCGCAGCGCACAGCAGTCCCAGCAGCATAAGTGGGATCAAGCCTATCCTGGCTTCTTCGTACACAATCCATATCATCTGCGCGTAATACGTCAGCACGCCGGCGAGCACGCCGCCCACCAGACCACCCACGCTGCCCTCGACCGTCTTCTTTGGACTGAGCCGCGGACACAGCTTGCGCTTGCCCACAGCCACACCCACGAAGTACGCAAACGTATCAGACAGGCACGGCGCCGCAAACAACATGAGCAACGCCACCCTGTTTACATCAGATATCATGAGCGTATGCGTAAGCGCCACGAACAAAAACAGCATCACGGGGTACATCAGCATCGCCAGACTCACGAACGACTGCCGGATCTCCCTGTCCTTATTCCACACACATTCCATCAATATGAACAGCACGCAAAGCACCGTCAGTATCAGCAGCCAGTACACGCCGCCGTACAGCGTAGCCGGATAGTACAGCAGCGCGTAAACGTACACCGGCGCAGCGAAGGACTTGTAACCGCTCCTGTGCAGCACAGTCGACAGCTCGTACACGCACATGAACGTGACGAGCGAGAACAGCAGACACTGCACCCAGTCGCCAAACCACAGCACCAGTACGACCAATGCCGCCAGCCCCAGGCCAACTAATATCCTGACCAGCATTCTTCCTCCTTAAAGCCCCCCGTAACGCCTATTGCGCCTCTGGTATTCGGCTATGCACTTCGCGTACTCCTCCTCACCGAAGTCGGGGAAATAAGTATCGGTGAATATCAACTCGGCGTACGCCGCCTGATAGAGGAGAAAATTTGACAGCCGCTGCTCCCCGGCAGTCCTTATGACCAAGTCCAGCTCCGGCAGCCCCGCCGTATACAGCCGGCCGGCTAACAAATCGTCATCTATATCCCCGGGACAGAGCGCGCCGCCCTCGACGTCCGCCGCAATGGAGCGCATCGCCCGCACGAGCTCCGCCCTGGAACCATAGTTTATAGCAAGGTTGAGCATCAGTCCACTGTTTTTGTCAGTTTTTGTCTCCGCAAGCGCCAACGCTTCCCTCGAGCGCTCCGGCAAAGGCAAGACGTCGCCTATTACGCGTATTCTGACGCCGTTTGCGTGAAGCTCGTCAATCTCGCGCGCAAAGTACTCCACCAGCAGCTCAAAGAGCGCCGAGACCTCCGACTGCGGCCGCTTCCAGTTTTCCGTTGAAAAGGCGTAGAGCGTCAGCGCCGCGACGCCAAACTGAGACGAGCTCTCTATCAGCGCCCTGAGCGCCTCCATGCCCGCGCGGTGCCCCGCCGCGCGCGGCAGCCCTCTGCGCTTTGCCCAGCGACCGTTGCCGTCCATGATTATTGCCACATGGCACGGCATGTCCGCGCTTAGCCCGTATTTCTCCCGTAGACCGCTCATATGTTCAACCCCCGAACAGCGCGCGCTTCACATCGTAGACGCGCTCCACTTTCTGTATGTACGTCGCTATATCCTTGGGGTTTGCCACCCGCTCGATTCTGCGTTCCGCGTCGTACACTACCTTGGTCATTGCTCCGGCGCCATGCGCCATTATGCTCGTGGTGTCCTCCATCATATCGACATTGTACACGCACTCCGCGCCCTCGCGCGCATAGCCCACGTTCTCCAAATTGCCGCGCATGTACTTTTGCCTGTACATGTAGTATGGCCTCATTTTGAGGCTTTGTGCGGCGCTGTACCCCGCCATTACCATCTCCTCCGCTACATCCGCATCCGGCAAGTCGTATTCGCACAGCTGCGCCTTGAGCGCGGACGAGCGCTTTATGGCAAGTGTGTGCACCGTCAGATTCTCCGGAGCAAGCGCGACTATGCGCTCCATAGTCCGGGCCACATCCTCTGCCGTTTCATTGGGCAGTCCGACTATTACGTCCATATTGACAGTACTGAAGCCCTTCGCACGGGCAAGCGCCACCGCGTCCTCCACGGCCTCGACCGAATGCCTCCTGCCCACGAGTTCCAGCGTGTGTGCGTTCATGGTCTGCGGATTCACGGAAATGCGGCTCACGCCTTGCGCGCGCATGACGTCGAGCTTCTCGGCGTCTATGGTGTCCGGCCGTCCCGCCTCGACGGTAAACTCCACTCCCGAAGCGCCGTATGCCGCCAGCGCGCGAGAGAGCAATGCATCGAGCTCCGCCGCAGTAAGCACGGTGGGCGTTCCCCCGCCAACGTACATGCAGCGCACGCGCCTGCCGGTCTGCGCGACGAGCTTCGCCCCGAGCTCTATATCGTGAAAGAGTGCGTTTAAGTACGCCTCCATATCCGTCGATGCGGTGCGTATCGACGACGCGAACGAGCAGTAGAGACAGCGGGTCTTGCAAAATGGTATGCCTATGTACACGTCCACGTCACGGGCGGTCTGCGCAGCCAGTATGGGTCGCTGCACATCCGCTATCTCGCGCACAAGGCGCAGTTTTGACGCTTCTACATCAAATTCTGAGCGCAGCAGCTCAATAGCCGCCTCGCTGCCTACGTCGCGCTCCAGTTCGCGGAACAGCCGCGTCGGCCTGATGCCCGTAAGAGAGCCCCAGGGCACGCAGACCTCGGGAAACCGCTTGCGCATCAACCTGAATACGGCGACCTTCATGCAGCGCTTTGCGTGGCGCTTTCGCAAGAGCGCGCTGCCCTCGACGGCTGGCGCACTGTGGACGTACTCGTCCAATACGTCGCAGCCTCGCAAGTACTCCGCGCGCGCAATCCACGCTCCGCCGCGCTCTTCAAACAGCACTCGAACCTCGTCCTGTGCATATTCCGACCGCGGCGCATCGGCAAACACCTCGGCTGCCGGCAAAAACAGCCGGATTTCCTCCGCCAGGTCGTTAGCGAACCCGGGTTCGTTGGTAGTTAGCCTAATCATAGTTCCTCGTATAGGGGTTGTGTTTGCGCTCGAACTCCAGTGTGGTCTCGCGCATATGCCCGGGATAAACGGCGTAGTCGCCGCTTAGCGCGTACAGCTTGTACAGCACCGATGAAAGCAGGTCGCCGTCCGACCCGCGCGCCAAATCAGTTCTGCCGACGCTCAGCCGAAACAGCGTATCGCCCGACAGCAGCGCGCGCGCTTCCTCTACTACGAAGCACACGCTGCCCGGAGTGTGACCGGGCGTAGCCAAAACATCAAAGCGAATCGAAGCCATCTCAACGCTGTCGCCGTCCTCAAACAGCTCGTCGGCGTGACACGGGGATATGCGCAAGCCCACCGCAGACGCCTCCGACATATCGTCGTCGTGCAGACATGCCGCGTCGGCAGCGTGTATGCAGACCTTAGCGCCGTATTCGTCCTTCAGCTTCGCTACTCCGAGTATGTGATCAAAGTGACCGTGAGTCAGCAGTACACCCGCGGGCTCTAACGGGTTGGCCTCCAGAAAACGGCACACGCGCCTCGTTTCACCGGGGTCGACTATCACGCAGTCGTCCCTGCCCTCCCTGTACAGCACATAGGTGTTTACCGCGAGCGGCCCCGTCGGTATCCTCTCGATTTTTATCATCAAAATGTCCTCTTGCTGTCCAAAAGTATAGTTACCGGCCCGTCGTTGACGAGCGCGACGTCCATCTCCGCGGCAAACCTGCCCGCGCGCACCGGCACCACCGCGCCGAGCCGCGCCATGACGTACTCGTAAAGCGGTATTGCAGTTTCAGGCCGCGCCGCCGCTATAAAGCTCGGACGCCTGCCCTTTCTCGCGTCGCCGTGCAGCGTGAATTGCGATACGAGCAGCACTTCCCCGCCGGCATCCTCCACCGAGAGGTTCATCTTCCCATGCTCGTCCTCAAATATGCGCAGCCCGCACACTTTGTCCGCTATGTAATCTCCGTCCCGCTCATCATCGCCGTCTCCAACGCTCAAGAGTACGAGCAGCCCGCGCCCGATGCTGCTCACCATCTCACCGTCTATTGTCACCGACGCGGTCTTTACGCGCTGAATCACCGCCCTCATGCTACCTCCGTCAATTCGTACGTATTACGCTCTCGACGCTCGTTATGCGCCGCAGCAGCTTTAATATGTGATCCAGATGAGATGCGTCGGACACGTCAAACGTCGAATACAGCGCAACCTTGCCCTCGGCGTCAAATCCGGCTGAAACCGCTTTTATGCTGATGTTGAGGTTTAGCAGCGTCTGATACACGTCTACGAGCAGACCCGCCCGCTCCGTCGCCTTGACGAGCACAGTCACGGGGTAGTGCGCCTTGCCGGTACCTGCCCACTCCACAGCCACTATGCGCTCGTCCTCCTTGAGAAGGTTCGCGGCGTTCGGGCAGCTCACACGGTGAACGGATACGCCCCTGCCCCTTGTTATGTAACCCATTATCTCGTCGCCCGGAACAGGGTTGCAGCACTGCGCAAAGCGCACCGCCATGTTTGAGCTGCCGAATACGCGCACGCCCTGCCGCACTGTACACGCCGGCCCGTTTCCGTCGGCGGCCGCGCTCTCCTCCCGCTCCAGCCTGTACTGCTCCTTCTTGAACAGGCCTATCAGCTTGTTGAGAATCTGATTTGTCGTTATGCTGCCATACCCTATGGCGGCGTATATGTCGTCCGTGCTCGCCATATTGTGCTGCTTCAGCACCGTTTCGACGCTCTCCGGCGTCAAAAGTTCGGCGAGCGCATAGCCCTGGCGCGATGAAGCGTCCTGGAGCATCTCCCTGCCGCGCTGTACATTCTCCTCCCGGTTCGCCTTCTTGAACCAGTTGCGAATCTTGCCTTTGGCCTGCTGGGTCTTTACAAACCGCAGCCAATCCCTGTTTGGCGACGCCTGCGGCGATGTGATTATCTCCACCACATCGTGATTCGCCAGTTTGTAATCGAGCTTGACTATCGCCCCGTTGACCTTTGCGTGCTGCGTATGGTTGCCTACGTTCGTGTGAATGCGATACGCGAAGTCCACCGGCGTTGATCCGGCGGGCAAGTCGATTATCTCGCCCTTTGGCGTCAGCACGAACACGAAGTCCGCAAAGAAGTCCCTGCGCACGTTCTCCACGAACTCCTTCGTGTTGTCCGCCAGGTTCTCGTACTCGAGCGCCGCCCTCAGCCACGCCAGCTTGTTGTCCATGTCGTCCTGAGCGGCGGTGTTCCTGCCCTCCTTGTACTTCCAGTGCGCAGCTATGCCGTACTCCGCGTTTCGGTGCATCTCCCACGTTCTTATCTGCACCTCGAATGGCATGCCAGATTCGCTGAAAAGCGTCGTATGCAGCGACCTGTACATGTTGGTCTTGGGCATCCCGATGTAGTCCTTAAACCGCCCCGGCATCGGCGGCCACATGGCGTGAATCTGCCCCAGCGCCGCGTAGCAGTCCTTGATAGTGTCCACTATGACGCGAATCGCTATGAGGTCGTATATCTTGTCAATGTTGTTTCCCTGTGCGGCGAGCTTTCTGTATATGCTGTACAAGTGCTTTCGCCTGCCGCTTACCTCCGCCTTGAGCCCTATGGCGTCGAGCTGCTCCTGTATGGCGCGCATGGACGTCTCCAACACGACCAGGCGCTCGCGCTGCTTCGGCTCGATTACGTCCTTGAGGTGCTGGTACTCCTCCGGGTAGAGGAACGAGAACGCTATGTCCTCCAACTCGACCTTTACCGCTCCCATGCCGAAGCGCTGTGCCAATGGCGCGTAGACCTCCAACGTTTCCTTCGCCTTGCGCATGCGCTTATCCGGATCGCAGTACTCCAGCGTGCGCATGTTGTGCAGCCTGTCCGCAAGCTTGATTATGACCACGCGCACATCCCTGGCTATCGCCATGAACATCTTGCGCATGTTCTCCGCCTGCCTGTCCTCTTTGCTGGATATGCTGTAATTCCCGCTCTGCGTCAGCTTCGTAACGCCGTCGACCATTTCGGCGATGTCAGTCGTGAACTCGCTCCTCAGCGCTTCAAGCGCTACCCCGCAGTCCTCTATCGTGTCATGCAGGAGCCCGGCGATGATCGTAGATGCGTCCATGCCCATGTTGTAGAGCAGTATGCCCACCGCTTCGGGATGCACATAATACGGTTCGCCCGATTCGCGCAGCTGCCCCTCGTGCGCCTGCTTCGCAAACGCTATCGCCTTGTCGAGCATATCCAGTTCTCCCTGCGCAAACGTGCTCTCACACAGCGCTCTCAACTTGTCCACGGTCACACCTCCCCTCGCATCATTCCTTCTCGTTCTATGACAAAGTACGGACATTTGCTAAACGCCCGTACCGCCGTTTTGCCACTATCAATACTTGATTATGCCCTCGACGTCATAGCCCTCGAGCAACGCCTTCCCGTTGAGGTCGCACAGCTCGATGGCAAACCGCATCGCAACCACCTCGCCCCCGGCGCACTCTATGAGCTTCGCAGTTGCCAGAGCAGTTCCGCCCGTCGCGAGCAAGTCGTCGACTATCGCGACGCGCTGACCCGGCTTTATGGCATCCTTATGTATCTCAAGCGAGTCGTTGCCGTACTCCAAACCGTACTCCGTCCTGTACGTCTCGCAGGGGAGCTTGCCCGGCTTGCGCGCTACCACAAACCCGGCGTGAAGGGCATACGCCAGCGCCGACCCTATGACAAACCCGCGCGCCTCCGGCCCGACAACTATGTCGACGTCATAATTCTCCAGGCTCTTTACCAACTCCGTTATGAGGGCCTCGTACGCCTCGGCGTCTTTCAAAAGCGTAGTGATGTCCCGAAACAGTATCCCCTCCTTCGGAAAATCCGGTATGTTCCTTATCTTGTCCCTCAAATCCATTCTTCTCCTCCCAATCCTGACGCCAAGGCGTCAACATAGCGTTTGTTCATATCCGGCAGCGAGGTCGCCGCAACATACAGCGCGCTCTCGTTCAAATCTCTCTTGTCCGCGTTCGGCACGAGCTGAAGCCTGCACTCCGGCATGCGCTCTATAAACCCAAGCTCCGTGAACACGTTTATCGCAAACCCGCACGCGCTTTCGCCGACGCCGGTCGCCTCGCGCATCTTGCGCCTGACGTCCTCCCATTTGCACGGCCCGCCGCTCATTGCGCCCCTGGCCGCATTGTACAGCTTGCCCATGCTCTCCCGGTTGCAGGAGAACATGCCCGCCATATCCATACCGCCGCCCTTGGCGGCAAACAGCATGGCGTTGGGCGCCATCTCGCCTATCGACTTGAGCATGCCCAAGCTGACGGCCGTGTCATATACCAGCACGCTCCTGTACGGTGACAGGTCCGCGCTGCACATCACCGGCGCGAACAGAGCGGTGTTGTACGCTATGGCGGTGCGGTGGCGCGATTTGACTCTCACATCGACCCGCTTCCACAGCCCGTTGTCCTGTATTATGTTTAGCAGCCGTCTCGCGCCGTCCGCCGTGAAGCACAGTATCAGAGAGCCCGCAATGTCGGCATTGAGCAGTTCCAGCGCACACTCGTCCGCATCCACCACTTCATAGTCGATATCTGCGTCAAAGCCATTATACAACAGGTTCCTGTAAAATGCATCAGTAAACAATCCGGCCCTGCTGTCGATATATGCGTCCAAATCGGCTATCGGTTCAGCGGCAATCGCCTTCAGCCGCAGCTGCACCGTCGTTTGACCGCGCCACTCGTTTACGCTCGGAGTCCCTATTATGCGGCACCTGTCCATGGCGAGCACAGTCTGCAGACCATAACCCATGCCGTATCCCACGCATTCGCAGCTCTTGTCCTCCTGCTGTGCAAAGAACTTGAGATGCGTCCCGTCATTGCCTATGCGCTTGGCGTATCGCGCCTTGGCGTTCTTGAGACATACCGTGGGCGTGGGATTTCCCTCTCCAAATGGAGCGAGCCGCTCGATCTCCTTGCAGAAGTCAATCGTCAACTCATCAATGCCTACGTCGAGCTCGTACTTGTTTCTCGGCACGAACACACTGTCCGGCACGGTTTCGGCGATATACGCGTTGAGCGCCCGCCGCAGCCCCTCAAAATCCTCGACCTTGAGGTTGGCGCCCGCCGCCCGCGCGTGACCGCCGTACCTCGTCAAAAACGCGCGATTGGCGTGCAACGCGGCAAATATGTCCACACCTTCGATGGATCGCGCAGACCCCGTCAAAGTGTCTCCCTGCCTCGCGAACACCATGGTCGGCCTGTAAAAGCGCTCCGATAGTCTCGACGCGGCAATGCCTACGACACCGGTATTCCACTCCTCCGAGAAGAGCATGATCACCCGCTCGCCGGTCAAATCCCTGCCCTCGAGCAGCTTGACGGCACTATCGTATATCTTCTGTTCTTCTTCCTTGCGCAGATTGTTGAGCTCCGTGAGCTGACGCGCTATCTCGGAAGCCTCCTCGATGCTCCTGGACAGCAGAAGCCTCATTCCCGGCCTCGCGTCGCGCATTCTGCCCGCCGCGTTGAGCCTCGGTATCACTCCAAACGAGAGATCCCGCGAGTCAAACGGCGCGTCGGCGCATAGCTTTGACTCCCTGCCCAGCGCGAGCAGCCCGGGGAAACACGTCCCCGCGTTCATGGCGCTGATACACTCCGCGGCGAGGACTCTGTTCTCCCCCACGAGCGGCACTATATCAGCGATGGTCGCGAGCCCCGCAAGCGGCACAAACGGCAGCATCTTCTCATAGCCGCCGTGCGCATGAACGAGCTTCAGCGCGACGCCCGCGCCGCAGAGCGCGTCGTTCGGGTATGTGTTGTCAGGTCTCGTATGAGCTATGACCGCCGCGCACTCGGGCAGCTCGCCCTGACAGCGGTGGTGATCCGTCACTATTACGTCCATGCCGAGTTCGCGGCACATGCGCACCTCGTCTGCTGCCGCTATGCCGTTATCTACTGTAATGATCAAGTTTATGCCGTATTCGTAGAGCAGCTGTACCGCCTCCGCGCTCATGCCGTAGCCGTGCTCATGGCGCGACGGAATGTGATACGCCACCCTCGCGCCGCAGTCCTTCAGGTACCGCCCCAGAATTGCGGTCGCGCATATGCCGTCGGCGTCGTAATCACCGAAAATGCAAATCTTCTCGTCACGCTCCAGCGCAAGGTTTATGCGCGCCACGGCCTTATCCATATCGCGAAACAGCATCGGGTCGTGCAGAGTTGAAAGGCTTGGGTTAAAGAACTCCTTTATGGCCGCTTCATCTCGCGCGCCGCGCACATACAACAGCCGCGTCATCCACGGTGAAAGCCCCTCTATCTGAGGCAGCTTGGATTCGTCAATATTCAAATACGCTTCGTCTTGTTCCAGTATCCTCATTGCGCTCCGCTCTCCCGTACATGGATGCCGATGGCAAGCTCCGCGCGCTTCCGCTCGAAGGCGCAGGTCATCTCGTAGGGCCTGTCTATCGCCCCGTTGTATTTGTAGGCGTTTGCCGCGCACCCGCCCGCACAAAAGTACTTTGCCCAGCAGCCCGCGCACATGGGCTTGGTCAATATATTGCACCGCGCGAACTGCTCGCGCTTCGCCTCGTCAAGCACTCCGTCTCGCACATTGCCCAGCCTGTACTCCGTTTCTCCCACGAATTGATGGCACGGGTATATATCGCCGTCAGGAGTTATCGCAGCGTACTCCACTCCCGCCCCGCAGCCCTTTACGCGCTTTTTGAGACAGGGGCCGCCGTCAAAGTCGACCATGAAGTGAAAGAAATTGAACCACTTGCTGCCCGCTCTGCTCTCCAACAGAAATTCCGCAAGCGCCTCGTATTCTTGAAGGACGCGCCCGACGTGCTCCTCCAGCAGCGCATAGGGGCTGTCCTCCCCCAGCACCACAGGCTCCAGCGATATCTGCGTGAAACCCATGTCCCGAAGCGCCCTAACGTCCTCCGTGAAGTCCAAATTGTTGCGCGTGAAAGTGCCGCGCACATAGTACTCCTTGTCACCGCGAGAGGCTATCATCTTCTTCGCCTTTTCTGCGATTATGTCAAACGAGCCCCTGCCGTTGACAGTCGGCCTGAGCGCGTCGTGTACCTCGCGCCTGCCGTCGAGGCTTATGACTACATTCGCCATCTCCGCGTTTATGAATTCGATCATCTCGTCGTCGAGCGCGACGGCGTTCGTCGTTATGGTAAAATCTATCTGCTTATCGTGAATGCGCTCCAGCTCCCTGCCGTACGCCACTATGTCCTTAACCACGTCGAAGTTCATCAGCGGTTCCCCGCCGAAGAGGTCTACCTCCAGGCGCCTCCTGCCCCCGGAATGCGCTATGAGGAAATCCAGCGCATTCCTGCCCGTCGCGCTGTCCATGAGCATCCGCTCGCCGTGAAAATCGCCTGCAGAGGCGAAACAATACTTACATCTGAGATTGCAGTCGTGCGCGACGTGCAGGCACAGCGACTTGATTATACCGCCGTCAGCGCTCCATCCGGGCAGCTCCGACTCCGGCGCGTCCCACTCGCCCGCGCGCCTGAGCTCCTCAAGCTCGCGCAGTATCTCATCGACGTCGCGCGCGTCGTGCCCCAGGGCGTACGGATCGCCGCTGCGCTCCAGCGCGCAGACTACGTCATAGGCAACGGCGTCCAACTCGTGCACGGCCCCGCTCTCTACGTCAAGCGCTATATATCTGTCTCCAAACTTGAATGAATGTATCAAACTCAACGCCCCCTGTCACCCGCAAACAACTCAAGGGCGCAAAAGCAGCCGATGCAATGCGCCCCTGAAGCGTTGTTCGCCAAGCGGATTACTTATTCTCCCTGCGGCACTTCTGGTTTGCCACCGTGCATGACGTCTTGCATGCGGACTGACAGGAAGCCTGGCACTCGCCACAGCCCGTGTTTCCACCCGTCTTTACGCAGGCGGACTGAACTGTTTTTATGTGCTTCATGCTGGTTACCTCCACCTTTAGTCTTTATTATTATACATTATCACCCACGCCAGCACAAGCGGTTTTTCCGTCCCGCACGCAATGTGGTTGTAGGATTACAATACATATTGGACAAAGGAAGGGGGCAAGAAGAAAAAGGAT
>JAUNBH010000056.1 GCA_030527165.1 Clostridia bacterium
CCAACCCCTACGCCGACACCCGTGTATACTCCTGCGCCGACTCCGACGCCCACAGGCAGTCAGAGCCCCGATGACTTCAGCTTCTTAGGCGAAGGCTCCACCACTGCCAACGGCATATACTTCAGGGCTTCGGCGTCTACCGGCGCGCCGATACTCGCGACTCTCCCGCGCGGCGCACGGCTGGGCATAATCGGGCAGATGGGCGCATGGTACTATGCATACAGCTACGACCTCTCTCGCGCGGGGTACATTGCCGCGCGCTATGTTGAATACACGCCCACAGGCGGACAGGACCCTGGCGACTACACATATGTCGGAACCGGCGAGACGAGCGCAAACGGCATCTATTTCCGCGAGGCGCCTTCTACTTCGGCAACAGTGCTCGCCACTCTCCCCCGCAACTCCGAGTTGGGGATAATAGGCAGAACCGGCAACTGGTACTATGCATTCAGCTACGAGATAATGCGAGTCGGTTACATTTCGGCTGCGTATGTAGACTATACGCCATATTCCGAGTCCGAGTTTGACACATACGGCAGGACGACTGCAAACGGCATCAATTTCAGGAGTGCGCCTTCATTCAGCGCACCCGTCATCGCCTCTCTGAACAAGGACTCGCTCCTTGGCATTGTCGCGCTGGAGGGAAACTGGTACTACGCTTACAGCTTTGACGCGCAGAGCATGGGATATATCGTCGCCTCCTATGTGACAGAGGTCGCCCCCCCTGTGAGCGATCCGCAACCCACTCCATCGCCTACACCGTCGCCTCCCACGCCGGATGACGACGTCCTGTACACGGGCATTATAAACGCAAATGGCGTCAATTTCCGCAGCGCGCCGTCTTTGAACGCGGAGATAATCGGACTGCTTTACAGCGGCGACGGCGTCATAGTCTATTCCACTTCGGGCGAGTGGCACTACGTTCTGCACGGCGATACGTTTGGCTATGTGCACACTGACTTTGTCGACATTACCGGTGAATACAGCGAGCCGCTTCCCGATGGCGCCATCGGTCGCGGATTGACTACGGGAAATGTCAATTTTCGAACCGGCCCCTCCACCGAATACCCGATAATCAGAACGCTTCCGCGCGGCACCGAACTCGTGCTTTACTCCATCGTCTCCGGCTGGTATGAGGCCGAGGCAGACGGGGTGCGCGGATATGTCAGCGGCAGCTACGTTGAAGTCACGGAGTCCAACGGCTCTCCCGACAACGGGGGCAATGACGAGCTTACGCCTATTGCAACCGGAATCACGACCACTTCGGTGAACTTCCGCAGCGGCCCATCCACTTCCTCGCCCAAAATCGCACTGCTGCCCGAGGGCGCGCAGCTCACGCTTTACTCACTTGAAAACGGCTGGTACTATGCGGACTACCTGGGCACAAAGGGATACGTTTACGCCGCATACATACAGCTCATTGAAGCGCCTTCCGATCCGGACCCGCAGCCCTCGCCAACCCCTTCGCCCGAGGCGGGCGCGGAGGGGCTTACGCCAGCTGCAGGCGTTACCACCGGGCGGCTCAATCTGCGCGTGAGCCCAAGTACATCGGCAGACGTCATAACGCTCTTACCGAGAGGCACTGCGCTCGCCGTAATAGGCACTTACGGCGACTGGTACTATGTATCGCACGAGGACGTCGCGGGTTACGTCAACAAGGCGTACATGCAGATAACTGATGCGGGCAATGTGGGCATCGCGGCTGTTTCCGACTCGTGTTCGCTGATCAATACGCACACTACGGCCCAGCTCAATCTGAGAACCGCGCCGACTACCGCCGGCTCCGGCATTATTGTGCTTATGCCGAACAATGCGGCGCTCTCCGTCTACTATGTAACCGACGGTTGGGCTTTTGTTCGATACGACAGCATTTGGGGATTTGCCATTACCACTTACATTCAGCTCTGATTTGCGTATTTGTCGCCCTTGCTATGTCAGTCCCTGGCGGCGACCGCGCCGTAGACCTTTTTGGCGCCGCGCAGCCTGAGCGCATTGGCGCACTCCCGCATGGTCGCTCCGGTAGTCAACACATCGTCTACCAGCAGCACGCACTTGCCGTCACAACCCTCGTTGGCCCGAAACGCACCCGCTATGTTCTTCGCTCGTTCTTGCCCTCCCAGTCCTACCTGAGAAGTCGTGTTCCTTATGCGCTCGAGCAGCTTTGGCGCGAATAACAGCCCGTTTGCAGCCGCTATGCGCTCCGCCAGAAGCGCAGACTGGTTATAGCCTCTCTCGCGCAGGCGCTTTGTGTGCAGCGGCACGGGTACTACCACGTCGATACCCCAGTATGCAGGAATGCTTATGTGTTGCGCCAAACGAGCGGCAATGTGCTTCGCATTCTCGTACTTGAAACGCCGTATGCATTCGCGTGCCGCTCCCTCGTACTTAAATGCGGCGCAGACTTCATCCAAGCCGTCAACCTTCCACGCTCCCCCGGGCTTAATATCGGTCGAACAGTGCGCGCACATGCCACCTTTGTCGAGAGGCGCCTCCTTTCCGCACATGAAGCAGGCGCAGTCGGCGGGATAGAGCGCATCCAGAAGCGCGTCTGCTATCCTACGCAAATATGTCATACTGAGCCGCCTCCGACAGGAAATAGCCCAGGGCGCTATACCTGCGCATGACGTAATCGTTAGCTATCATGGAACGCACACATTCCTCCCTGCCAAGTATGTACACCCTGTCCTTCGCACGGGTGATCGCCGTGTACAGTATGTTGCGCGTCATCAGCATGGGCGGCCCGCTGAGAAGCGGCAGTACCACTGTGTGGAACTCGCTGCCCTGGCTCTTGTGTATTGAAACGCAATACGCCAGTGAGAGCTGGTCGAGCTGGGAGTACTCGTACATCGCTAACCTGTCATCAAATAGCACTTCAATATACTGGTCATATGGGTCTATATGCTCTATCACACCGAGATCGCCGTTGTAAACGCCGTAGCCAGTCTCCATGACGCTGCCGGCGCGTATGACTTTCCACTCCATGGAATAGTCGTTCTTTACCTGCATCACCTTGTCGCCCTCGCGCAAAATACCCCCGCCGTATTGCAATTCGCGCTTATAGGGACTGTGCGGATTCAACGCCTGCTGAAGGGTTACGTTTATATTGTTGACTCCGAGGGTTCCCTTCTTCATCGGCGCAAGCACCTGAATGTCCGTAAGCGCCCCGCCCGCGCCGCCCGACTGCGCGGTTCTAAGCAGCGCCGTGAGCCTGTTGAGTATGGCGTATGGTTCGCTCGCGCGCTCGAATACAAACTCATCATCCGCGTTAAGGTAAAGCGCATCTCCCCTGTTTACCGCATGGGCGTTTGTTATTATGGCGCTCCGCTCGCTCTGCCTGTAAACCTCCTCAAGGCGCACTACGGGAACGAGGCCGCTCGATACTATGTCCTTGAGCACGTTTCCCGCGCCTACGGAAGGCAACTGGTCGGCATCGCCTACGAGTATGAGGCTGGCATCCGCACGCATCGCCCTGAGCACAGCGCTCATCAGCGATGCGTCCACCATGGACAGCTCGTCTATAACCACTACGTCCGCTTCTATCGGATTTGTTTCATCCCGCGAAAACATCGATCCGTTCGATTCGAGCAGCCGGTGAATGGTGCGCGCCTCACTGCCCGTTGAAGCGCTCATGCGTTTCGCCGCCCTTCCGGTAGGCGCACACAGTTCGTATTCCACACCCATAGTATCCAGCAGCGACTTTATGAAGCGCAGTATTGTAGTCTTACCCGTGCCCGGGCCGCCGGTTATCACCATCACGCCGTTGGTGAGCGCCGTTGTCACCGCTTCGCGCTGCTTTAGAGCGAGTTCCACGCCGAAGGAGCGCTCTAATCGCGCTATCTCCGCGTCCAAATCCAAGCGCAGGGCATTGTGCCGCTTGCCGCGCATGGATATCAAGTGCTTCGCGCACGCGCTCTCATGAGCGTACATATACGGCAGAAAGACTGCGTCCGTCGTGTCGACGAGCACGCATATTACGTCTCCCCTCGCTATCATGTCTGTAATCGTGTTCTCTACGGGCAACAGCTCCGCGCCCAGTATTGCAGCCGCCTTCTGCGCCAAAAGCTCAATCGGAAGGTATGTGTGGCCGTCCTGGCACGCGCAGATGAGCGTGTGCTTCACCCCCGCGCGAAGCCGGAATGCCGAGTCCCTGTCATACCCGGCTGCCATGGCTATGTCGTCGGCGGTTTTGAAACCTATACCCTCAATGTCGTCGATGAGCCTGTACGGATTCTCTTTTATCAGGCGGAGCGCGTCGGCGCCATACGCCTTGTGCACCTTAGTAACCTGCAGCACGGTCATTCCGTACTGTTGCAGTCCCATGAATATGTCTCGGGTTGCGACGTGCTTAATGTACGACTCGTATATCGTCCTGTACCTCGTCTTGCCAATGCCGGGCACGTCCATCATGCGCTCGGGCTCTTTCTCCAACACGTTCAGCGTGTCATCGCCGAAGAACTCCACCAACCTACGCGCCGTGACCTCGCCGACTCCCCGTATCAGACCGCTCGACAGGTATGTCACTATGGCGCCAGTAGTCGTGGGTGCAAGCGGCCTGGCAGCAGCTACCCGAAGCTGCTTTCCGTAGCTCTTATGGAGCGACCAATCGCCCTCTACCTCCACATGCTCGCCCTCCGCAAGCGGAGGAACGTTGCCCACCGCCACGAGCGTCGAGCCGTCATCGCAGCGCAGCTCCATGACGGTGTAAGCGCCGTCTGGACTGCGATATATCACTCTGCTTACGCGTCCGCTGTAAATCTGACTCATCTCTCCCTCACATTTCACCATGATTCTATCACACTATGACGCCCAACAAAAGATGATATTGAACGCCTCGGCCGCATATAGGTACACAAAGAGCTAAAGGAGGCGTTATTTTGCGTATCTTTGTAATAACAAAACGGACGATAATCATCGCTGCGGCGATGCTCGCGTGCGTTATCCTTGCCATAGTGCTCGTAGTCGCTTTCTCGGACGGAAACGCTACTCAACACGATGCTTCATATAGCGTGGAACAGTATAAACTGGAGGTCATGGCGAGCAAACACAAAGAGCTGCCCGTTTACAGCGTCGCGAGAACCGACAAAAAGATCGCGCTGACCATCGACGCGGCTTGGGAGGACGACAAGACGCCGTTCATACTGGAGGAGTTGAGCCGCCACAACATCAAAGCTACATTCTACCTTTGCGGGTTTTGGGCGGAGAAGTATCCCGATAACGTGAAGGCGATACACGCCGGAGGCCACGAAATAGGCAATCACAGCCTTACGCACCCACACATGAACAGCTTGAGCGTCGAACAGATTAAGAAGGAGTTATCGGCGTTTGACAACTTGATCGAATCCATAATCGGCGTGCGCTCTACATCTTTTAGGGCGCCCTATGGGGAGTACAACGATACGGTCATTAAGACCGTGCGGGAAATGGGGTACGAGGTAGTGCAGTGGAATATAGACACCATTGACTGGAAGGAAGAGCGCAGCGCCCAGACCATACTCGACTCCGTACTGCCTAAGCTGAGCGACGGCTGCATAATACTCTGTCACAACAACGGGTTCAAGATAACCGAATACCTGCCCACCCTCATCGAGACCGCAATGCAGCAGGGGTATGAATTCGTAACTATATCGGAACTGCTGCTGCAAGGCAATACGACTATCGACGTTAACGGCGTTCAAAAGCCCGCCTGAGCCGGATTTCTACTCATGCGCCCTTCCAGGGCGCTTTACTTGCGTCCGGACGATTGCGAATAGGTGTGAAGCGTGGTATAATCCTGTTGGAAAGCGTCGCAATGAAAGGATCGCATATGAACGGATTCACAAACCGCACCCCTCTCAACGGTTCAACCATGTTCGATTTGAACTGGTTCGACGCGCAGAGACGACATGCCGTGCGCAAGCTGCGCATGCCCCTCGCCATATTCGCCGCATTGTCGTTTACAGCGCTCGCCGTATACGTCGGCAGCACGAGTCAGAACTGGATAACTGCTGCGTTTATATTCGTCTTTGCCCCGGTGATGATCGTCATACCCCTGCTCTCCAAGCGCAGGTCAAGAAAGAACTTTATCGCGTATGTCGACAAGAACTCCGAGGCAATGGGCGTTGGATTCGTCAATGAATTTGTGTTCGGCAAGGGCTCTTTTACCGTATCCAACGGTACATCTACGGAAACCGTTCACTACAACCAGTTGCAGCATGTATTTGAGACGCGGCGCAACTTCTTCCTCTACAAAAGCGACCAGATAGCGTATATCGTGGACAAAAACCGTTTTACTGAGGGCAATTCCGCCGATTTCGCCGCCTTCATCAAGGATAAGTGCGCGGGCATCTACCACTACGGCCCCGATTCCGTTAAAAAGAAGAAGGCTAAACGCGATTAGCGCAACAGTCCGGCTTGCATGAAAAGAGGCACGGTTTGGAGCGTTCACACAGGGATTTAACAAAAATATTTGAGTGACAGCTTCAAGCGGGGCAAATTAATGAAAAAAGGTCACGCAACGGTCATAATGTCTGTTGCGTGACCTTTTTCATAATAGGAATTGTTAGCTAAGCTTTTCAATAAGTT
>JAUNBH010000057.1 GCA_030527165.1 Clostridia bacterium
TGCCCGCGGATATCATCCCGCGGATAG
Source organism: Clostridia bacterium (assembly GCA_030527165.1). Lineage (GTDB taxonomy): Bacteria > Bacillota > Clostridia > Christensenellales > CAG-138 > RGIG1693. The sequence continues at coordinate 28 of JAUNBH010000057.1, forward strand.
TCGCTTCATCCGCGCACGCGGGCCCTATTGTGCAGATTATCTTCGTCTTTTTACAAGCCATGTCCGCCCTCGCTTCTTCGCTGTCGCGCCGTGCGCGCAGATTATAGTATAGACGCAATCGCGTCGTCCGTAAACCACAAGGCAGATTTCCCCATGCCGTCGTTTTAAGTTCTACTTTAGGAAGCGCCGGAGCAGCGCGCGCTTCTTATCGTCATACGGCTGATACCTTATGGGCAGGTCTATCCAGTTCCGCTTGTCCACTATGCTCTTGTAGTGCGAGAAAGCATCGAACCCGGCTTTGCCATGGTACGCTCCCATGCCGCTTGCACCAACGCCGCCAAAACCCATTTCGCTCGTAGCGAGGTGCACTATCGTGTCGTTTATGCATCCGCCGCCAAAACGGCACTTGGTCATAATCGCGTCCGCCGCACTCTTATCTGTCGTGAAATAATACAGCGCAAGCGGGTGCGGCAGCGCTTCGACCCTTGCTATAGCGTCGTTTAGCGAGTTGTATGTGAGCACGGGGAGCAGCGGCCCGAATATCTCTTCGCGCATCACTGCATCTTCCCAGTCTACGCCGCGCAGTATCGTCGGCGCTATGCGAAGCTCCTCCTCGCGCGCCTCGCCGCCACACACGATCGTCCCGCTCTGCATGAGCCCGAGCAAGCGCTCGAAGTGCTTCCTGTTGACCACTCTGCCGTAATCGGCGTTCTGCAGCGGCGCCGCGCCGTACTGCGCCGCTATCTCCGCGCACAACGCGTCTATCAGCGCATTCTCTATGCGGGAGTCGCACAACACATAATCCGGTGCAACGCAGGTTTGGCCGCAGTTTAGGAATTTGCCAAACACTATGCGCCTTGCCGCCAGTGCTATGTCGGCAGTAGCGTCCACTATGCACGGGCTCTTGCCGCCTAACTCCAACGTCACGGGAATCAGGCGCTCCGCCGCGTGACGCAGCACCTCTTTGCCCACATTCTGACTGCCGGTAAAGAATATGCAATCAAACTGCTCATCTAACAGCCAGCCTATCTCCTGCCTGCCGCCCATTACTACCGTGACGTATTCCGGAGAGAACGCCTCCTCGACTATGCGTTTCACTGCCTCGCCCGTCTGTGGCGCATACGCGCTGGGTTTGAGCACCACCGTGTTCCCCGCGGCAATGGCGTCCACGAGCGGGTCGACGCAAAGCATGAACGGGTAGTTCCAGGGGCTTATTATGAGCGCTACGCCGTACGGCGCCGGCTGAACATAGCTCCTCGCGGCAAACTGCGCTATGGGGGTCGGCACGCGCCGCCTGCGCGAGTATGCTGCGACGTTGCGCATCATGTAGTCGATTTCGCTCAGAACGAGTCCAACTTCGCACATATAGCCCTCGAATCCGCTCTTGCCCAAATCCAAGCGAAGCGCCTCCAGTATGTCCGCCTCATGGCGCACGATTGTACTTCGCAGTGATTTGAGCGCGGCAATGCGCGTTTTGACATCGAGCGTCGCGCCGCCGGAAAAGAACCGGCGCTGTGCCTCGACCCTGCCCTTAATATCGTCTATGTTCATAACCCACCTCGCATGTTTCGTGTGCTTGCATTATACAGCCGGCGGCGCCGCTTAGGCAACGTCGCATTGCACCGCATATATTCCTTGTTGAATGCGCGTATGCATTGACTTCCCGCAATGGTCTCTGCTACAATCAGGCGTTTGGTCTCCAAACAGCATCCAATGCGCTTAAGCGTCGTGTTGCGCGATTGCAGTTGGCAATCGAGTGTCGCGGCGTGTTATTTTTGAACTCCGCTCGCGGGGAAGGAGGTCTGTACAACATGAAAGCCATTAACGTGAACACACTGAAAAAGCTCGGAATGGACGTGCTTTTCGACATCATCGGAGGTACGCTCTACGCCGCCGGCATATACAGCTTCGCTTCGCAAGCGCAGTTTGCCCCCGGAGGCATCACAGGCATAGCCCTCATCATCAACCACTACACGGATCTGCCCATAGGCATCGGTACGCTCTTGCTTAACATACCGGTGGTATTGCTGTGCCTCAAGACACTGGGAAAGCGGTTCCTGCTACTGTCCGTTAAAACGATGGTCATAAGCACCGTAATAATGGACTTCGTATTCCCGATGCTGCCCGCCTATACCGGTGACAGCCTTATGGCCGCCCTGTTTGCAGGCGCCCTGTCCGGCGCAGGGCTCGCGCTCATATACTGGCGCGGGTCTTCCACCGGCGGTACGGACTTCCTCATACTCAGCATGCGCAAAAAGAAGCCCCATCTCTCCATAGGTACGATCTCGGTGGTAACAGACGGCTGCGTCATACTGCTTGGCGGGCTCGTATTCGGCCGCATAGACGCGGTGCTCCAAGGTATCGTCATGACTGCGGTTAGTACCATAATAATCGACAAGATTACTAACGTCTTCACCAACGGGCAAATTGCCCTGATAGTTACCAGCAACGGCGAGGCGATATCCAAAACAATAATGCGCGACATCGGCAGAGGCGTCACCTCCGTCAACGCAACGGGTATGTTCTCCGGCGCAGACCGCCGCGTGCTGATATGCGCCTGCTCGCGGGCGGAGGCGTGCCGAATACGCGGCATCGCGTACCGCGCAGACAAAAAAGCCCTCGTCGTGTTATGCCCGTACGACACCGCTTACGGCCTGGGCTTCCTGGCGCCCGCTGATTAAACGACGCCCACGATGTGAACGACGCCGAAGCAAAGCTCCGGCGTCGTCTGGCTTTTAGCAGTCGCATCCCTCGTAACAGGCGTCACCCGACGTAACTACGTCCCCGCGAGCTACGAACCTTATTCGCTCGTTATTGTTCGGTATCATGCTCTGCACAATGTCCAGGCACTCGCCAAAGCGCTGATAGTGCACTATCTCACGCTCCCGCAAGAAGCGCAACGGTCCCAGCAGGGCGGGGTCCTCGGTCATGTTCATCAGATGCTCGTATGTCGTTCGCGCCTTTTGTTCGGCAGCCAAATCCTCTACCAGGTCGGTTATGGGATCCCCGGTAGCCTGTATATACGCCGTGGTAAACGGTACGCCGTTTGGATCCGCAGGGAATACGGCGTGGTTGTGCATCACATAGTACCCGGCGAGCCCCGCGGCCTCAATCTCGGCTATGGACGCGTTCTTCATGCACTGGAGTATCATCGTGCCGATCATCTCCCAATGCGCGAGTTCCTCCGTGCCTATATCGTTTAACGTCGCGCGCACTCTGTCGTCCGGCATGCTGAAGCGCTGAGTCAGATAGCGCGTTCCCGCCGCCAGCTCCGAATCCGGACCGCCGTATTGCGCCATGAGCGCCTTTGCCATCCGTACATTCGGCGCGGTGATTTCAACCGGGTATTCGAGTTTCTTCATATATATCCACATACGCTACCTCCTTACAGCTCCCACGGCCACTTTGAACAAACATATGAACCCGCTGCGCAGGCCGAATGCCCGAAATTCATCAGCGGGTCGTACTTGCACTCGTATTCGTGCATCAGTTCCTTCAATACCTTGGCGTACGCGCAGTAGTCCGCCCTGGCGTTATCATCGTCCGGATGCGTGTCCAGGTAGAGGTTCAATTCCACCAGGATGAACTGGCACTCGGATATCTTTGTCAGCAGTTTGCACCTTTCGCAGTCCATATCAAAACCTCCTATTTGTATATGCGCACGAGCTCCGGGAACATAGTCCCCTGCTTGAGCGCCTGTTGGGGGCACAGCCCGGAGTAATACACCTGTTCGCGGAAGTTGATTTGCGCCAGACAGCCCTGGTTCTCACATGCTCCGCATTCGCTGCTTCCGGCAGTACCCGCCGCTACGAGGTTGGCGTCTGAGGTCAGCGTCGTTTGTGCCCTCGCCTCGACTTCATTAGCAGCGCCGCATTCGTAAAAGCAACAGCGCCGCCTGCCATTTCTACGCCATCTATGCATTATTAGTTACCTCCTCAATGATTTGTGCGCGACCGCACTTGGGATTTGTGTATTCTATGCCGCCTCGGCAAAATGTGTTATACCCCTCATGTAAAGATGGTATTTCGTTATCGCGACATTTTCTGAAAATACCCATTGACAAACCCGCATTGCTGTGCAAGAATGTATGCGATTACTAATACAGTAAAACAACGAAAGGAGCATGTGCATAATGTGGCGATTTAACAACACCACGCCGCTTTATCTGCAGATCGTGAGCTTTATGTCCATGGACATAGTGTCGGGCAAGCTGCTTCCGGGCGAGCGGCTGCCCACTGTGCGTGATTTGGCGTCTACCACTGCCGTCAATCCCAACACGGTCCAAAAGGCCCTTACAGAGCTTGAGAGAAAGGGATTGTGCTATACGGAGAGGACTTCCGGACGCTTTGTGACAAATGACGCAGCTGCGATTACAGCGGCTCGTGACGAGTTCGCCAGTTCGTTTACGAGCGAGTACGTGGAAAAAATGCGGTCAATTGGGTACAACGACAGCGCCATAAGCGCCGCTGTCGCCGATTGCATCAACAATGTGGAGGTGGAAAGCAATGCATGAACTCATTAAATGTGAAAACCTGAGCATGAGCTATGGCGGCACCATGGCGTTGCGCGACATCAACCTGTCCATACCAAACGGCAGGATCATTGGGCTGCTCGGCCCCAATGGCAGCGGCAAGACGACGTTTATGAAGCTCGCCGCAGGGTTGCTCGTGCCGACGCAGGGCTCCATACGCATCGGCGGTCATCCCATAGGGCCGGAGAGCAAGAGCATGGTCTCCTTTCTGCCCGAGAAAACCTACCTTAACTCCGCCCTCAGCGTTTCGGATGCGTTGGAGCTGTTCAATGACTTCTATGCGGATTTCGACGACAACGCCGCCGCAAGCATGCTTGCGAAGCTCGACATCCCGCTGAACGCCCGCATGAAGACGCTCTCCAAGGGCACCAAGGAAAAGGTGCAGCTGATTCTCGTCATGGCGAGAAAAGCGCAGCTTTACCTGCTCGACGAGCCCATTGCGGGAGTAGACCCCGCTGCCCGCGACTACATACTCGACACCATGCTGTCAAACTTTCACGCAGATGCGACGCTTATCATATCGACTCATCTAATATACGACATCGAGAGGATACTTGACGAGTTCATATTCCTTCAGAATGGGTCCATTGTGGCATACGATACCGTCGATAACGCGCGTCAGACTAACTCGAAATCGATTGACGAACTGTTTAGGGAGGTTTTCAGATGTTAGGCAAACTTATTAAGCACGATATGCGCTATCTGTCCCGCACTATACTTCCGCTCGTTGTCGCGATAATCGGCATAGGCGTATTGGCCGGTGCACTCATGGGCCTATCGATTCATTCGTTCACAGACATCGTCGGAACCACCGCCAACCCCGCAAGTACCCCATTGGCTATTATCGGCATGACGATATCAATGCTCATAGCAGCGTTCGGCATAGGCGGTGCGGCAGTCGCCGTTATGGTCATAATCGTCGGCAGGTTCTATACTAACCTGTTCACCGATGAGGCGTACCTGTCCTTCACCTTGCCCGTCACGGGGACGGATCATCTCGTCTCCAAGGGGATCTCCGGTTACATTTGGGCGCTTATTGCCGCGGTTGCAGAGATAATTGCCCTCTTGCTGTTCATGGGCATAATGCTGTTGATTGTTGATATACCCGCAGAATTCGCCGGCGCGATTTCGGGTGCTGAGTTGCCGCAGGAGTTTGGCAGCATAATCTCCTCCACGCTGCCCATACTCATCATTTATTGTTTGATAGCGCCTATGAGTGGGCTGATGTTCATGTATACATGCATCGCCGCCGGCCACAGGATATCAAACAAGCATCCCATTCTGGTTGCGGTTGCGTTGTACATAGGCATTATGACGGTCATACAGTCCATAACGGGCGTGGCGTCCATGCTTGTAACAGTTGCACAAGCGTATGACGTGGTAATTGATATAGACGACGGCCTCGTGCTCAGTGCGTCCGCGACGCTGATAAATATAGAGATGCTCATCGCGCTGTTAATCAACGTCATACTCCTCGTGGCAGGCTTCTTGGTCACCAGGCACCTGCTCACGAAAAAGCTCAACGTGGTTTGAGTCTTTCCCTCCCCACCGGGGAGGCAGCCTTGGCTGCCTCCCATTTCTTTTGCGTCAGTGCGCTTCCCGCCGTATGGCGGGAAGCTACCTTAAAAGGGCGGGTGGGTGGGGAAATAATCTGCACAAAGCCGGAGCAATGCGCGGGCAAAACGCAAAAATCCGGACTTTGTCCGGATTTTTGCGGCCCTCACAAAGAGCCGATGGTACACCCTCAGGGGCTCGAACCCTGGACACCCTGATTAAGAGTCAGGTGCTCTACCAACTGAGCTAAGGGTGCGCATTTAACTATCATGCTGCTTTGGCAGCTGCTGGAGCGGGAGACGGGGCTCGAACCCGCCACCTCCGCCTTGGCAAGGCGGCGCTCTACCGAATGAGCTACTCCCGCAATATTGGTACACCCTCAGGGGCTCGAACCCTGGACACCCTGATTAAGAGTCAGGTGCTC
>JAUNBH010000058.1:0-5013 GCA_030527165.1 Clostridia bacterium
GGGGTCGTCGTAGTCGGGGTCGGAATCCTGATCGCCGAAGAACGGCAGGTTCCCTATGCACGCAGTGAGTGAAAGCGCCATCATGAGCGCGAGCGCCATCGCAACAATTCGTTTCATCAAAATCGCCTCCAGATACTTATTTGTGCATCGCAGCACGGTACAGCTAAAGCGTACCAGAGGCCGTGCGCCCGTGTCATCATCCCGAGGGTGATTTTGCACGAAATGTGCGCTCGGGCGGCGGCGCGGGGATTTGTGGCGCGTGCGCGCCTCCCACCCACCCGCCCGCAAGGTACGCTTCCCGCCGTGCGGGAAGCGGGGCGCGGCCCAAACGGCGGAGCCGTTTGAGCTTGCGCACCGCGGTGCGCAAGCCGGCGCGCGCAAGCGCGCAGGCCGCGCCCCCCGCCGCAAGCCCGCGAAAAAGCCGCCCCTTTGCGTGGGACGGCATAGACGCCTGTATGTGAAACCTGTGATTACGGCAGCAGGAACTTCTGAGAGTATTCGCTGTACAGCGCGTGGTACTGCCCCTGGTCGGTCTCCTTGACGGTGTTGAGGTAGCTGTGCGTGTCAAACGAAGCGTGAGCGATTTCGATAAGGCACACCGCGACATTGGAGCAGTGGTCGCTCACGCGCTCCATATTGGTCACGAGGTCGGAGAGCACGAAGCCGAGGCTTATCGTGCAGCGGCCCTCCTGCAGCCTGCGGATATGCCGGGAGCGTATCTCTGACTGCAGCACGTCTATGACGTCCTCGAGCGGCTCGACCCGCTTCGCGAGCTCCACGTCGTCGTTGATGAAAGCGGTGAGCGTCATGTCCAGTATCTCGCGCAGCGCATCTATGAGCACCCTCAGCTCCAGCTGCGCCTTTTCGGAGAAGGCGAGATTCTTCTGGTACATCTCCTTGGCGGAGTTGAGTATGTTCTCCGCGTGGTCGCCGATCCGCTCAAAATCGCCTATCACGTGGAGCAGCTTGCTGATCTCATGGCTCTCCGCCTCCGAGAGCTCGCGCGAAGACAGCTTGACCATGTATGTGCCCAGCTCGTCCTCACACTTGTCGAGCAGCGTCTCACATTGGCGCACCTTGTCCGCATCGGCGGCGGAATACTTGCTCAGGCAGCCGAGCGCCGTGTATATGGACGTCTGCGCGGCGCGCGCCATGGCGTCGGTCATGCGGCGGCACTGCTCAAGCGCTATTGCGGGGTTGTTGAGGAAGCGCTCGTCCAGCGGGTTGGTCTCCTCCACCTGCTTCTTGTCGGGCACGAGGAACGTGGCAACCTTTACGAGCACGTCGGTCAGCGGCAGGAAGAACGCCGTCGCGGACAAGTTGAATATGGTGTGCACTATGGCGATGTTGGCGGGGTCGAGCGGCTGCGATATGAAATCGAAGCCAATCACTGCATTGAGCAAGTAGAATATGCAGAGGAACACGATGGTGCCTATGGCGTTGAAGCAGACGTGTACGACCGCCGTGCGCTTGGCATTCTTGTTTGCGCCCACGCAGGATATGAGCGCGGTGACGCAGGTGCCAATGTTCGTGCCGAGCACTATCGGTATCGCCGCTCCATACGTTATGCCTCCGGTCAGTGCGAGCGCCTGCAGTATGCCCACCGCCGCGGCGGAGCTCTGGATTATGCCCGTGAACACGGTGCCCACCAGCACGCCCAACACAGGGTTCTCAAACATAGTGAACAGAGTGGCGAAATTCGGGTCGTCCGCCAGCGGCTTTACCGCATCGCCCATCATGGTCATTCCAATCATGAGTACGCCGAAGCCGACGAGCGTCGAACCCGTGGATTTGCGCTTGTCCTTGTTTGAAAACAGCATCATGGCCACGCCGATGATCGCGACCACCGGCGCGAATGACGAGGGCTTGAGCATTGTCAGGAAGAACGAATCCCCCTCGATTGCCGTGAGCGACAGCAGCCACGAGGTTATCGTGGTGCCTATGTTGGAGCCCATTATCACGCCCACCGCGTTGCGAAGCTGCATCAGGCCGGAGTTTACAAAGCCCACGAGCATTACGGTGGTCGACGAAGAGCTCTGTATGAGCGCCGTCACGCCCATGCCCAAGAGCACACCCATGAAGCGGTTATCCGTCGCCTTGCTCAGGGCGCGCTCCAATGTGCCGCCCGAAAGCCGCTCCAAACCGCCGCTCATGCACTGCATACCGTACAGCGTCAGCGCCAAACCGCCCACCATGGTCAACAAATCAAAGAAATCCATGCCTTACCGTCCAACATTTTTTATAATCATCGCGCATAGATGGTATCACATCTTGGCGAGTAATGCACCGCCGGCAATCAAGCTGCGGTATAAACACTGTAAAAACTGAGTAAAACCGCGCGGCCGGACGCGTCTGAGCTACTTGCCGACGCAGAACCGGCTGAATATGGCGTCTATGACGCTCGCGTCGACCTCCCGCCCGCTTATGCGGGCGAGTTCGCGCAGCGCCTCGCGCATGTCCGTCGCCACGCAGTCCCAGTCGCGCTGCCCCCACGAGCCCTCGAGGCACGCGGCGGCGGCGGCAACCGCTTCGATATGGCGCATATTGGTGATGTGAACGTCGCTTCCCGCGGGAGTTACGAGCTCTGCGACAGCGCGCCGGAGTTCGTCCAAGCCCTCGCCGGTCAGCGCGCTTACGCACAGGCAGCGCAAACCCGTGCGCGCGGTGACGTCCGCCGCGTCGAGCGCGCGCTCCAAGTCGCACTTGCAGAGAACCGCGAGTTTGGCCGCGTCGGGCGACAATTCGAGCAGCTCCGCATACCCTTCGTCCCAGGGGCGGCATGCGTCTATGGCTACGAGCAGCACATCCGCGCGCAGCGCTTCCCGCATCGCGCGCTCCACGCCCAAGCGCTCCACGCTGTCCTCGGAGCGCCGTATGCCTGCAGTGTCCACCAGTCGCACCGGAACTCCCCGCATCACAGTCTGTTCCTCTATGGTGTCGCGCGTTGTGCCCGCGACTTCGGTGACAATAGCCAGGTCTGCGCCCGTGAGCGCGTTGAGCAAAGACGACTTGCCCGCGTTGGGCCTTCCCACTATTACCACGCGCGCGCCCTCCCGCAGTACGCGGCGGCGCATACCCGCCTCCTTTAGCGCGCACAGCCTGTCGTAGCACTCCCGCAAAAGCTGAGGCAGCGCGCTGAAAACGTCCTCCTCCAGCTCGTCCGGGTAGTCCATGGCGGCGGAAACACCCGCCAGCGCGACCGTAAGCGCCTCCTCTATGTCGGCGGTTTCGCGCCCGACGGCGCCCGACAGCTGCAGCAGCGCCTCCCGCGCGCTCAGCTGCGACTTCGCCTGAACGAGGTCCATCACCGCCTCGGCTTCCGCCAGCTTGAGCTTGCCGTTGACGAACGCGCGCTTCGTAAACTCGCCCGGCTCCGCGGCGCGCGCCCCACAGCGCGAGAGCAGCTCCATGCATGCCTGCCCTACTGCGGGCGAGCCGTGCAGGTAGAATTCCGCCATGTCCTCGCCCGTGTAGCTCGCGGGTGCGCGGAAAAATACCGCCATGCAGTCGTCCAGCGGCTCGTCCAAGCCCAGCGCGCCGTGCGTCATGCGGCCGTGCGTCAGCTCGCGCGAGAACAGCTCGCGCACTATTCGCCGCGTCTCCCCGCCGCTTATGCGCACTATCGCTATCGCACCGCCGAAGGGTGTAGCCGGCGCAAATATCGTGTCCTCCATATCGCCTCCGCGTTTTTCCTGGCCCAATTATCTCCCATATGCCGCGTTTTTGCAATACCGCCCGCCCAATCCGCGCTATTCGCCCGGGGCGGGGCGCGGCCGGCGCGCATTCGCGCGCCGGCGTGCGCACTCCGTGCGCACGCCCCAAACGGCTCCGCCGTTCGGGCCGCGCCTCCCCGCTTCCCGCGCGCGGGAAGCTACCTTTTAAGGGCGGGCGGGTGGGGGCGGCTTGCCGCAAATATTGAGCGCGCCGCTTGCTCTGCGCGCAGCATGTGGTATAATCTAACCACAGTACAAACATCCGGAGGACATGAAACATGGCAAAGATCAAGGCGCTGCCGAAGCGCAGCGAAGTCAAGAAAGAGCACACCTGGGCGACCGAGGACATATTCCCGAGCGACGAGAAGTGGTTCGAGGAGCTCGCCGCGTGCCAGGGCATTCCCGCGCTCCTGAAGGCGTACAAGGGCCGGCTGGGCGAGAGCTCCGCTACGCTGCTTGAATACCTCGAGCAGAGCGATGAGATAATGCGCCGCATAAGCCTGCTCGCCAACTACGCCATGCGCAAGAGCGACGAGGACACCGGGGACAGCTTCTACCGCGACATGGTAGGCAAGATAATGACGCTGGACGTCAACATAGACAGCGCCTCCGCCTACGTCGTGCCGGAGCTGCTTGCGCTCGGCGAGGAGAAGCTCGCGGCGTTTATGGACGAGGAGCCGCGCCTGCGCACCTACGAGCGCTACATCTCCAAGATAATGCGCCGCAGGGAGCACACGCTCTCTGACGCCGAGGAGGCGCTGCTCGCCGCCGCGGGCGAGATGGCGTCCTCTCCCGGGGACATAGGCTCGGTATTCAGAAACGCCGACCTCAAATTCCCCAACGCCACGGACGCGGAGGGCAAGGAGTACCCCGTGACGCAGGGCTCCTTCATACCGCTGCTCGAGAGTCCGGACCCGGTGCTGCGCAAGTCCGCGTTTACGGCGCTGTACAACACATTCGAGAGCTTCAAAAACACCACCGCCGCCTTCCTCGACGCGCAGGTCAAGTCGCTGATGTTCTTCGCGCGGGCGCGCGGCTACGAGAACACCATGGCCGCCTCCCTCGACAGGACGGAGGTGCCGACGTCCGTTTACCACAACCTCATAAAGGCGGTCAACGACAACATGCACTACCTGCACAGGTACATCGCGCTGCGCAAGAAGCTCATGAACGTCGACGAGCTGCACATGTACGACATCTACACCCCGATAGTCGAGGGCGTGGACGAGGCGATACCGTTTGAAAGCGCGGTCAAGACCTGTCTTGAGGGCTTGGCGCCGCTCGGCGAGGAGTACCTTGC
>JAUNBH010000058.1:5023-6444 GCA_030527165.1 Clostridia bacterium
GCGAGGGCTTCGAGAACCGCTGGATAGATATATACGAGAACGAGGGCAAGCGCAGCGGCGCGTACTCCGCGGGCGGGGACCCGCATCCCTTCGTGCTCATGAACTATCAGGACACGCTGGACAATCAGTTTACGCTCGCGCACGAGATGGGCCATGCGCTGCACTCGTACTTCTCGCGCAAGCATCAGCCGCCCATCAACGCGCACTATGTCATATTCGTCGCGGAAGTCGCCTCGACGTGCAACGAAGTGCTGCTGATGAGGCATTTGCTCGCCAAGACGCAGGACAAGCGCGAGCGCGCGTACCTCATCAACCACTTCATGGAGCAGTTCAGGACGACGCTGTACAGGCAGACGATGTTCGCCGAGTTCGAGATGATGATGAACAGCATGGCGGAGCGCGGTGACAGCCTCACCGCCGACGCGCTCAGCAAGGCGTACTACGAGCTAAACTGCAAGTACTACGGCGACGCCATAACCGTCGACCGCGAGATAGCGTACGAGTGGGCGCGTATACCGCATTTCTTCTACAACTTCTACGTATTCCAGTACGCGACCGGTTTCTCCGCGGCCGTCGCCATAGCGAACAAGATACTGTCGGAGGGGCAGGGCGCCGTAGACGCGTACCTGCGCTTCCTAAGCTCCGGCGGCAGTCAGGACCCGATATCGCTGCTCAAGATAGCCGGCGTCGATATGACCACCGCCCAGCCCGTCGAGGATGCGCTCAAGTTGTTCGGCGAGCTGATATGCGAGATGGAGGAACTGCTGCGCTAAGAGGGCGCGGCCATCGATTTGACCACGGCTCTGCGAGGGCGCTCCCGACATAGGGAGCGCCCTTTTGCGGCAAGGCGCGGCCGGGCTTGCATATGCCCGCTCCCGTTTGCCGTCCCCCTGCTCCCGTGCGCCCAAGCCGCATTGTAAGCTTACATAAAAAAGCGTTGACAGATTGCAGAGACTATTATATAGTGTATATATAGTTCGAGTTAGCTGCGCGTTGCAGCAAGTGTGTCGGCAAGTGCGTTGAGGCGTAACGGTTATTTCTGTTGCGGAAGCCGCGTCTGCGATACGGATGCGGTTCGGCTCCACGTGTGATTTCCCAGACAGACCTCGCAATGGCGCGCTGCGCGCCCTATGGGCGCATAAGCGGCCGGAGTGGAGTTGAGTATAAATCATATAAGGAGGGCTTATGAAAAAGCTGCCGTATTCGATGCCCGATGATCCCGATGATGTCATTGCTAACTCTGCAACACGGTTTTGCCGTGTTTGCCGGTACTACGAATAATCCGCAACCCCCAAAAACATCAGGAGGACAATAGATATGAAACATCCGACAAAGCTGCTGCTATCCCTGCTGCTCTGCCTTGCGTTGGCGCTTCCGGTTGCGGGCTGTCTTAACGCCGACCCCACACTCGAGCCCACACT
>JAUNBH010000059.1 GCA_030527165.1 Clostridia bacterium
GAGCGCGCTTGCAAGCGAGCAGGCGAGCCGAGCGTGACTTTTTGCGGATAAGGAGCCGCGACGGAGCGGAGGAGAGGCGTTTTCTGTGCGAAGCAAAAGAAAATCGCCACGAACTGAGCGTAGTCCGCGGCGACGTGGCACCCCGTAGGGGAGTCGAACCCCTGTTTTCGCCGTGAGAGGGCGACGTCCTCGGCCACTAGACGAACGGAGCATGCAGACAGTATTTTACATGCCGACTCGCGGTTTGTCAACGACTTTTTTGCCGGACGCTCCATCTCATCGAACTTTCAATGAAAATGCGCTATTATCACACAGTTATTCGACGTCCTATACGGGGTACAATTATCATTCTGGCACTGAACACTATTATGAGCATGCCAGCATTTGTTCCGGTTGTGGAGATGTGTTTGCTGGTACAACAACATGGACTATCATAAACTGTAGTGGATCACCATGCGTTGATATTATGAGTTTTGATATGGAAGCTTCCTTGTGTTACAGGGAGATGGTGAGACTCAACGTGTTGCCGATCTCATGATTGAGGGCTCTGGTTATGCTTACTGGGAATGCTTCTCAGCCTCGGCACCCGATGCGGTTTCTCATCGGGAAGGGACAAAGGCTTTTATCGAAGTTTTATCAAGCAAAATGACACATACAAGGGATATGCTGTTGTTAAAGTGGAATTTCACGAAGATGCATGCGACTACATGGCAACTATACTCGAATGCAAGGAAATCCGGCGTCAAGAGGTTCAGAAGCATGACTTATCCAAGGAATCATTACAGCAAATAATAGCTACCGTGATACATAACAATAGTTGATTTCCATGTTTGAGGCGGGTAAGCGTTCTCGTGTCTTGCCCGCCTTGTCATCCAATAATCAAAACTGGCGCGGCTGTCAACTATGGCGCAAGCTATTCTTCTTAACGGTTGACGGCTGCCGCCTGTTTTGCTATTTTTGCGGCTATGTTTTCGCAAGAGTCCGTTTTTTGCCTGTTTTTTCCCGGCTCTTGACCGTCCCATGCTATATGGAATAGCGCGGGGCGGCTGTCTTGTTTGTGTTCCGCTTCTTTATCGACCATGAGCACTATCTTGGTGCATATCGCTTGAGAAAGCGCTCCATCTCCGCGCGCTGCGCAATGAGCACCAGCGTCTCCTCCGGGCTCAGCGGCACAGACGTGTCCGCCAGTGACAGCGCGCCGTCACGGTCGCGCGTGGCGATTATGTTGACGTCATACCGCTTTCTCACGTCGACCTGGATTATGGTCTTACCCTCCCACTCGCGCGGAACGGTTATGGCGGCTATCTCCACGTTGCCGCCGGAGGTAAACAGCTCTACCACGTCGTGATTGTTGCACTGTATCGCCTTGGCGAGCAGCCTGCCGCTCTCGACCTCCGGGCTTATCACCATGTCGGCGCCGGAGAGCGACAGCAGGCGCGCGTGCTTCCTGTCCGTGGCCTTGGCGATGAGCCGCTTTGCGCCGCGCTCCCTGCACATCATGGTGGCAAACAGCGACGCCTTGATGTCCGTACCTATGGCGACTACCACGCAGTCAAACATCTCGACGGGTATACTGTCCATGCCCTCCTCCGTGGAGGCGTCGACGCACTTCGTGTCAACACAGAGGTGCGCAACGCTCGAGAGCTTTTCCATATGGTTGTCATACGCGGATACGCTGAACCCGCCGTATGATATGAGCGTCTCCAGCACGGAGCGCCCGTACAGGCCCAGGCCGATAATGCCGACAGACTTCATTGCCGCTTCACACTCCTCATTTTATTGCGCGCTTGCGCATGTACGGCACGAGCGCGTCGGGCACCCTCACGCTGCCGTCCTCATTGAGATTGTTCTCCAAAAACGCTATGAGCATCCTGGGCGGAGCGACTACCGTGTTATTCAAAGTGTGCGGCAGATAATTGCCCTTGGCGCCCCTCACGCGTATCGCGAGCCGCCTCGCCTGAGCGTCCGACAGGTTCGAGCAGCTCCCGACTTCAAAGTACTTGCCCTGCCTCGGCGACCACGCCTCCACGTCGACGCTCTTTACTTTGAGGTCTGCGAGATCCCCGGAGCAGCACTCTATCGTCCTTACCGGTATATCCAGCGAGCGGAAAAAGCTCACGGTGTTGGAGAGCATCTCCTCAAACAGCGCCGCGCTCTCCTGAGGTCGGCACACGGCGACCATCTCCTGCTTTTCGAACTGGTGCACCCTGTACACGCCGCGCTCCTCTATTCCGTGCGCGCCCACTTCCTTGCGGAAACACGCGGAATAGCTGGTCAGCTTCTTGGGGAGCTCGTGTTCGTCTATTATGGTGTCTATGAACTTGCCTATCATGGAGTGCTCGCTCGTGCCCACCAGGTAGAGATCCTCGCCCTCAATTTTGTACATCATGTTCTCCATCTCGGAGAAGCTCATAACGCCCGTCACCACGCCGGAGCGTATCAGCACGGGCGGGATGTAATATGTAAAGCCTCTGTCCACCATGAAGTCGCGCGCATATGACAGCAGCGCCGACTGCAGCAGGGCTATGTCGCCGCACAGGTAGTAGAAGCCGTTTCCGCTGACCTTGCGCGCCGCGTCGAGCTCCACGCCGCCGAGCCGCTCCATGATGTCCACATGGTACGGAATCTCGAAATCGGGTATCGCGGGCTCGCCATAGCGCTCCAGCTCCACGTTCTCGCTGTCGTCGCGGCCCATCGGCACGCTGTCGTCTATTATGTTGGGGATGATGAGCATCCGCTCGCGTATTTGAGCGGAGAGCGTTTCCTCGCGCGCCTCGAGCGCCGCCATCTCGTCCGCCATGTCGCGCACGCTCTTTTTCGCCTCCTCCGCCGCCTGGCGGTCGCCCCGCGCCATCATGCCGCCTATCTGCTTGCTTATGACGTTGCGCTGGTTTCTCAGATAATCGCAGCGCTGATTCGCCTCGCGGAACTCGCGATCCAGCGCCGCCACCTCGTCAACCAGGGGCAGCTTGTCGTGCTGGAACTTGCGCCTGATGTTCTCGCGCACGAGTTCGGGATTCGTCCTAATGAGCTTTATGTCTATCATGCTACATCCTTTCAGGCGTCTCTATGCCCAGCAGGCTGAGACCCGCGCCCACGGCGCACTTCGCCGCGTCGGTGAGGGCGAGCCTCGCGTTTCGCACGGCGGGGTCGTCTTCCATTATCCTGTGCTCGTAGTAAAAGCGGTTGAACGCCGCGCATATTGCGATGACGGCGCGCGCTACCAGGTACGGCTCGTACTTCTCCGCGGCCTCGCGCACTACTTCGGGGAACTCGTGTATAGCCCGTATGAGCGCGCCGGAGAACTCGTCCTCGAGCGCCGACATATCGGCTGCGCACAGGTCATAACCGCTCGCCTTCCTCAACACAGAGCAGCAGCGCGCGTAGGTGTACTGCGCGTACGGCCCCGTCTCGCCGTCAAAATTGAGCGCCTTTGCATAGGAGAAAACTATGTCCTTTATGCGCGAATTGTACAGCGTGCCCCACACGACGGCGCCCACGCCAACCTGGCGCGCCACCTCGTCCTTGTCCTCCAAATCCGGGCTCTTCTCCTCGATGACCGCGCGCGTCTTCTCTATCGCGGCGTGCAGCACATCGTCGAGATACACTACGTTGCCCTTGCGCGTGGAGAGCGACCCATCCTCTATGGAGACCATGCCGAAATTGACGTGCACACAGTCCTTGACCCAATCGTGCCCCATGAGCTCCAGCACCTTGAATATCTGCCTAAAGTGCAGGTTCTGCTGGTATGCCACGACGTACAACAGCTTGTGGAAGTCATATGTAGCCTTCCTGTAACACGCCGCCGCCAAGTCGCGCGTGGCGTATATCGTTCCGCCGTCGCTCTTGAGTATTATGCAGGGCGGCATATCGTACTCGGACAAGTCGACTATCAGCGCGCCGCCGTCCACGGTGGCCAGGCCCTTCGCCCTTATCTCGTCTATCACGGGCTGCATCTTATCCTCGTAAAAGTTCTCGCCCGCGTAGCTGTCGAACTCCACGCCGAGCAGCGCGTAAACGCGATCCGCCTCCTTCATGGTGATTTCCTTGAACCGCTGGAAGAGCGCCCACGCTTCCTCGTCATGCTGTTCTATCTTTCTAAACCATGCGCGGGCCTCGTCGTCCAGCGAGGGCTCCGCTTCCGCTTCGGCGTGAAAGCGTATGTAGAGCGCGACCAGGTCGCGCACGCCGCCGGTTTCGAGCAGCTCCGGCGCGCCCCAGTGCTTGTATGCCGCAATCATCTTGCCGAACTGCGTACCCCAGTCCCCCAGGTGGTTTATGCTGACGGTATCGTAGCCCAGCCTGTCGTATATGCGCTTGAGCGAATTGCCCAGCACCGTGGTGCTCAGGTGGCCTATGTGCATGGGCTTGGCTATGTTGATTGACGAGTACTCCACGCAGACCGTCTTGCCCGCGCCCTCGGTCGAACGCCCGTACTGCTCCCGCTCGTCCAGCGCGCGCGACAGCACGTCTCTCGCAAAGCTCTGCCTATCCACGAAGAAGTTGAGGTAGCCCCCCGCCGCTTCGGCGCGGCTTATGCCGTCCGGCAGCGCAACCGCCCGCGCGAGCTCTTCCGCTATCGCGGCGGGCGCCTGCTTCAATGTGCGCGCAAGCCTGAAGCAGGGAAACGCGTAATCGCCCAGCTCGCGCCGCTTTGGCGCCTCCATCCACTCGCACAGCTCCGCGGCGTCCGCGCCCGTTATGCCAGCCAGCGCGCGGGCGAGCTTACCTTTCATGTCCATCTGCGTACCTCTCTTTCGTTCGCACGAATGTTTCCCTTAAGTATAGTTCAACGCCATTTCGTTGTCAATTGCGCCGCAGGCTTCGCGCCGCAGGCGCGAAGCTTCCTTTAAGGGCGGGTGGGTGGGGGACTAATCGCGGCGCGCTACTTGCCGAACTCCCTCAGCGTGACCGATGTCACGCCCGCATCTCCCTCGCCGTACGCGCCCATCCTGTACGACTTGACCAGCCTATGCCCCTTGAGGTACGCATGCACGCCCGCTCTGAGCGCGCCGGTACCCTTGCCGTGTATTATGACCACTTCCTGCAAGCGGTGCATCGTCGCGGCCTCGAGGTAGCGCTCTATCTCCACTTCCGCCTCGTCCACCGTCTTGCCGCGTATGTCGAGCGAGAGCCCCACCGGTTCCCTGTTGACATCTATCTTGCCCCCATCGCGCCCGGCGTCCTGCCCGCCCTCCAGCCGCAGGTCATCCAACCGCGCGGTTATGCGCATTATGCCCACCTGCACGAGCGCTTCGCCCTTGCCGTCGTAGTAGAGCACAGTACCGTGCTTGTCTATGCTAAGCACCCGCACCTCGTCCCCCAGCTTGACCGATTTAGGCGCGTCTCCGGCTGAGACCGGCGCCGGCTCCTCCACTTCGGGTATAGAGCGCTCTATGCGCCGCACCTCGTCCCGTGCGGACTGTATTACCCGGTCCGCGTCACTCCTGTCCACATCGGTCATACTGCGCACGCGCGCTATCTGCCGCTCAAGCTCCCTGCGCGCCTCCTCAACGGAGCGCTTCATCTCATCCCGCGCCCGCTGCTGATACGTTCTCCGGCTGTCCGCGAGCTTTCTGCGCTCTTCCTCCGCCTGCGCGCGCAGCTTCTCCAACTCGTCGCGCGCCTGCCTGGCGAGCTCCCGCTCGCGCTCCGCTATGCGCCGCTGCGACTCTGCGCTGGATATTATGTCCTCAAAGCGTATATCCTCCTGCTTGAGGAATGTGCGCGCCCGCTCTATGACCGCGCCATCCAGCCCAAGCCGCCTTGAAATCTCAAATGCGTTGGACTTGCCCGGAATGCCCACAAACAGCCTGAACGTGGGCTCGAGCTTCTCTATGTCGAACTCCATGGAGGCGTTCTCCATGCCTTCGCGCGACAGTGCAAAAGCCTTTATCTCGCTGTAATGCGTGGTCGCAAGCGTCACCGCCGAGCGCGCGTGCAGCGCCTCGAGTATGCTCATGGCGAGCGCAGCGCCCTCCACGGGGTCAGTGCCCGCACCCAGTTCGTCCAGCAGCACGAGCGATTTCTCGCCCGCGCCATTGAGTATAGCCACTATGCGCGTCATGTGCGAGGAGAAAGTGGAGAGCGACTGCTCTATGGACTGCTCGTCGCCTATGTCCGCATACACCTGCTCGAACACCGATATGCGCGTGCCGGCGGAAGCAGGTATGAACAGTCCGGACTGCGCCATCAGCGTGAACAGTCCCACTGTCTTGAGCGTTACGGTCTTTCCGCCCGTGTTCGGCCCCGTGATTATGAGCGTCCTGAAGTCGTCCCCGAGCCATATGTCCACCGGAACGGCTTCACCCTTGGGCAGCAGCGGGTGCCGGCCGCGCACTATTCGCACGACGCCGGCATCGTTCAGCTCCGGAGCGAGCGCGT
>JAUNBH010000010.1:0-6395 GCA_030527165.1 Clostridia bacterium
GAGTACCGACAATACCGCACTTGGCGGTGCGCTCGCAGGCTACATGTACCCCGGGTATGCCAATGCCGTTGAGCTCTGACAGAAACGCCGCCGGGTCGGGGAGCAGTTCGAGCAGCGCCGCCGCGAGCATGTCGCCGGCCGCCCCCATCGCGCACTCTAAGTAGAGGGTCTTCATTTTGCTTTAGCCTCCATGTGATTGATAAGACTCGCCATGTATCCGGCGCCAAAGCCGTTGTCTATGTTGACCACGGCTACGCCGCTGGCGCATGAGTTGAGCATGGACAGCAGTGCGGCAAGCCCGCCGAACGCGGCGCCGTAACCCACACTCGTGGGGACGGCTATCACCGGGCAATCCGCGAGCCCGCCAATGACGCTCGCAAGGGCGCCCTCCATGCCCGCTATGGCTATGATAACGCTTGCGCTCATTATGTCGTCGAGGTGTGCGAGCGTCCTGTGGAGCCCGGCGACGCCCACGTCGTAGAGCCGTGTGACTTCGTTGCCCAACACCTCTGCCGTGACCGCCGCCTCTTCCGCCACGGGAATGTCGCTCGTGCCTCCCGTCGCGACGACTATCCGTCCTATGCCGTCCGGCTTGGGCGGCGTGCCTACAATGCCTATTTTAGCTTCGGAGCGGTAATGCAGGGCGCAATTGCGCGCCACCTCCGAGGCGGCTTCCGGGGAAAGCCGCGTAATGAGCACCGCGCCGTCGTCGCTCTTGTGCAGCGCGTTGACTATTCCGATTATCTGTTCGGGCGTCTTGCCCGCCCCGTAGACTACCTCGGCGACGCCCTGGCGCAGCGTGCGGTGCAGGTCGACCTTGGCGAAGCCCATGTCCTCAAACGGCGCGGTCTTGAGCATGAGCAAGGCATCGTCGACCGATAGTCGACCGTCGCGCACCTCCTCAAGCGTCCTTCTGACCTGATTATTCATCGCGCACCTCCAAATCAAGCGCAACTGCGCCGTAGTACTGTTTCAATTCCCGCAGTATGTCGCGCCTGCGCTCCAGAACCGCTTCAAGCTGAGGCGCGGGCACCTGCAGCTTCGCCATGTCGCCCGCCATGCGCACGCGGAAGTCCGTGAAGCCCAGGGAGGACATGAACTCCTCCGCGCGCTCCGTCCGCTCGAGCTTGTCCGGGGTGATGGCCTCCCCCGTCGCAATTCGCGTTGCGAGGCAGGCGTAGGCGGGCTTGTTCCAGGTGAACAGTCCCGCCTGCCGCGACAGGCGGCGCACCTCGTCCTTGGAGATGCCGCACAGCCTCAGCGGCGACAGCACCGCGAGCTCTGCGAGCGCCCGCATTCCCGGGCGATCCGCATATTCGTCGGTGGCGTTGGTCCCGTCGAGCAGCGTCTCAAAGCCGTCCTTTGCCGCCCGCTCGGCTATGGCCGCAAATATGCGCCGCTTGCAGTGATAGCAGCGCTCCGGCGTGTTGGCGGCTATCTGCGGACAATCGAGCACGTCGGCTTCGACGACCGTCATGTCGGCGTGCAGCAGCTCTGCGACGCGCCGGGCGTCCTCGAGCTCGAATCGGGGTTGAAACGCGGATTTGACGTAATACGCCCGCACCTGCGCGCCGCAGGCAAGGGCGGCGTACAGCAGGTACGCCGAGTCCACGCCGCCGGAAAAGGCTATGGCGGCTTTTGGGTGCAGACGGAAGAATTCGTGTAGTTCCACAGTGCGCCTCACATGATGTATTTTTCGCATCGCGCCGGACGAGCTGGCGGTCTTCATCAGCTTTGCGGCGCAGTATTTGGCCCCAAACGCGGCGTTTTATCTCTGCGCGAGGGGCGGGGGCGCGGTGGAAACGGCAAAGCCGTTTCCGCTTGCGCACTGCGGTGCGCAAGCCCGGGCGCGCATGCGCCCCCGCGCCCCCGCCCCCCATGATAACACATCTGCGCCGGTATGTGGCCCTTGTGTCAGTCCTCCCAGGTGAGAGCGCCGGTCTCCACGGCTATCTCGTAGCGCGCTATCTTGTAGTTAAGGCGGTCGAGAGTCTCCTCGAGCCGCTTGCGCTGCGCGAGCAGCGCTTCTCGCTGTCGCGTCAGCAGCTCCAGCCGCGCGGGTATGGTAGCGTCGCCCTGCCGGTAAAGCCTCAGGTACTCCGCCATGACCTCTACGGGCAGGCCCGCGCTTCGCATGCAGAGCGCGAGCTCCAGCCACCTGATATCGGACTCCTGGTAGTTGCGTATGCCGCCTGATGTGCGCGTAACGGGCGGTATCATGCCCACTCGCTCGTAATAGCGCAGGGCGTCCGGCGATATGCCGTAGCGCTCGGCGACTTCCTTAATAGTCATGTTGCACGCGCTCCTCTCGCCGCCGCCCGTTCGGGGCGGCGTATTTTGCGGCGTCATACCGGCTCACAGGTTCATTGAGGCAACCCATGCGCGCAACTGCGCATCCGTCGCCCTGTTGAGCAGCTTGCCGGGTTTCCACTTTGTTTCGGCGGAGCACGACGGGCGCAGGTCGGAATCCGTCTTGCCCATGCCGCTGCCGCCGGAGGTTGCAAACGGTATTACCGTCTTGCCGGAGAAGTCATAGCTCTCTAGAAACGTCTTGATTATTGTGGGCGCGGTGTACCACCAGATCGGGAAGCCCACGAATACCACGCTGTATTTGTCTATGTCCGCGACCGTTGTGAACACGGCGGGACGCGAGGCGGGATCCCGCATCTCGAGCGAGCTGCGGGAGTTCCTGTCGTTCCAGTTGAGGTCGGCTGCGGTGTAGCGTTCTCTCGGCTCTATCTCGTACAGATCCCCTCCGGTCACACGCGCGAGTGACATCGCGAGTTCCCTGGTCACGCCGCTGCATGAGAAGTACGCCACGAGCGTCTTTGTTTCAGTCATTATTCTATCCTCCGGGTTATATTTTTTCAGGTTTACAGGCACATGCGGTATATGTGCTCGACATCCTTGGGCGTCAACGTGACGAACCCGCGAATCTCGCCGCCGTTGCAGGCTTTCTCCGCCATCAGCGGGAAGTTGCGCTCGTCGATACCGATTTCGCTGAGCGTGCGGTTGAGGCCGAGTGTATTGAAGAAGAAATCGCCGAGCATTTCGATGCTCTTTTTGGCTACCTCCATCTGCGGAAGCGCCGGATCTATGCCGAACACGTTCACGCCAAACTGGTAGAACTTGGGCGCGGTCGCCTCGCTCAGCGTGTACTCCATCCAGCGCGGTGTGAGTATGGCGAGCCCGAGCCCGTGGGTTATGTCGTATATGGCGGAAAGCTCGTGTTCTACGGGGTGGCAGGTCCACTCGTGACGCTTGCCTCCGTTGATGAAGCCGTTTATCGCCCACGAGCTGGTCCACATCAGGTTTGCGCGCGCCTCGTAGTTGTCCGGCTCGCGCATTGCTATGGGGGTGTACTTGATAACGGTGCGCATGAGCAGCTCCATGACGCCGTCGAGCAGCTGCAGGTCCTGCTCCGTTGTGAAGTAGACCTCGATTATGTGCGACATGATGTCCGCCGCGCCGCACGCAGTCTGATACGGGCTGACTGTGTACGTGTTGGTGGGATCGAGGAACGACACCTTGGGCAGCATGGGAGGCGCTAACCTGCCGAGCTTGTCCTTTGTCTCCGGATTGCTTATCACTCCGCCGGAGTCCATTTCGGAGCCCGTCGCCGACAGGGTCAGTATGGTGACTATCGGCAGCGCGTCGCGTATGGGCGCGTTTTCGGACAGGAACAGCCACGGGTCGAAGTCAACGCACGCGCCGGCGGCCATGAACTTTGTCGCGTCAAGCGTCGAGCCGCCCCCGACCGCCAACAGCACGTCAATGTGTTCCTCTTTGCATATCTCCGCGCCCCTGCGCACGGACGCTATGTGCGGATTGGGCGCGATGCCCGAGAGCTCAAACAGCTCCAGCCCGGCGGCTTTGATCTCCGCGACCACGGCGTCGTACAGGCCGCTCTTTTTTATGGAGCCGCCGCCGTATGTCAAGAGCACCCGCTTCCCAAAGCGCGCGAGCTCCGGCCCGAGATTTGAGAGCTGGTTTTCACCGAAGTAGACCCTCACCGGGATGTCGTAGACGAAATTGTTCATAGTTACTGCTCCTTTCAAACTGTGGTGTTCTTTGGTGTAAACGCCCCGACGGTTATCAGAGCGCCCCTACTACTCTGTGCGGAACGTAGAGTTCTTCGAGGAAGGCGACGTCCTCGCTCGAGAGCGCGACGTCCAGCGCGCCCAGCGCATCGTCCAAATAGGCGGTTTTGGTGGCGCCGATTATGGGCGCGGCGACGCCCTTGGCGAATTGCCACGCGAGCGCTATCTGCGTCATACTTGCGCCGTACTTGTCCGCCAGCTCGCGCACGCGGAGCACTACGGCATAATCCTGCTCGCGCGTACCGTCGTATTTGGATACGGCTGTCCTGTCGGTATGGCTGCGCGGGGTATCCGCCGTCCAGGACGGTCGGGCGAGCCTTCCCGAAGCGAGCGGGCTGTACGGCGTGAGCGCAACGTTTTGCTGCCTGCAGATGGGTATCAGCTCCCGCTCGTCCTTGCGGTAGAGCAGATTGTAGTGATTCTGCATGGATACGAAGGGGGTGAATCCGTTGTCTCTCGCAACCATCTGCACGTTGTAGAACTGATAGCCGTACATCGCCGACGCGCCCAAGGCGCGCACCCTGCCCGACCTCACAAGACCGTCCAGCGCCTCCATGGTCTCCTCAATGGGCGTGTTGCGGTCGAAGCGGTGGATTATGTAGAGATCGAGATAATCGGTGCCGAGTCGCGCAAGCGTTCCGTCGATTTCTCGCTCTATTGCCGTCTTGGACAGGTTGCCCTCGTTGAAGTAGACCTTTGACGCCAACACGACTTTGTCGCGCGCGACATTGCGCTTGATCGCCCTGCCCAAGTATTCCTCGCTGGTACCGGCTGAATACACGTTGGCGGTATCAAAGAAGTTGATGCCTAAGTCGAGCGCGTGTTTGACTATCATCTCGGTGTCGCTCGGGTTTATCGTCCAGGCGTGCATTTTGCTGGCGGGGTCGCCAAAACTCATACATCCCAGGCAGAGGCGAGAGATCTCGATACCAGAGTTGCCCAGCTGTGCGTATTTCATAATCAGACCTCCTGTGTTTAGTTTGTCCGGACGCCGTTTGCGCTCTGCGCTATACTTAGAGCGTAATTCAACTTTCGTTTTCGCTCTATCGGAGCGTCTCAGGGCGTGCAATGCGCCAAAACTGCCTTGAATAATGGCGTTTTACGGGGCACGGGCGCCCTCGGCAGTCGGTGAGCCGTCCGGCTCAATACAATGCTACACCTTTGAGTTAGCTCCAAGTCAATAGCCTGTTGAAAGTTTTTTTTGAGGGGCGGGGCGCGGCCGAAACGGCGGAGCCGTTTCAGCTTGCGCACGCAGTGCGCAAGCTGGCGCGCGTGCGCGCGGGCCGCGCCCCGCCCCGGGTGTATCGAGCGCCCGCAAAGGACGGCGAGCGGCGCGAACACGCTTTGACGCCGACCGCTCGTGTTCCCGCCCGCGCCGCTGACGACCGCCGTTAGGCGGCGGATTTGTGGCGCTTGCGCGCCTCCCGCCCACCCACCCGCAAACGGAAGCTTCTCGCGCAGGCGAGAAGCGCACGCCGCCCTCTCGCGACGACGGCAAACTCCCCCTCGGGAGGGGGAGTTTGCCGTTGTCGCGCCGCTAAAGCCGGGCGCTTATCTGTTTACGGTCTGCTTGGATATTCCCCTGATGGCGGAGACTACCCAGTCGAACTCGGACGAGGTCACGACGTTGCCGCAGTAATCGCATTTGGAGGAGTAGTTCAAATCCAAGGGCGCGCCGCACTGCGGGCAGGTCTTGGCCTCGGTTTCATCCGTCTGCACGCGGGTCAGCACACCCGCCTTGCGCACGACAGTCCACTCGTACTCCATGAACAGATCCTGCGCGTCGCTGCCGCTGACTATCTCGCCCGTGTCGTCGCGCACGACGTAATCTGTGATGCGCGTGCGGAGCCGCGCGGTGAGTATGTCGAGCTCAGGCGTGGAGACGAAGTTCGTGAGGACGACGCTCAACACGCATATATTGTCGACGCGGTTGGTGGTTCCGTTGCGTATGAACTCGTCCAGCTGATTGCGCAGCTGGTTAAACAGGCCGTCCGTGAGGTACGGGCGCATGGGGTCGAATTCCTTGCGCTCCCAGCTCTCCTGCATGCGCACATAGACGTTGCCGAGCTTCTCGCAGAGGATGGCCTCGGAGAATCCGGGGTCCTTCTCCCTCAGCGCGGCGAGCGCAGCGCTGTTCATGACGGTGGCCGCACCGCCGGCGATATTGGGAGCTGCGGCAGCGCCTTTGCGGACTCTCTTCCTGCCCGTTATCAAGCCAAGCACGATTACCACGACAATCACGATTATTGCTGTGGTAGGATCCAAGGGGATGCCCTCGCCGGAGTAGTCGGAATC